>JBAXVB010000029.1:0-23492 GCA_037129415.1 Deltaproteobacteria bacterium
CGCGCTCTGCTGCTTCAGGAGCCACGACCTTTCGGGAAAATTCCCGCACCATGGCCTGAATCATGAGCTGTTCATCTGTCAGTTTATATGACATTATACCTTCTCCTCTCAACCTGTTATATCAGGGGCTGTACACCACCACGATCAGTTCTGCAGTGGTTTCACCGCAATTGCGCAGGTTGTGCTGAATGCCGGAGTTAAAATGCAGGGTATCCCCGGTCTCCAGCTTATTGACGTGTTCGCCCACCACGATCTCGATTTTTCCGGACAGCACATACGCGAATTCTTCGCCCTCGTGATGGTATCCAACACCAATATGCTCCTGAAACGCATCAATGGTCACCCGGAATGCCTTCAAATGCTTGTTTTCAGCCCCCGGAGTCAGGGTAGTGTAAGCATAGTGATCGGTTCGCTTGGTATATGCCTTGATTCGGTCCTTGAGGTTGGATGGCTCTTCCTTTAGCAGGGTTCCAGAATCGATTTTCAGGGCCCGGGAAATCTGAAGCAGCGCCCCGACCGGAGGAGTAATTTTTCCAGCTTCGATTTTCTTCAGATGATCAATGGAAAAACCGGTCTCATTGGCGATGCTATCCAGCGTAATATTCTTATCTGTGCGAACTTTCTTGATTCTTTGTCCGATGACGCTGGTGATTGAATCCTCTGTTTTTTTCCGCATAAAGCCTCCACATTATATTAAGGTCCCCTATTTTTATTTAATATTCAAAAAATCCGCGACCGGTTTTCTTGCCCAGCCATCCGGCCTCGACATACTTGCGGAGCAAGGGGCAGGGTCGATATTTGGAATCCTTGAATCCGTTGTAGAGGGTTTCCATGATGGCCAAACAGGTATCCAAGCCGATGAGGTCTGCAAGCGCCAAGGGCCCCATGGGGTGGTTCATTCCCAGTTTCATCACTGTATCTATGTCTTCGCGGGTGCCAACTCCGTGATAAAGGCAAAAAACAGCCTCGTTGATCATGGGCAACAGAATCCGGTTTGCTATAAAGCCCGGATAGTCGTTAGCCAGAGCTGGTGTTTTGCCGAATTTTATCGAAAGATCCCAGGTCGTTTGAAAGGTTTCATCTGAAGTTGCGATACCCCGGATGACTTCAACCAACTTCATTACCGGCACCGGATTCATGAAGTGCATTCCGATGACTTTATCCGCCCTCTTTGTCTGTGCGGCTATTCTTCCAATTGGAATGGAGGATGTGTTGGTCGCCAGGATCGCATTGACAGGACAAATCTCATCAAGCTGCTTGAATATCTGAAATTTCAGGGTTTCATTCTCGGTTGCAGCCTCTACCACAAAGTCGGCGGATGCCATGTCCTTCAGCGCTGTACTCGGGGAAATCCGGGCCAGGACCGCGTCTTTTTCAGCGGCGGTCATTTTGCCTTTTTCAACACTTCGGGTTAAATTTTTGGTGATTGTGTTCATTCCGTTCTGAACGAATTCCGCTTTTATATCGTTCATGATGACACTAAGACCGCTCATGGCCGCCACCTGTGCAATGCCATTTCCCATCTGACCGGCGCCGATGACACCGTAAGTTTTAATATCCATAAAGAATTCCTCCGTATAATTACAACCATTTACCATTTACCGTTCACGGTGAACGGTAAATATTGTTATCGTTTAACTATCATGGCAACCGCTTCGCCGCCGCCCAGGCAAAGGGAAACCAGGCCGGTTTTCTTGTTCTGTTTTATCATCTCATGCAGCAGGGTTACCAGCAGTCGGCACCCGCTGGCCCCGATAGGATGGCCAAGAGCCACGCTGCCACCGTTTACATTGACTTTATTAGGATCAAGGCTGAGTTCCCGAAGCGCGGCTACAGTCGAGCCGCTGAAGGCTTCATTGACTTCATACAGATCAATGGCATCTTTGGATATGCCTTCTTTCTTCAGGCACTTGGGAATGGCCCAAATTGGAGCGACCAGCACATATTTCATATCAATGCCATAAGATGCCTGAGCCCCGATGGTCGCCAGAACTTCACAGCCCAACTCAATCGCTTTTTCGCGCGACATGACCACAACTGCCGCAGCCCCGTCGCTGATGATCGAAGCGTTTCCGGCGGTTCCCACGCCGTCTTTTTTAAAAGCCCCTTTCATTTTGGACAGGCTTTCCAGGCTGGTTTCCACGGCGCATTCATCCTGGTTGAAGAAAATCGGGTTTCCCTTTCTCTGGGGAATCGGGACGGGAACAATTTCATCCTTAAACCGGCCTACAGAGATGGCGGCGATAGCCCTTCGGTAGGATTCTGCGGCGTATATGTCCTGATCTTCACGGGTTATATTGTATTTTTCGGAACACAGCTCGTTGGACATGCCCATGTGAAAATCATTGACGATGTCCCAGAGTCCGTCATGAATCATGTGGTCTTCCAGCTTTCCCGGTCCCATTCGATAACCGAATCTGGCTTTTTCCAGATAATAGGGAGCCATGCTCATGTTTTCCATGCCGCCTGCGACCACTACGTCCGCATCTCCGGTCTGAATGGTCTGGGCCGCCAGCATAACGGCCTTTAAAGCAGATCCGCAAACCTTATTGATCGTGAAGCACTCTACTTCCCAGGGCATGCCGGCCCTGACCGCAGCCTGTTTGGCCGGATTCTGACCATATCCGCAGGGAAGTACTTGTCCCATAATGATCTCATTGACTTCGGATTTGACGATATTGGCCCGTGTGATCGCAGCATTGATAACGATGGCTCCCAGCTCGGTCGCCCCGATAGCGTTCAGTGATCCGTTAAAACTGCCCAGCGGGGTTCTGACCGCGCTGACAATAACCGCTTCCTTCATTTAAAATCTCCTATGAATTAAGATGGTATTAAGTACACTGTCAACGGTCATAATCTGCACGTTTGAACCCCCACCCCAACCCTCCCCCGCTGGGAGAGGGAGTTTATGGAAAGTTCAGATTACGCCCGTTCGCAGTATATTAGGGGCTAAGTATCAAATGGTTAAACTTGACACTTAGCCCTGTATTTTTACATATTCCTGCGATACTTCCCGCCCACATCATACAGAGCCTGCGTGATCTGCCCCAGTGAGCATACGCGAACGGTCTGCATCAGCTCTGCAAAGAGGTTCTCGCCAGAAATCGCCAATTCCTGAAGCCGCTTCAGAGCCGCCGGAGCTTCGTGTTTATGGCGCTCTTTAAAATCCGCCAGGCGGCTGAGCTGAGACTCTTTTTCTTCTTCGGAGGCTCGCGCAAGCTCCACACCGTCGCTTAGTTCATCGCCCGAAATATTGGGATCCCGGAACATGTTGACGCCGACAATGGGGTAGTCGCCTGTGTGTTTCAGGATTTCGTAGTGAATGGATTCTTCCTGAATCTTGCTGCGCTGATAGCCGGTTTCCATGGCGCCCAGAACCCCGCCGCGTTCGGTAATCCGGTCAAATTCCAGTAAAACAGCTTCCTCTACAAGCTTGGTGAGCTCTTCCACTATAAAACTGCCCTGGTCCATGTTTTCATTTTTCGCCAGTCCCCATTCCCTATTGATTATAAGCTGAATGGCCAGCGCCCTTCGCACTGATTCAGAGCTGGGCGTGGTGATAGCCTCGTCAAATGCGTTGGTATGAAGGCTGTTGCAGTTGTCGTATATGGCGCAAAGAGCCTGAAGAGTGGTACGGATATCATTGAACTGAATATCCTGGCTGTGAAGCGATCTACCGGATGTCTGAATATGATACTTGAGTATCTGGGATCGTTCTGTCGCCTTGTATTTATCTTTCATGGCAATGGACCATATTCGGCGCGCCACCCTGCCGATGACCGTGTATTCAGGGTCCATGCCGTTTGAAAAGAAAAAGGACAGATTCGGTGCGAAGCTGTCGAGCGGCATTTTCCGGGAAAGGTAATACTCCACATAAGTAAAACCGTTGGACAGGGTCAGCGCCAACTGGGTTAGGGGATTAGCACCAGCCTCGGCGATGTGGTACCCTGATATGGATACGGAATAGAAATTGCGGACCCTGTTCTGAATAAAAAATTCCTGAATGTCACCCATCATTTTCAGGGCGAATTCAATGGAGAAAATACAGGTGTTCTGTCCCTGATCTTCTTTCAGAATATCGGCCTGAACTGTTCCCCGGACAGTGGCAAGGGCATTGGCGCGAATCTGTGCTGCTTCGTCGTCAGATGGCGCCCGGCCATTTTTTTCCGTGAATTTATCAAGTTGCTGGTCGATGGTCGTGTTCATGAACATGGCCAGAATTATGGGCGCCGGGCCATTGATGGTCATGGAAACCGAAGTGCTGGGCGCGCAAAGGTCAAAGCCGCCATAAAGGACTTTTACGTCTTCCAGGGTGCAGATGCTGACTCCTGATGTGCCAATTTTTCCATAAATGTCCGGACGTCTGTCCGGATCATACCCATAGAGGGTGGCTGAATCAAATGCAGTGGAGAGCCGTTTTGCATCGTAGTTTCCAGAAAGCAGCTTGAATCGTCGGTTGGTTCTGGCCGGATCGCCTTCTCCGGCGAACATTCTCGTGGGATCCTCGCCAACCCGCTTTAACGGAAAGGCGCCTGCGGTAAACGGAAATCTTCCAGGAACGTTTTCCTCGCGCATCCATCGGTATATCTCGCCGGGGTCTTTAAACTTGGGAATGGATATCTTCGGGATTTTTTTATGAGAAAGAGATTCTGTGTAAAGCGGAATCTTGATGTCACAGCCCCGCACTTCATACGTAAGAGTGTCCTGGGTATAGGCCGCCTTGATTTCATCCCATTCTTTAAGTGTGTTACAGGATTCCTCATCCACCATTTTTCTGGCGCGCGCTACCTCATCCTTAAGCTGGTTCAGAAGCTCCTGCTTGTCGCCGGAAAGTGTTAGTTCAACGGACTTAACGGCTTCTTCCAGATGCCAGGCTGTGCGGACGGCTTCAGCTTGTACTTCGGTCTTTTTGTGATAATTCCGAATGGCATCCGAGATTTCAGAAAGGTACCTGGTTCGTTCCGCTGGAATAATGATGGTTTTGGATGTTGAAGTCCGTATTTTCGACTTTGGCAGACTGGAATTGAACCGAACCTTGGTTTTATCAGCAAGCGTATCAAGAATGGCATGATAAAGCGCTGTTACCCCGTCATCATTGAATTTGGAAGCAATGGTTCCAAACACCGGCATTTCATCCGGAGAGACGTTCCATGCAGATCGGTTTCTCTGAACCTGTTTGCGCACATCCCGGACAGCATCCTCTCCGCCGCGTTTTTCATATTTATTTACGACAACGATATCTGCGTAATCCAGCATATCAATTTTTTCGAGCTGAGAGGCTGCTCCAAATTCGCTGGTCATGACATACATGGAGGTATCCACGATATTGGTGATCAGGGAATCCCCTTGTCCGATGCCGGCGGTTTCGACGATAATCAGATCAAAGCCTGCAGCTTTTAGCGCCTGGATGGACTCGCCCAGGGTGCCAGGGATTTCGGTGTTGGACTGTCGGGTGGCCAGAGAACGCATATAGATGCGGGGGCTTCCGATGGCGTTCATTCGGATTCTGTCGCCAAGAAGCGCGCCGCCGGTTTTTCTTCGGGAAGGATCGCAACTGACGATGGCGACATGAATCTCAGGAATATCATTGAGGAGGCGCAAAATAAGTTCATCGGTCAGTGACGATTTTCCTGAACCGCCGGTACCGGTAATGCCCAAAACCGGGACGGTTTTTCCAGCCGCTTTATTCCGTAACTGCTCAAGCAGTTCGGGGAGCCGTCCGATATCATGGGATTTGGTCTGCTCGACAGTTGTGATCAGGTTGGCGACGCGAAGTTTGTTCAGGGGCGACAGGTTCTCCAGATTAACAGGATGGTTGCTGACCGTAGAAAAATCCATGGCTTCAACCATATTATTGATGATGCCCTGAAGTCCCATGCGTGTGCCGTCTTCCGGAGAATATATCTTGGCGACGCCATAAGCCTCCAGCTCCCGAATTTCATCAGGAACAATCACGCCGCCGCCGCCCCCGAAAACCTTGATATGGGAAGCCCCATTTTCTCTTAACAGATCCACCATGTATTTGAAAAATTCCAGATGGCCGCCCTGGTAACTGGATACGCCGATACCCTGCGCATCTTCTTCAATGGCGGCATCAACAATTTCCTGGACAGACCGGTTATGTCCCAGGTGAATAACTTCAACACCTGTGTCCTGCAAAATCCGCCGCATGATATTGATGGAAGCATCATGGCCGTCAAAAAGAGAGGTAGCTGTAACCACTCGGACATTATATTTGGGCTGATAGGCTTGAATCGCGATACTCACGCTTCCTCCTTTGTTGGGATGGCGCCGGCAAGGGCATCAATCCCAAAGATCAATCTGGTTTGAATGTTGATGTAATCTTCGATATTGTAATGGCGCGCCAAAAACCACCTGCGAAAGGTCCACATGTGACCCAACACCGTGATATTGTGCGCAGCCAGCTCAATATGTTTTTCGTCCATGTACGGCAAATCGCCGGATGCGGATAGATTAGCCAGTACATTGACAAAAAGACCGGTGATTTGAACCTCGTTTTCCAGTACGCGCTTTCGCCACTGAGATGGCAGGGACTGGGTTTCCTGATAGATGAGCAGAATGTGGTCGTTCATGCGATGGCATACCAGAAAATATTCCCGAATGGCCTCGGCCAGACCTTTCACACCCTCGTTGGCTCGATGCAGGGCTTGGGTAACGTTCTGAGACATCTCTTCGTGAATGGCATCGCAGACCAGATAGAGAATATCTTCTTTGGACTTGACGTATTCATAGAGCGAGCCAATGGAAAAGCCGGCGGCGCTGGCGATCTGCCTGGTAGTGGTTTTGTGAAATCCTTTTTCAATGAACAGCTCGACGGCTGCGTCGACAATTTGCCTTCGCCTGCGTTCCACCAGATCCGGGTTTTTGATCAGTGTAACGACATCTTTGGTTCTTCGGGGTGAATACTCCATCAGGTCCGTGCTGCCAAGAGTGTTTTGCGATATGAACGAGCGCTCAGTCAAATTAGCCTATCATGTCATTTTTGCCTTTGTCAAGTGATTATAAAGGGGGGGGCAAGGAGTCTGCCCCACGACCTTGAGTTATCTGGTCGTCCAGTGTATGCTGGTTTGAAAAAAAGTTGAACACACCAGAGGGCAGGGATTATGGAAGATCACGAAATTCTGACAGTACTCAAGAAAACGGATCCTTTTGAGATTCTGGAAGCTGATGTTTTAAAACAGCTCTCAAAAAAAACGGGAGTCAAGGCATACTCTCCCAATTCCTATGTGTTCCGGCAGGGTGATCAGAGTCTCGACCTGCTCTTTATCATCGCCTCGGGTCTGGTTGAAATCACCGTGACCAATGACCGTGGACTGGAATCGGTGGTGGGTCTTCGCAGGGTATATGATTTCCTGGGCGAAACGGTAATCCTGTCTCAGCAGCGGTATCCAGGATCTGCACGGGCCAAGGAAGGTCTGGTCTGTCTGGTCATCACGCGAAAACAGTTTGAAAAACTCATCTACGAACATCCTGAATTCTCCAGTTTTTTCAATGCGCTGCTGGCGGAACGGATGCGGCTGCTCTACGAGGAAATTGTTGCGCAGAAATCCTATGAAGCTTACAGCAGTGCAGAGTCCCCCCTATTTGGCAAACGGGTAAGCGAAATCATGTCCTATCCCGTGGTGACCTGCCTGATGTCGGATACAGTGTCAGCGGTCTCCAGAATCATGTCTGAAAAAGATATCAGTGCGGTGATTGCGCTGGACTCTGAACAAAAACCCAGGGGGATCATTACTGAAAGCAGCTTAGTCAAGCATTTGATTGCTCAGCAGCTTTATCCGATTTCAACCTGCCGGGTAGAGCAGATTATCAACAGTCACCTGGTGACCGTAGGGCCGGAATGCTTTATCGGGCAGGCCCTGGTTTCCATGATTCGCAATAAAACCCGCTACCTGATTGTGGTGGAGCGAGGCAAGCTGGTGGGAATTATCGCCATGGTGGATCTGATCAAGCTGCGCAGTACCGGGCAGATGTTGCTGACCCATAACATTGAGTCTCAGCAGTCCATTCAGGGGCTTTTGGTGATAAGTCGCGAAGTGGATCATATTCTGGGTGAAATGGTTGCCGATAAAGCAGCCATTGGGGAGATTCTGGATGTGATGTCGGAGCTTCACGAGCGGCTGACACAGCGGGTCATGGAACTGTCTGAGGAAAGAATGAAGCTGGAGGGCTGGGGAGCAGCGCCGGTCGATTACTGCTGGATCAATCTGGGGAGTGGGGCCCGCTATGAGCAGACGGTAAGGACTGAACAGGACAATGCGATTCTGTACGCGGATATCGAGCCGGAAATGTGCTTGACGGTGGATGCCTATTTCAGGCGATTTTCAGAAATCGTGGTTGAAGGACTGGAAGTGTGCGGATTCGCCAGATGTCCGGAAAACATCAGCCCGTTTCATGATCAATGGCGAAGAACTCAAAGCAAATGGCTGCAGTGGGTCAAAAAATGGAGCAAAACATTTCTGCCACTGGATAGCCGAATGATGACCATTCTGCTGGATATGCGGCCCATCTGGGGTAATAAATCCCTGTCCCGGAGTTTTTTGGACAGCGTGTTTTCCATATTCAGGCAATCGCTTCAATTGCGGCGAAAATCGGTTGCCAACGGACTGCCGGAGCAGGTATCAGTCGGTTTTCCGGGAACCATCATCACGGAAAAAAGCGGGATGCACAAGGATGAAATCAATCTGAAAAGCGCAGGGATACAACCGTTAGTCACCGGAATTCGAATTCTGGCAGTCGGCTGTGGAATTCAGGAGCCTTCCACGCTGGGAAGGCTTGAACATCTAACTGCCGCCGGGGCCATATCTTCAGAGGAATCGACACTGTATCGAACTAGTTTTGAATCCCTGATGATGCTGGCACTTAGAGAAAATCTGAATAAAATCGGTCAGAACCGGCTCCCGGATAATTACCTGGATCCTTATGCCCTGCGCAAACGTGAGAGAATTCTTCTTAAAGACGCCCTTTCCGGGGTGGCGCAACTGCAAAAAATCATCAATCAGAAAGCAATCGGAACCTGGTTAGAGGATATGGTATAATGGTGGGACATGTCCTGAATTTAATTTAATCATTAATTCTTGGAAAAAAGTTTGACAAGATGTTTTTTTTGGATTAATAAATATCGACTGTAAATTGACTGAGCGCTCGTTCATAATAATGGGAACTTGTTGAATTCTTTTTGAGTATCAAATACTTGATTCTTGCATATATAATATATTTGTTAAAATAGTTGGTTTGTTCGGGTATAAATCGGTGTTATATTTTTCAAAATCAGGGGAGGTGATGTCAGGCGTTTTAAGTCCGGAAATATTCAAAAGATGTCTTTCAGGCAAATCATATAAACCGGCTGAGATCGTGATTGATAAGGCCATACAAAGGGGAGAACCATGACACACAACATGACGGATTACGACAAAACTTTTGCTGAATTTAAATGGGAAGTTCCGGAATATTTCAATTTTGCAGGCGATGTCATTGATAAATGGGCGAAACAGGATCCGAATAAACTGGCTATGCACTGGGTGAATGACGATGGCCTTGAGGCCAAACGGACGTTTATGGATTTCAGTAAGGCATCCAAAAGACTCTGTAATGTGCTATACAAGAATGGTGTTAGACGGGGCGATGTGCTTATGATCGTTCTGGGACGTTCCATCGAATGGTGGGAAGTCTTCACTGCCTGTATTCGTATGGGCGTTATCATTGCTCCGGGAACCACCCAGTTAACCTCCAAAGACCTTGAATACCGGGTCAATACATCCAATGCAGCATGCTTTATTACCGATAACGGCAACGCACCCAAGCTTGATGCTGTCGCCGACAAATGCCCGACCCTGAAATGTAAACTGGTTATCGGCGGTGATAGAGACGGTTGGCTGGATTATGCGAAAGTCGTCACCGCTGCTTCAGACATATTTGAAACCGCCATGACCGCCAGGGATGAAGAAGCCATTGTGTATTTTACATCCGGCACCGTCGGGTTCCCCAAAATGGCCCTTCATACACATACATCATATCCACTGGGCCATCAGGTCACCGGAAAATTCTGGCTGGACCTTAAACCAGAAGACATGCACTGGAACATCAGCGATACCGGCTGGGCCAAGGCTGCCTGGAGCAGCTACTTCGGGCCATGGTACTGTGGAGCCGCTCAGTTTGTTCACTGCACAGACCGCTTTGATCCCAAGAAAACCCTGGAGCTGCTGTCCCAGTTCCCGGTAACGACCATGTGCGGAGCACCGACTATTTACCGCATGCTGGTGCTTCAGCCGCTTGCCGATTATAAATTCCCCACCCTTCGCCACTGCGTCGGCGCCGGCGAGCCTTTGAATCCTGAAATCATTGAAGTCTGGAAAAAGGCGACTGGCTGCACCATCCGCGATGGCTACGGCCAGACCGAGACCGTACTTCTGTGCGGAAGCTTTCCCTGCATCGAACCCCGTTTCGGGTCCATGGGAAAACCCACTCCCGGCTTTGACCTTCAGATCATCGACAATGACGGCGCCATCGTCCCCGCGAATACCGAGGGCGACATCGCTGTTCGTGTTAAACCTAACCGACCCCTTGGCCTCTTCAAGGAATACTGGAAAGAGCCGGAAAGAACAGCCAATGCTTTCAAGGGCGACTGGTATCTGACCGGCGACCGGGCCTACCGGGATGAGGATGGATATTTCTGGTTTGTTGGTCGCGCCGATGACGTCATCCTGACATCCGGCTATCGCATTGGGCCGTTTGAAGTGGAAAGCGCCCTGATCGAGCATCCTGCGGTAGCCGAATCCGCGGTGGTATCCAGCCCGGATGAAACACGCGGCGAAGTGGTCAAGGCGTTTGTCATACTGGCTCCGGGTTATACCGCCAGCGAGGCATTGGCCAAGGAACTTCAAGAGCATGTGAAAAAAGTAACCGCTCCTTACAAGTATCCCAGAAAGATTGATTTTGTAACCGCACTTCCCAAAACTGTCAGTGGAAAGATTCGCCGCGTTGATCTGCGGAATTCTGAATGGGGAAAGAAATAATTCAACGTTAACCGGGGATGGTCTGTCAGCGCGACATTGGAATCATCCGTCCAATGCGGTGAAAAAGAAAGACAGGAAGAGCCGAAGTTCCGCTCTTCCTAACCTCCTGTGATAAGTGTTCGCGCACTGGACAGGCGCATCCCCCCACCCAAAACTATATTGGAGGTATCATCCAATGGCAGAAAAAGCTCAGGCAGCCCCTGCAGCCGCAGGCGCACTGGTTCCAAGATGGGGACAACCATTAACCGGTATCATCTCTTTGTCGGTGTTTACAGTTATCGCCCTGATCACTTGGTATATTTTCAGCGATCCCCGTGGTCCGGTAGGCTCTTTTCCCTATCCCTTTGTTATGTATCTGGCCATGATGATTCTGGTCGGACTGTATCAGCACATGTTTTTAGGGGACTGGCCGTTCCAGAACATGCCTCAGCCCATGAGAGGCATCGTGGAAACCATTGTGAACCTGATTGTTACCTGGTTCATGATCCACATTGTTTTTTATAAAATCCTTGGCCTTGGGTTCAACTTTCTTAGCCAGGATAATATCAACGCGCTTGCGGAGGCCGGAAAGACCATGCTTCCGAGCGGCAAGCCCTTGGCCCTTGATGCCATGACAGCAAAAACAGCGCTATATGGTCAACGGGCTGTGGTGTGTTTTGTTCTTATCGGGTTTTTCAGTTATCCGTTTGTAACCATTCTCTTTGGCAAATGGCCAGTCCGGCCCAGTGATCTGCAACAGCCCCAAGCCGGCCTCTTAGAAATTGGCTGGTGTTCCATTTTGACGTTCTTCTTCTATTCTGTTCTGATCGTTCCTTTCTGGGGATTCCTTTATGGTACGGTTTTCGGGACATCCTTTGGCCTGAATACGCCATGGTGGACCAGCATAGTCGGTTTTTCCCATGTGCACTGGGTGTTTGGCTGGTGGGAATGGATGATCGTTATCCTGTTCATGACCGCCAATGTCTGGAGAGGAAAACCCTGGTCAGCCATCGGTCTTCCGCAACCAGCCAAGGGCTTGACATCTTTTATCCTTATTATCATCGGCGGTTATATTACGGCTACAATTTGCGTTAAATTAGAGCCGATCTGGCTGAGTGACGTGCTGCATCACATGGACAAGGAGACAGAGAAACTTCGATTCCTTTGGTACCATGCGGCTGAGATCGCTGGTTTTACCCTGATCCCGTTTCTGGCCTGGCATCATTATTTCGATGACATGGTTCCCATGGATGACGTGGATTCCTGGGGAGGATTTGGATTCCGAACCGCTGGCGTGTTAGTGCTTTGCGCGATTTATTATGTTTTCTTTTATTATGGCAACTTTGGCTCCTGGGGCCTGGGAAATCCACACTGGGATCATAAATTTGTTCATGGCGAGTCCCTGATCTGGAATTTCTGGTGGATTATTCCGCTACTCTGGAACGAATGGTTCTTCCATAAATGGCCGTTCTACGAACACAAACATCATTAATCTCGTTAACATGAAAATGTTCACCTACCCCTTTTTTTTGAAAAAGGGGGGTAGGTGAACAGAAGAATCTCCCGACTGACGTTTATCTTGCCGACAAATCCCCCCCAATGTCCCTTTTCCAAAGCGGGAAGTTGTCAGTCCCCGCAATTTATCCTCGACCTGCATTCAGTCCTATGATACAGTCCCCGGCGATTATCCCTGTTCATCTTTTGAGTGGAGGACGACTGCTGGTGAAACGCTGTATCATACAATTTTTGTCGGGCTTCTTACTGCTCATCTTTGTATCTGGTTGTGTGCAGCAAAGCCATAAACCGCTCGCTGCGCCAACCCTTCTGCCGGGCACTGACCGCAACATGCTGACCGCTGGCTACTGGATCAGCCGCCATCCATCGCCAGATGCCCTGGTATTGACAGCAGAACAAATTGCCGGACTGAATCGTCACATTGAAAAAGGCTTAGAGCCCGCTGCGGCCAAAATATCTCTTGGTGCCGGCCAAAATACATCCTGGCCTGCGTCATGTTCAGGCAGAGATCTTGCCATCGCCTTGCAAAAAGACATAGACCATCTGCGGGCCAAACCCCGATATTTTTCATCCGGTCGCCAGGCGCCAGACGCGTTTTATGATCGCATGATTGAGGATATGGATTTGGCTGCAATTAATCCGATCATGGATTCGGTCATTGACCCGGTTATTGATACGGCCCAAATATCTCTTGGCGGAGTTGTCGTCCGGTTCTCGGATCAGCGGATATTGCCAACATTGGAACCGCTTTATGGCGACCCATCAGAAGTGGACTTTGACGATCTTCAAAACAATGCTCTCGAAATGGGAACGCCGTTGCTGCTCCTGCACCAAACCCGTGATATGAAATGGACTTACGTCTGTTCACCGTCCAGCTCCGGGTGGGTGGAATCACGGCATATCGCCAGGTGTTCGCTGGAAGCCCTGGAAGATTTTATCCATCCGGACCGATTTCTGGTGATCCTCCGTCCAAAAGTGGATATTTACCGGAACCCGACGCTGACTTACTCCGAAGAATATGTGCAGATGGGGGTCCGGCTTCCGCTCATTGAGGTTGTGGAAAATGCGTATCAGGTCATGATTCCGATAAGCGATTCCCAGGGATATCTGATCAAACAACAAGGATATATTCAAAAAAATCAAGTTAGTGAAGGATATCTTCCCTATACCGCCCGGAATATCCTTCAGCAGGCATTTGAAATGCTCAATGCTCCGTATGGATGGGGAGGCATGTACGGCGAGCAGGACTGTTCACGTTATATTCAGCAGATATTTGCAACAGTGGGAGTGAATTTTCCCAGAAATTCAGCGGATCAGGCGATGGTGGGAAAACGTGTCGCAGAATTTGATCCGGACACCCCGGAAATATTTAAAATCCGCAGTCTGGATCAGGCATCAGGCGGTATTACCGTGCTTTACCTGAAAGGCCATATCATGCTGTATCTGGGAAAAACGGGCTTTCTGCCATATACCATTCACGCAACCTGGGCCTATCGGGTACCTGATGGCAATCAGGATTTGACATATAAAATCAACCGGGTGGCGGTAACGGATCTGAATCTGGGAAAAGGAAGCCGTAACGGTTCTTTGTTGGAACGGCTTAAATCGGTTCGAATGATCCAATAGTCGGTGATGATTGCTATTTTGATTTGTGAAAATTTCTTTCAACTATAGAAAGAATTCCCTTTTGAGATTGCTGATTGTTTACCGTGAGTAGGGACGACCGGCCGGTCGCCCTGACTTTTAAACCACGAAATACACGAAACACACGAAAAAATGTTCTTCGCGCCTTTGCGCCTTCGCGTGAGAATCAATTTTCATATATCCTTTATGATTTAACGAATTTGGTATGATATTTGCTTTTTGTTAGGTAAGGGCGACCGGCCGGTCGCCCCTACATGTACGGCGCATTTCTGCGTTTATGAAAATATAGGAGACTGATTATTCCCATGACCCCTTTTGAAATTGAAGTGCTTCAGTACCACATGGAACCCAGACCTGGCAAAATTGAAGTGGTTCCCAGCAAGCCCTGTCTTTCTCAGTCCGATCTTTCCTTGGCCTATACGCCGGGTGTGGCTATTCCCTGCCTGGAAATCAAAAAAAATCCGGATCTATCCTTTGATTACACCACACGGGGCAATCTCGTGGGTGTTATCACCAACGGAACGGCAGTTCTGGGCCTCGGCAATATCGGACCACTGGCAGGAAAACCTGTGATGGAAGGCAAAGGAGTACTCTTTAAACGGTTTGCCGATATTGATGTCTTTGACCTCGAACTCGACATTCGTGATCTGAATGAATTCGTCCGCACTGTCAAAAGTCTGGAGCCGACATTCGGCGGTATCAATCTTGAAGACATCAAGGCACCGGACTGTTTTTATATTGAGGAAGAACTCATCAAACAGATGTCCATACCGGTGTTTCATGACGACCAGCATGGAACGGCCATCATTTCCTGTGCGGCCCTGTTAAATGCCTGTCTTCTGACCGGTCGCAACATGGCGGACACCCGGATCGTGATTAACGGTGCCGGCGCAGCCGGCATTGCCTGCGCCAAGATGTATATGACGATGGGCGCTCAGCAGGAGAATATCATTCTTCTGGATTCAACCGGCGTCGTTTACAAGGGCCGAACCAAAGGCATGAATCCTTACAAGGATCTTTTTGCCTTGGACACCCCCATGCGGACCCTGATGGATGCGGTCAAGGACGCGGATGTTTTGGTCGGTCTTTCGGTAAAAGGCGCCTTTACCCCGGAAATGCTCTCCCGAATGCGGGACAAACCCATTATATTCGCCTTGGCCAATCCGGATTCAGAAATCAGTTATGATGAGGCCAAGGCTGCCCGGCCCGATGCCATTGTGGCGACCGGACGTTCCGATTGTCCGAATCAGGTCAACAATGTGCTGTGCTTTCCCTTTATTTTCAGGGGCGCCCTGGACGTGCGGGCCAAGGCAATCAACACCGAAATGAAGGTTGCCGCGGTCCGGACCCTGGCGGAACTGGCCAGGGAAGATGTGCCTGATTCGGTGATCCGGGCTTACGGCGGAAAGCCCATGCGCTTTGGTCCGGATTACATCATTCCCAAACCACTGGATACACGGGTATTGTTAAAGGTAACGCCGGCGGTGGCAAATGCGGCAGTGGAAAGCGGAGTTGCCCGGATTGGGCTTCCCAGCAAGGAGACATATCTTCAAGAGCTTGAAACCAAGCTGGGGCCGGAGCGGGAAGTGATGCGGAAAATCATCTTTACGGCTCAGCAGAATCCCAAACGGATTGTGCTGCCGGAAGGAAATCATCCGGTGATTCTGCGGGCAGCCTCGCAAGTGGTCAAGGAAGGCATTGCTAAGCCCCTTCTATTGGGCAACGAGGAAGAGATTCGATTTATGGCCAAGGATATGAATATTTCCCTGGATGGCATTGAAATTCTGAATCACCTGAAAAGCCCGCTTTTTGATGAATTTACAGAAAAGCTCTTTGCATCCAGGGCCAGAAAGGGCTGGTCGCCTGCTGAAACCCGCTGGCAGTTGCGAAACCGTTACACTTTTGGCGCCATGATGGTAAGGGAAGGTTTGGTTCATGGCCAGGTTCACGGCATCGGCCGATCCTATCCTGATGCTATCCGGCCAGTGCTTCAGGTCATTTCCCGCAGGCCCGGAGTTTCCGTGGTCGCAGGGCTTTATATGATGATATTCAGAGGGCATACCCTGTTTCTCGCGGATACCACTGTTAATATTCACCCCAGCTCCGAGGTTCTGGCAGAGATTGCGATCCTGTCAGCGGAAATGGTGGGCTTTTTTGATGTCAAGCCGATAGTGGCCATGCTTTCCTTTTCAAATTTCGGATCCACCCACCATCCTGATGCAAGAAGAGTGGAGCGGGCTGTCGAAATTGTGCGTGCCCGAAGGCCCGAATTGATCATTGATGGGGAGATGCAGGCAGATACCGCCGTTTCTGAAGAAATATTGAACCGGCTATATCCCTTCAACCGGTTGGGCGCGCCGGCCAATGTGCTGATTTTTCCAAATCTGGACGCCGGAAACGCCGCTTATAAACTGCTCCAACATATTGGCGGAGCAAAGGCGGTAGGTCCCATTTTGATGGGAATCAGCAAGCCTTTCAATGTGGTTCAGCGGGATACGGACATGGAAAACGTCGTAAATGTGATTGCGTTTACGGTTGCCCAGTCCCATGGCGATTGTGAAAGTTCCAATTGTTCCATAGAGTGACATCATTGCGGATAACGCCAGAGGACAGATGACGGAAAAAACATCTGTCCTCTGTCAATCAAACGGCGTCAGGCTTTCGTACCCGTCTTCCGTGACCAGAATGGTCTGTTCAAACTGGGCGGAGAGCCTGCCGTCATTAGTCACAGCAGTCCATTTGTCCTCAAGAATGCGTAGAAACCGGGCGCCGATATTGATCATGGGTTCTATGGTAAAGACCATGCCCGGCAGCAGCAGGAAGCCGTCGCCTTTCTGACCATAATGGAGAATCTGAGGCGGTTCGTGAAATTCAAAACCGATACCGTGTCCGACAAATTCACGAACAACGGAGCATCCGTGGCTTTCCGCGTAGCTTTGGATGGCCCATCCGATGTGGCCTGTGGTGTTTCCTGGCTTGATCATGGACATTCCTTGACGCAGGCACTCCCGTGTAATATCGACAATTCTTTGAGCGTCAGGCCCCGGAGTTCCCACAAAAAATGTCTTGTTGGCATCCGCATAATAGCCGTTTAAAATAGGCGTAACATCCACATTCACGATGTCTCCATCCCGAAGGATGCGGCTGCCGGGGATACCGTGGCAGATGACTTCATTAACCGAAACACAGACGCTTTTGGGATATCCCCGGTAGTTAAGCGGTGCGGAAATAGCATTATTTTTGGCGGTAAATTCATGAACCACGGTATTGATTTCTTCCGTGGTGATACCAGGCCGGATGATGGATTCCGCCATATCCAGGGAGTCCAGGGCCAGACGCCCTGCTTTTCGAATGCCGTTGATATCTTCAGGGGTTTTGAACCTGATCTTGTATTTTCGGATGAGTTCACTTTTAAGAAATTGAATCGGGAAATTTCCGATTTCCTGGGCCTTGGACGCACAGCATTTCTTGAATTTCCGGCCGCTGCCGCATGGACAAAGGCTGTTACGA
The DNA here is from genome assembly GCA_037129415.1 of Deltaproteobacteria bacterium. Lineage (GTDB taxonomy): Bacteria > Desulfobacterota > Desulfobacteria > Desulfobacterales > Desulfatirhabdiaceae > RAAP-1. The sequence continues at coordinate 17,685 of JBAXVB010000029.1, forward strand.
CCCAATTTATCAGACTTGATTTTCAAGACAACTCCTTAAAAACGGATAAACGCCAATAGGTAACCAAGTTCTGGTTTTTTTACCCATGACTTACTTGACATGTTTGCCATTGACCGTTTACCGTTCACGGTAAACGGGGAACCTATTTCCTGGTGGGTTTGATGCCTATATGAATCACAGCGATTCCGTTGGTCAGTCTATTGAATGAGACATCTATAAAGCCGATTCCTTCCAGCAGTTCGGCAAGTTCGTCCGGCAGTGGAAAAAGGCGGATGGTTTCCGGCAAATGAATATAGGCTGAGCGGGTTCCTGCGATCAACTGGCCAAGCCAGGGCATGATATAAAAAGAGTACATATCGTACAGCCATCTGAAGGCCGGCGAAACTGGCTTGGAAAATTCCAGACACAGAAGGGTACCGCCAGGTTTCAGAACCCGGTACAGTTCTTTAAACCCCTTGTCCATGTGAGTGACATTTCGAATTCCAAAGCCCACCATCACGGCATCAGCGCTATTGTCCGGAAACGACATGGCTTCGATATCGCCTTGAACATACTGGATTCGCTTTCGAATGGTAAGATGGTTTTCCTGGGTTTTTCCGGCCAGAATCATGTCCCGATTGATGTCATACAGAATAACCTCTCCGGTTTGTCCCACCTGACTGGCCGCCAGAATAGCCAAATCCCCGGTACCGCCGCAGACATCCAGAACCCTGTCCCCTGGTCTTAACTTCAGGGCGCGAATAGCGGCGCGTTTCCACAAATAATGGATGCCAAAGCTCAGGATGGTATTCATCAGATCATAACATTCGGCAACCGAATTAAAATGTCTGCGCACATATTGAACTTTTTCATTTTCCGGCACCTGGTAAAACCCATAAGTGGCCAGTTTATCACGGGTGAGTCGGGAAATCAGCCGGGCCCGCTCCATGCGGTCGTTCAGCCAGACTGTTTTTGGAAAAGACATGTAATGATACTCCTCTATCGGTAATATGGTGCAGAGTGCCTTAATACTTAACGCCCATGCGGATGTTGTCCAAAACAAGGCCGGTGTCCTGCATCAGTGTCAGCAGGCAGGTCAGGCTTTGACGGCCGGCTTCTTCTGGCATATCTACATAAGGGTAAAGTTCCAGGCTGATATCGCAGTGGTATCTCAACCGCACCATGGCTTCAAAAATGCTTTTAAAATTTATGGCGCCCTGGCCCACGATCAAATGATTGTGAACCCGGCTGAGAGCGATATCCTCAATATGCACATGCCCGATCCATTCAAACAGATCCTCAAATGCGGCATGAGGTTCTTCACCAGCGCAGAAAAAATGGCCTATATCAAAATTGAGGCCCACTGCAGCGGATCGTATATCCCGGATAAATGCCTTGAACTGGGCGGAATTTTCCATCAATAGGTCCGGCTCTGGCTCGATCAGCAGTTTGACATTCAGGGATTCGGCCAGTGGAATTACCTGATCCAGCCCTTGATGAAAGAGCCCGATGGCTTCAGACTGGGACATGCCGTTCAACGGGCCGCCGGGAGGAATTGAAATGTTATCGCAGCCAAGTTCCTTTGCTATCCTGAGACATGCCTGGGTATGCTGAATGCGAATATTGCGCTGATTTGGATCGTGTTCTATCCAGGATGGCAGATATGTATCGCCGACGGCAAACAGGGTAAAACTGTTCAGGTTCGTAATTTTCAGGCCCAAACGGTCAGTGAGGTTCCTGATATCCAGAATATCCGCATTCTGGTAGTCCGGTGGATAAAGATGTGGCCGGTCGCACATGATTTCAACCCCTCTAAATCCCAGATCGGCAATGCGTTTGAGGGAATCCGGCAGTGTGTATTTAACAAAAGCGTTGGTGCTGTAACCCAGTATCATGGAATGTTATCGTCTCCTGGCTGTTGACTCTGGTGAAGGCATTCGTTTTCAAGCGATTGCAGGCAATTGAGCTGTTCCTGAAAGGTTATCGGCGGGCATTCTCCCATGGGTTTTTTAAAGTAGAATCCCAGCTCCGGAATCAGACCTTTTCGCCCGGACATTGAGAGAGCCGCCATCCATCTGGCCAGATCAAGAACCAGCGGGGCCGCCAGGATGGAATCCCTTCCCTGAAGATTGATGCGTATGCTCATTGGAAGGTCAAAAAGACCGACAAGATCAATAACATCCCAGGCTTCCTTGGCATCGCCACGGGGGGGATAATAGTCGATATGAACCTTGTGCGACGGCGTTCCATATTTTTGTCCGACCGGATACCCCAAAATATCATCAAGAAGTTGGGTTTTGTTGGCCAGTTTACCGGCTGCCTTTTCCGGGTCCATTAAATTTTTTCCGTCGGCATTACCCAGAATATTCAGGCTATACCACCCGTCCACCTGAAGGTTTCTGGCTTTAAAGGCCGATGCCAGAACCACCTTGAAATAGGTCTGTCCGGTTTTTCCATCGCAGCCGGCCATGCATACGCCATTTTTGACAGCTTCCTGAACCACAGCCGGGTATTCCAGAAGATTGGGGGTGAAGTTTACAACCGGGATTCGGCAAGCAATGGCGGCAAGCGCGTACGAGAGATCCGGTGAGAGATCCGGCCAAAATATCTCCTGGTCCGATGAATCTTTATGGGCGCATATCTGTGAGAGGGTTTCAGTCGCATGTAATGGCTCTGATGCACAGGCCGGCAGCAGATTGATAAAAACCGGCAGTGCATCCGGAAAACTGGATTTCAGGGATTGAATATCCAGAATAATCTGTTGAACCTGTGCCGTCCTGTTCAGGTCAGCGCCGGGGGGAGAAAAAACCTTCACCCTGTCGATTTCATCCTGGAAAGGCTCCCACAAGGTATTCGGCAGGACACCGTGCCTGGAGATGGCGGCAGTCATGGGGTGATTATCGACATCCCAGCCTGCAAGATCAATCGCCTGCTGGGGAAAAAGCGATGGAAATTTACCGGCAGTCGTCAGATAAGGCAGAACACTTTCCGGATGATGCTTCAGCATGGAAACGGCCGCCGCAAGGGTCGAGCCGATGGCGCCTTTTGCGCCTGCAACAAGTAATAAAAGCGATTTATAACCATTGGGGTTAAGTGACATGTATCAGCCTCAGTAATCTCGGATATGCTCTCTTCCGAAGTCGTTATGAAATTTCATTTAATCTGTAACAATATCTAAAATTTATACAATGATCAAGTTGAAACATAACATTTTTGAAAGGAGTCAAGGCTAATCCACGATCTTCAGATCCAGGGCCGCTATTGCGTAAATCACGGGAACCATAAGAAGCGTGACGAATGTTGCAACGGTCAAGCCCCCTATCTGAGCGTAGCACAGTGGCTCCCAGAGCGGCCCGCCATGCATGGCCAGCGGAATCAGGGACAGTACCGTGGCGGCGACAGTGATCATCACGGGGCGCAGCCGCATGATGCCGGCATCAAGCAAGGCTGTCTTAATGTCATCGCCCTCGGCCCGGCGTTCCTCAATGAAGTCAAATAGTACGATGATATGGCTTACGATGACACCGATCAGGCTCACAATTCCCAAAAAGGCCATGAAGCCAAATGGTGAAGACGTTATGTAAAGCATTCCAAACGCTCCTGCCATGCCATAGGGGATTGCTGCAAACACAATAAGCGGTTTTATAGCGTTTTTGAACTGGAATAGCAGGGCTAGATAGATGGCGGTTACTGAAATTATCAGGACCATGCTCAGTTCTGCAAACCCCTTTACCTGCTCTTCATATTCGCCGCCGATTTCGATGCGGTATCCGGGCGGAAGCTGCCCCTCGAACAATTTCAGAGCAGGTTTGGCTGCGGTAATGATCTCTGATGGCAGAACTCCGGAAGCCGGAAAACAGGATACCGTGATGGTCCGGAAGTGATTGCGCCGAACGATTTTTTCCGTCTCCAGTCCCCAGGCTATCGAAGATATCTGCCCGAGGGGCACTTTCTGGGTTCCGTCTGCGGAAGCGACGTAGAGATTTTTGATGTTCTCCATTCCGGCCCGTTCTTCCATTCGCATGCGGGCATACACGGGAATGTCAAGACGCCCTTCGCGAAGACTGGTAACCTGAAAGCCGTTCATGGCTATGGCTGAGGAACGAGCTACGTCCAGATTGGTCACGCCGGCCAAGGCGGCTTTGTCGGGATCAATGGACAGCCGGGTCCGGAATATCTCGGCGCCCCAGTTATCCTGAATACGTTCGGTGTGGGGCTGCGTCCGCAGCAATTCCTTGAGCTTTTCGGCACGAGCCCGCAGCGTGGGGATATCGTCACCACTCAGGCGAATCTGAACGGGAATACCGACAGGCGGGCCGCTTTCCAGACGGCGGGCATTGGCGCGCACACCCGGCAGCGCTTCGTACAGACGATTCTGCAGCAAACGCAAAAACGGACCGGTATCGTACACATCCCACAATTCGATAAGCACCTGAGCGTAATTTGGCTGATTGAGTTCCGGCGTTACAGAAAACCAGAATCGCGGCCCACTTGCACCTACAAAACTGGTGACCCGTTTGAGAATATCCCTAATCTCTGCGTTTTTGCCGGGATGCGTGGCGCTATACTCCTCGGCGGTCCGGCGAACGATATCCTCCACCTGTCGGGCAGTATTGTCAGAAGCCTGGACCGGGGCATCCTCGGGCAGCCATACGTCAATATATGACAGATGCGACAGGTCATAGGGGAAGAACTGATCCTTTAGTTGTGATTTAAGGACAAAGGCCAACGCCACAAGAACAAGGGACCCGGCCAGAACCTTCCAGCGGTGGTCGATAAGCCGGGTTCCCAGGCGGTAGTAAAACCCTGCAAAGCCTCGACTGCGGATCTCTTCCATGCTCTTGCCTGCATTGTGGCCGGGCCTTAGCAGAATCATGCCGATAAGGGGAATGAAGGTCATGGATACGATGCGTGAGGCGATAAGCGAACAGGCGATGACCACCGGCATTGAGAACAGGAAACGGCCCTTATCTCCGCTAAGCATCAGATATGGCAAATAGGCCACGATATTGGTGATGGTTGCATACACGATGGCCTTGGCCAGTTTGGTAGGCCCGAGCCAGGCCGCAACTTCAGGTGGTTTGCCCGTACGAAGTTCAAGTTTGATGGCATCATTGGCCACCACCGGATCATCCACCAGAAGCCCAAGAGATAAAATGAGTGCGGCCAGAGATATCTGCTGAATGTCGATGCCGAGTATCTGCATCATGCCAAAGGTCATGGCCAGAGTGATGGGGATGGAAAGAGCCATCAGAAGCGCTGAACGCCATTCGCGGAAACCGATGAAGGCAACCAGGACGACGAGAAACACTGCTTCGTAGAGGCTTGACATGAACAGGCTCACTTTTTGTGCAACCTGTCTTGGTTGATCCGAAGTGCGGGAAAGCAGCAGGTCGTCCGGCAGGCGCTGTTTCAGCTCATCCAGTGTTCTGTCCACGGCTATGGAAAACTTGCCAATGTTATAACCATTTCGCATGGTCACGGCCAGAGTAATGCCCGGCATACGGCGCCAGCGGCCCTGGCTGTCTCGCTCCATGAGGAAATTGCGTTTCAGGGCCGGGGTCTCATATCCACGCTCAATTTCCACCATATCGCGCAGGTAGGTGATGGCGCCGTTTCTGGCGCGCCCCACGGCGACTCCGCCAAGCTCCGTATCATCGGCGATTTCGCCGGATGGGTCCACAAGCATTGATTTGCCGCCGCTTTCCACGATGCCGCCGCTAAGCCGGATGTTCCGGGCGGCGAGTACTTCCTTGATGCGCAAAGGTCCGATTCCGTAGGCTGCCATCCGCTCCTGAGAAAACTCAAGGTAAACAGCCTCGTTCTGCA
>JBAXVB010000290.1:0-5081 GCA_037129415.1 Deltaproteobacteria bacterium
TCGTCAGCAGGTCTAAGCGGGGAAAGCACCCGCTGTCTGTCATTTTGATCCCTTTGAAGCATATCTCTGGAAATGTCTTCGAGAGTGACGGCTGTTTTTGGCGACGTTTCCTTGTAGCGCCGACTGGCTCTTGTATGAGGGTCGGCATCAAGAAAAAATTTGATATCCGCTTGCGGAAATATCACAGTTCCCATATCGCGGCCTTCACACACCAGGGCCTTGTCTTTTCCCATTTCCCGCTGAATATCCAGAAGAAAATTGCGCACTGCAGGTTTGGCGGAAACAACTGATGCCATCATGGAGATTTCAGGGGTTCTGATTTGATCCGTGATATCCCGATCCTTCCAAAGCAGTCGAAACTCATTTGTATGTGCATGAGTGGTCAAATCGAATTCTTTCAGGTGGGCTATCAGTGCTGCATCATCCTCAAAATCAATGCCGTTTATAAGTATGCCATAAGCAACTGACCGATAAAGCGCCCCGGTATCCAGATACCGGTAATCAAGCTGTTCGGCAAGAAGACGGCTGACTGTTGTCTTTCCGGCGCCTGCAGGCCCGTCTATGGTGATCAACAGGGGATCTGTCACCGGGTTAGAGCCGTCAACGGAAGTTTGGCACATTTAAAGCACCTGCTCCAAAGCCTGAATCAGCCGTTTGTTTTCTTCGGGAAGACCCGTATTGACACGAATATATTCAGGATAGCCGTAAGAAGACATGGAGCGAACAATCACGCCTTTTCTCAGCATGTTTTCAAAAACCGTGTCCGCGTTCCGCCCCGCATCAATCAGAAAAAAATTGGCCTGAGTGGGAAAATACCGGACGCCTATTCTGTCCAGTTCCACATACAGGTAATTGAGACCTTCATGTACTGCCTGAATGGTCTTGTTTAAAAACGCCTCATCTTCCAAAGCTGCAACAGCTCCGACCTGAGCCAGCAGACTGGCGTTGAACGGTTGACGAATCCGGTGGAGAATTCCGGCAAGTTCGGGCGCCATGACGCCATAGCCAATCCGAAGCCCGGCCAGACCATAAGCTTTGGAAAAAGTTCTCAGGGCCACAACCGGACGGTCTCCATGAATAAATTCCATGCTGTTGACACAGTCCGGATCTCTGACAAACTCCATGTATGCCTCATCCACAACTACCACGATGCCAAGTGGAAGCGCATCGATAAATGATTTGAAATCATTGTGGGACATCACTGTGCCGGTCGGGTTATTGGGATTGCAGATAAAAATCATCCGGGTCCGGGAAGTCACCCTTTCCAGAATATCTTTGGCGCATATCGCCAGAGACCTCAGGGGAACGTGAACGGGAATAGCGCCGGCGCTTCGGACATCAATTTCATACATCAAAAACGAAGGTTTGGGGATAATGGCCTCATCGCCGGGCTGAAGCAGAGCCCGGGTCAGCATGCCGATCAGATCGTCCGAGCCATTGCCAAGGACGAAATGATCGGGCGAAAAGCCCAGACGGCAAGACAAATTAGCCGTCAAGTCATGCCCCCTGCCGTCCGGATACCGGTGAAGGTTGGACAAGGCAAGGCTGATCGCCTGAACCGCCATGGGTGAGGGGCCTAATGGGTTTTCGTTTGAAGCCAACTTGATGGCATGTTGAATGCCGTACTCCCTGGCAAGCTCCTCAACAGGCTTCCCTGGCTTATACGGCTCGATGGACTGAATGTATTCCGGAATTTTGACAATCATCATGGACTCGATATTTTAGCGGCCTTCTGTCCTTCATCAACCGCCTTCATGTTCAAAGGAATGAGTTTGGCCTTACTGGAAAACTCTTCCTTGACGCATTCGCGCAGGATATCATTGTCCACCATTTTGCTCCGGGCCACAAAAGCAGAAAGGGCGACAATATTGGCGGATCTGATGCTTCCCAGACCCATGGCGATGTCATTGACCGGAACGATAAATTCGTCCACATCGGTTCTACCGCAGCCAACGGTTATAAGGGATTTGTTGATCAAAATGACACCTCCCGGCTTTACCATGGGAGCAAACTTATCCAGTGAGGGCCGGTTCATGGCTACAAGGTGCATGGGATTACGAATAATGGGTGATCCTATGGGGCGATCGCTGATGACGACCATGCAATAAGCGGTCCCTCCCCGCATTTCGGGACCGTAGGAAGGTATCCAGACCACTTCAAATCCCTGTTCCATGGCGGCATGAGCTAATATCTTGGCGCTTAACAAAATGCCCTGACCGCCAAAACCGGCAAACATGACTTCACTTTGCATCTGTCCCTCCGCTCACGGGTTCGGGTGTTTTTACATCGCCCAGTGGATAATAAGGAAGCAGGGTATCCTCCGCCCATGTTATAGCTTCCATTGGAGTCATACCCCAGTTGGTGGGGCAGGTGCTGACCACTTCAACCAGGCTGAAGCATTTTCCCGCCATTTGATATTCGAAGGCTTTGCGTATGGCTTTTTTGGCTTTTACAATATATTTGGGCCGGATGACGGTTTGCCGTGTTATGTAAGCCGGTGTCTGCAGGGCCGCCAGCAACTCGGCTATCTTGATTGGCATTCCAACGTCCGCAACATCCCTGCCAAATGGCGAGGTGGTGGTGCGCTGATTGGGCATGGTGGTCGGCGCCATCTGGCCGCCGGTCATACCGTAAACCGCATTGTTTACAAAAATGGTGGTGAATTTTTCTCCCCGGTTGGCGGCGTGGATGATTTCACCCATACCGATGCTTGCCAGGTCGCCATCTCCCTGATAGGTAAATACCATCAGATCTGGCCTGACCCGCTTGATGCCGGTGGCCATCGCAGGCGCCCTGCCGTGAGCAGCTTCCTGAAAATCACAGGTGAAATAATTATAAGCCAGAACCGCGCATCCCACAGGGGCGATGCCGACGGTACGTCCGCGAATTCCCAGCTCATCAATCACTTCCGCTACCAGCCGATGAATCACTCCGTGAGTGCATCCCGGACAGTAATGGGTTTGTTGAGTTGAAAGGGCTTCGGGTTTGTGAAAAGTCTTTCCCATTAGTTCTGCTCCTTTCGTTGAGAGGTGATGTAAGATTGAACCACTTCCATGATTTCCTCGGGCGTCGGGACTTCCCCCCCGCATTTTCCATACCATTCAACCGGTTTTCTGCCCTGAACGCTGCGCTCGACATCTTCAACCATCTGCCCCATGCTCATTTCGATGCTGATCACCGTCTTGCAGCTTTCTTTGGAAGCGGCTTCGCGAATAGCCATCAACGGAAATGGAAAGAGGGTTTGCGGCCGAATCATGCCGACTTCAACGCCATTGGCCTTTAGATTGTCGATAGCGGTTCTACACACCCGGCTCATCGTGCCATAGCTGACGATCAGCACTTGGTAATCCGATTCGATATTATATGGCTCGAAGCGAATTTCTTCCAGATTCATCCGGTCGTATTTGGCTTTCAACAGCAGGTTATGGGCGTTAAGCTGAACCGGATCAAGATACAGGGTTTTTACAAGATTCCGGGTGCTGCTGTTTCGGGTGTCCATACCGCTTGTGGCCCAACTATCCGTGTTCAGTTGCTGGGTCTTGAGATGATCCGGAAAAACAACCGGCTCCATCATCTGCCCAATCAAACCATCGCCCATGATCATTACCGGATTGCGGTATTTTTCAGCCAGGGGAAAGGCCATCATCACCATGTCAACCGCTTCCTGTACACTGGCGGGAGCAAAGACCAGAAGTCTATAATCCCCGTGTCCGCCGCCTTTGGTAGCCTGAAAATAATCGCCCTGGGAAGGCAGAATGCCGCCAAGACCCGGACCGCCGCGCATGATGTTGACAAATACAGCGGGGCACTGGCCGCTGGCGATATAACTGATAGCCTCGCTCATCAGGCTGACACCGGGACTGGATGAGGTGGTCATCACCCTGGCGCCGCAGGCAGAGGCTCCAAAAATCATATAGCCGACAGCCACCTCGCTTTCACCCTGCAAAAAAACGCCGCCGACTTCCGGCATCCGGCGGGCCAGATACTCTGCTACCTCGGACTGAGGGGTGATGGGATAGGCAAAATAATTGAGGCAACCTGCTCGAATAGCGGCTTCCCCGATCGCTTCATTTCCTTTCATGAGAACTTTGCTCATGGAATCCTCCGTAATATCCGCATGGCTGCAGGGTTAAGGTGTTTCCGTTATGGATATGGCCACATCCGGACACATTATGCAGCAGGTTGAACAATATACGCAGTCATCAGGCCTGGCCTGATAGGCTGGAAAATAGCCCTTGGCATTCACTTCGCGGGCTATCTCAAGTACCTTTTTGGGGCATACAGCTACACATAAACCGCACCCCTTGCACCGATCCACGTCAATTTGATGTTGGTAGGCCATAGCCAGTGATTCCTCTTTTTTATTCCTTCAACTGGACAGCCTGCTTCCAGGGCGGAACCAGTTGTCGTTTGATGGGGAGTATTGAACATGAAAATTGTTCGGCCTTCAATTCGGACAGTAAAAAGGCTGGAGCCGTAATAAACAATAGCGGCAACCCGGTGGATTCGGAAAGCTTTTGCATGAACGCATATCCGGAAAGGATGGTTTCTGCTGTGCTTTCTTCAATCAGGTTGGCGTTTCCAATCCAGCCGCTGATGGTAAGTCTGGATGCTTTTTCGATTTCCTGTTTCATCTTCAGAACCCCTTCAATGGTCTGGGTGAGGGGCCGAAACGGATTGACCACCTGAAGCATGGTGTAGGGAGCATCCTGAAAGGCGTCAGCCAAGGCGGCCAGAACCATCGCACCAACATTGTTTCCCCCGACATCAAGTATCGTCAACTCTGCCGGATGCCTGATCAAACCACTGACGGAACGGCTTAAAATGGGCAGATCCGCATACATGTACTGTTCCGGAGGCAGAACCACTTCGATTCCAAGTTCAGATAGTTGTTTTCGGGCTTCCCGGGTCCGGAAATAGGGATTGACAATATCCATATCCGCTATGCGAACATCCATTCCCTGCTTTTTTCGATACACCGCAAGGTTAATGGCGACTTCTGTTTTTCCGCTGCCATAATTCCCGGAGATTACGACAACACCCTTTAAAAGAATATCCATTCGAAGAAAATCCGTAAAAAT
>JBAXVB010000291.1:0-5070 GCA_037129415.1 Deltaproteobacteria bacterium
TGATCCACCACAAAACCCACTCTTACGTCATCAATCCTGGCTGTCACGATCTGCTCAATTGCCGGAGCTATGCCTCCGTGCATGAACATTTCCCGCAGACGGATGTAAGGCACGATTTCGCCCCGGATTCTGGCGATATGTTTTCCGTGGGCGCCGGCGACATCCTCCCTGGTCAGCTCGACGCATTCTTCAATGGCGGCCAGGGGCATGATGTAATGGACGTTTTCGATCTGAACCAGCAGTCCGTCGATAATGGCCATGGTCAACGGCAACTTCAGGGTGATTGTTGTCCCGAAGCCCTTTTTGCTGACCATCTCAATGGTTCCCTGCAATGCATCAATGCCTTTTTTCACCACATCCATACCCACACCACGTCCGGAAACATTGGTAATGTTTTTCGCCATTGAGAACCCCGGTGTCAGGATCAGGGACAAAATCTCTTTTTCAGACATCACGGCATCGGACGTAATCAGTCCTTTTTCTACGGCCTTGGTGCGGATGGCCTCAGCATCAAGTCCGGCACCGTCATCGCTAATGCGGATAAAGACGTTGGCTCCGGAATGCTCGGCCGAGAGATTAACCGTTCCCTGCTCCGGTTTGCCTGCCAACTTTCTGGCCTCCGGCATTTCAATGCCGTGATCAATGCTGTTCCGAATGATATGGATGAGCGGATCATTCAGCTTTTCAATCACTGTTTTGTCCAACTCTGTTTCGGCGCCCTCCGTATTGAGAATGATCTCTTTGCCTAATTCCGTAGAAAGGTCCCGGACCAGACGCTCAAACCGGCTGAACGTAGCGCCGATAGGGAGCATTCTTATACTCATCGTGTTGTCCCGAAGTTCGGCGGTCAGGCGCTCCACTTCCTCCGCCACCTGAATCAGCGACAGATCGTTAAACCTGGCAGCCAGTTGGCTGAGACGTGATTGTACAGTAACCAGCTCGCCCACCATATTTACCAGATTGTTGAGTTTTTCCGCAGGAACGCGGATGCTGGCGGTGGATTCCGAGGCCTGACGCTTCAGGCGCATTTCCCGAATGTGCTGCTGTTCGACAAGCGCGGCCTGTACCTGATCCGTACTAACCATGCCGGAATCCACCAGAAGTGATCCGATCCGTTTCTGAGCATCAAGCACAGTTTTCAACTCGTTAGTGTTCAGATCGCCCCGCTCAACCAGTATCTCACCCAGCTTCTTGTACTCCGGTTTTGTATCGGTCTGACTGCTGTCATCAATCACATCAATGTGCAGGTCACAGTTGTCTTCCACAAAAATAAACACATCCCTAATGGCGTTTTTATCCTGGGTCGTTGTCAGGATGATGTCCCAGGCGGTATAGCAGACTTCAGAATCCATAATATCCAGGAAAGGAATGCTGTCTGTGTTGGCGATTATATCGCAGGGTCCGAGGTCGCGGAGTTCGTTTAGCAGAAGGGTTGGATTGGTTCCGGATGTAAAAATGCCGGACTCCGGACGGAATCGTATTCTGTAGGTTACCTCGCGTTCATCAACTGAAGGATGTTCGGGTGTATCAACGACTGATTGCCCTGTATCGTCAGTAGCATAAACTGAGACATCAACAGATGGCTCGCCTTCAGGAGCAAGCAGCATGTCGCGGAATGACCTGGAGATCGCCTCTGTTATAGCGTTATCCTCAGCTTCGTCTTGTCCCGTATCATCAATCAACTTCAGGATTTCATCACGGGCTGATAGCGTCATGTCGATCAGTGACTTGGTCACCAGAATTTTTCCATTGCGAACCAGGTCATAGACCGTTTCCACGTCATGGGTAAAGGCGGCGACTCTGTCAAATCCAAACATGGCCCCGGATCCCTTGATGGTATGCATGGCGCGGAAAACCCTTCCAATAACCTCCTCATCGGAAGGCATTCTTTCCAATTCCAGCAGCGCCGTCTCCAGCTCTGTAAGCAGTTCATGCGCCTCTTCCCTGAAAGCTTCCCTGTGTTTATCCATCATCCCAGCACCTTCTTTACAACTGCAATGAGTTGTTCCGGCTTAAAGGGTTTTACGATCCAGCCCGTGGCCCCCGCTGCTTTTCCTTCCTGCTTTTTTTCTACCTGGGATTCAGTTGTCAGCATGACAATGGGAATGAATTTGCAAGATGGAAGCGCCCGAAGCGCCCGAATCAGGCTGATGCCATCCAGGTTTGGCATGTTCAGGTCCGTAATTACCATGTTCAGCGCCTGAGCATCGACTTTGCCCAAAGCATCTTTTCCATCCACCGCTTCGATTACCTCATAGCCCGCATCCCGCAGGGTGAAACTGACCATCTGACGAATGCTGGCGGAATCATCAACGGTCATAATCACTTTGCTCATTTCTCGTTCCTCCATGACCACAGACAGGGATTATTCCCGCCAAACTTACAAGCCCCAGGCCTTCTATAACCGGATGATTCCACAATCGTTTTAAAGGTTTCAGGCATGTTTCCCTTCAATATCAGATTCTGGCCTGCTTTCAGGCAGGTGCGATGAAGAGAGCAGATCAACTGCAGAAAGGACACATCTGCTCCGGTGACACCTTCCAGATTCAGCAGCAGCAAATTGCCGCCTTTGCCCTGAAAATCCCGCAGAGCTTCCAGGCATTCCTGAGCGTTCTGAATGGTGATGTCTCCACTTACCTGCAATTGGGTTTGATCTGCTGATGTTAAGATTTCGAATGGTTTCATTGTGATACCTCTGTTAGACTGAAAGATCAAAGCTGAAGGCTGCGAACTTCGGTCTTTAGCTTGATTTAGAACAACTCCACATTATCGCCTAAATCTTCACAGGCTTCTTTATCAGGCAAGGTTTCCTGCACTTCCGGTTCAGGAGAGATTTCTTGTGCTTTTATCTCGGACGGTACGGACTCCTGCACGTCGGCAAAAAGGATATCATCAAAAAACTCTGGTTCTTCTGTTGCGGTTGCAGGCGTTTTATCGGGTGCATTCAGTTCAAGGATAGCGGTGGCGGGAAGGATCGCGGCTGCGCCGGCAATGGACTCATGAATTTCACGCTCCCTTTCCATGGTATAACGATCAGTCATATTGGCCATCTCTTTGCGGTCGGAATCACTGACAAGGGCCGGACAGAGTGCGCGCATCTTTTCGACCATGGACTCCAGTTCAAAAGTGACTTTCCGGATTTCTCCGCTTATTTTCTCATGCACTGTAATGCTCTGAATCGTTGTTTCAATGTCCTGCGTCAGAGCATTGCCATCGTGGCCAATGCGGGCCAGAAGGTCGGAAACATTTCGGTCCAGTTGATGAAGAGGGGCGATCATTCCTTCGATTTGCGCCGACATGTCAATCTGTTGAACCCGCCCGGTTGGCCCTGCCAGGTGTGTTTGACCGGCCGGGATGATCTGATCTGGCTGAGCTGTCTGGTGAAAGGCGAAGGAACCCGCTTCCTTCATAACAGCTCGCAGACTGTCGGAAATTTCATCAATTTTCTGCGATGTTTCGCTTGATAACCGGCTGATTGATTCAGCCAGAATACCAAGCGCCGCACCCTCCTGCCCGAGATGAGCTGCGTGAATGCTGGCATTTAGGGCGATCATCCGCATCTGAATCCCTATTTTATTAATTTCACTGATAAAGACGGTCATATCTCTGGCGCTGACAGTTATCAATTCCATCGAAGCGGACCACTCGCGGTTGATCTCTCCATAACTGGCAATAGCGTCCGCCAGTGACGACAGTTTTTTTTCAAGATCCGACAGAAACGATTCTTCCTTCTGGCTGCCTGCACTGGCCAGCATCTGCATTTCTGTGGACATCACGGTTATTTCGGAGGCAATCCGCTTCAGGTTCTCAATGATTCGGCCGACGGCTGAAAGCATATCAGCATCCGCATCTTTCAACTGGACAGATTGTACCTGACAGGGGACGATGGCTTCACTGAGTCCGGAAATGGCCTCTGAGCGATTTTCGGTATGCATTCGAAAAATCCGCCAGGGTTTGAACGGATTTTCCCCGGCTTTGGCCGAATCTGTAGTACCGAGTTTTCCCCCCACATCCCGAAGCGCATCGCAAACATGTTCCAGACGCTGGCGGGTGATATCATGAAACTGCATGGATGCCACCATTTCACTGATGCTTTGTGAAATGCGCTTCCAACTGGTTGCAATATCTCCCAGTGTTTCGGATGAAGATTGATGGCGCTGGGTCATGGCGGACAGACTTTGAACCGCCTGATCCAGGATCAAACGGGAATGGCCCTGTTGTTTTTTTTCAAAGTCCGCCACCCGCCGCAGTCCCTGACGGATCACATCCGCCAGATTCTCCGAATGTTTCATCAATTCGGCTGATTTTACCGTCACATTGCCGGCAAGCTTTCTTACCTCATCGCCCAGCATATTAAAGCCCGTATCCCGGCTGTCCAGTCTGGCGCTTTCAATTTTGATGAAATTGCAAAGTACGTGCAGATTGCGGATGGTCTGATCGAAGCGGCCCAGTTGAGCGCTGATATTTTCGAATCGATTCAGCAGGGAGGACAAAACGGATACCCCTTTTCCGGACAGGTCATCCTGCTCCTGAACCTGAGCAAATAAAGATTGCAGCCCGTCCATGTCCTGCTTCAGTTCCTCCCCGGATAAACATTTTGCAACCTGTGAAGAGAGTTCTGACAATCCCTTGGTCCGGAAATAAAACTCCTGAAGTTTCTCCCCGAGCCGGATGAATTCGCCTTCCGTGCTTGCGGCCAGTTCATGTAAAATGTGGTTGGCGCCATGCAGGCGATCCCGCCATGACGGCAGTAATGCGGCAGTGCGATTGTTCCAGTTTTTAAAAGCGGAAATTATCATGGTCAATGAGTATCCACATTAAGGGAAAACGAATGAATGACTGTAGATTATCTATTATGAGTTGTCCAAGTTATCAAGTAATATCTTAATTTGGCATCCCCCTTTTCCAGGGAGGAACTCTTGCTCCCCAACTCTCCCCCGCTTGAGAGGGAGCATAAGGGAATCGTATATTATGCCTGTTCACAGTATATGATACCTTTGGTATTGATGTTGGGGGTTAGAAATCCTTAAAATCATCCTCATCCATGGGAATGATGTCATTGGGATGAAC
>JBAXVB010000292.1:0-5020 GCA_037129415.1 Deltaproteobacteria bacterium
TGTTCCTGATTTCGCGTCATATCGAGCGGATCGCCGATCACGCCACCAATATCGCAGAGGAAGTTATCTACCTGACTGATGGCGAAATTGTTCGGCATGGCAAGTTTTAGTCAGGCTAAGGTGAAATAATTGCGCCCCAAAGGGACTGCGTAATATTGGCTTATGTTTCCTGAAGGATCCCCGATTGTTTATAAAAAATATTATTTGGTTAATTGATGCTTATTTTTTCACCTTACTTGCCGCTTGCCAGCATGATGATTTTATGCCACTCAAGTGATCAGGATAGAGACAGGAGAATCGGGATCAGCTTTTTTTCATCGATAATCGCCTCGTCTTCAGCATCAACCATATCTACGCCAAGAATTCGGATCCCTTGCTTGTCCAAGCTGTCAACTTCTGAAGAATTCGGATAATCCATGCGCGATTTATCGATCAGAACATAGGTCAAAACGTCGTTGACGGATGAATTGTCCGCACAATCTTTCAAGAGATATTTCAGCAAAATATGGATTTGATCCATAATTGTATATCCCAGAAGCTCGGTATCTTTTCCCATGTTTGGGATAAAGATTTTCGGACATGGATTTAGGTTAATGGCTCGTCCGACACCATCTGGTAACATATTAACCAGGATGCTGGAAAAAAAGCTTCCCATAGGAAAACAGATTACATCGGCATCCTGTATCAGAGTCGTCATTTTTTCGCGGATGGAGACGCTTACCGGATTGTATTGTTTCAACGTTGAGGTAAGGTAGATGTCTGTAATCCTGGCCGCAAGGTTTGGGCAGTCCTTCCCGGTTATCCGGTGCTGACCCAGAATCATTTCTCCGGTTTGCAGTTCCGCCGCCATATGAAGCGGCGTGTTGACAACCGGTCGAACCGTGCCCCGTACTTGAACCAGTTTGGAGTAGATGTAAATCACGGGATCCAGATGAAGGTCATAGCTGAGATATCCACCGGCGAGAACCAGATTGCCGATGCTGGCGCCCCTTAAATCAAACGCTGCTGGCATATTCTGATAGAAAATGTTTATATGGTGGCGAATGATTTTTCTCATGGGGTGAGCAATGCAACTTATCAGAGAATGATTTCCGCTGACAATGGCTTCCATCATTCGATGGAGTTCTTGAGTCTCCGCCTGATTAGACAACCGGTGGGCAAACAGAGTGTATATTTCCGGATTACCTTGAAACGTCTGGTCTGCCAGAGCCATCAAACGGTTTCGAATGTCGCCCACTGCCGGCATTCCGAAAGCAGTTCGCAATGTGGCGGAGCTGCCTCCCGAGTCGAAGGGAGTAATGATATGTATCGAATTGTGTGTGTAATGAATCAGCTCCTGACTGAGTTTTTTAAGCGCACTCCCGCCGCTGAAAAATAAAATCTTCGGTCCAAGTTCCGGGCATTTATGAAAAAGGGCCATTCTGCCGGAATCTGGAATCGTGACGGATTTATGAATATTCAGTTGCATAGAAGGACTCCGGTTGGAGTCCATTGTAAGTGGGCTTTGGCCACAGCCGCAAAATTTAAGCCGCTTGAAATTTCAGTCCAAAGAAATTTGAAATTTTTCCCGAGTTTATCAATTTTCAAGGTAGTGTCACGACGCGATCTGGATGGCATTGCATTTTTCTTTTGAATTTTCAACGGTTGAATCATTCCAGGCAAGTTTGATGGTCAGTTTTGATTTGCCAGACTCTTTGTTTGTTTTAATCGAAAAACGAATCATCCCTGCCGGACTCAACACCACATTGTCTTTTTCAGAAGAAAAAATGATCCTTCCTTTTTCAAGTCCTTCAATCAATGTATTGAAGTATTGCCGGATGGATTGTCTGTCCTGAATGGATTCATGATCAAATTTATCCATGTCTGACATGTTTCGCCCCCCTTATTTTATCGTTAACCGCATTGGATCAGATCGGACGTTCCTTGCTTCCTTGACCCTCATTCCTCACATCTCATCCGTCGCCCATCAGCCCAATCGACCCTGATATTCCTCAATCACCAGCCTTCGGTTCACGTTGGCGGTAATCAGCGCCTTTCGAATGTGCATATCTTCCCATGCGTGCTGAACGCCAATTTCCCGGACGACTTTTTCCCGGTCCTGTTTATCTGGATCCCTCACTTTTTCACTCATATGGGTGTCATCGCCCATGAACAGCAGCAGTTTTTTTCGACTTTCGGTTACCTGGTTATTTGTCCGATTAAGGACTGAAATCAAAAATTCAGTATATCTTCGGGACTGTGGATTCCAGACTTCATATCCATCTACATCGTAATCCGCCAAAAGAATCGGCCAGAATTGCTCCGGGTGGGGAATTACGATTCTGCCACCCAGGGACCTGGCCTCTTCAATTATTTCGGAAGTTCTGTAAAAATATCGCATGGAAAAATGGGATTTGACGATCTGTTTGACTGCGTGGAGAAAGGTTTGCGCCCGATTGATCCATGCGTCACCGTATTCCGGACGGTATTCATCCAGAAAATCCCGAAGCAGTTTGTTCTTGAACATCTCTGTCGGCAACTGGTCGTAATGACGTTCTATCAGTTCATGCAATTTTTCAATTTGAACGCGAACAAAGCGAATGCAATCATCCGTTGCACCGGTTTCTTCCGCAGCCTGTTGAAGGCGTTTTTCATTGGGTTTGATCAGGGTATGAATAAAATCATTCAGTTGATTCTGTCGATATTTCAGGGTGTATGATAACATGGATTTCAGAACATGCGCCGTTTCCACTTTTGCGGCTTTAAAATGAAGCAGCAACTGAACCTTCTGGTTAAATCCCCGTGAATAGGCATCCACCTCAACGCCTGCGTATTCATGAAATGTCATCAAAACATTATGCTGGGTGGGAATGATCAACTGGGTACACATATTGGGGAACATAGTGTGTAATCGCTTTTCGATCAGATCCAGAGGAATGAATTCGGGATGCCAGTGGACAGCCAGAACAGTCTTTTGCCGGGGATAGAGTGCTGAAGGAGTCAGAATCCGATCTGTTTGTTCCGGGGATAAACGGATTGATGTTATTTTTGCAAAAAACTTTTCATCATTTTCCGTGATCTCTTCGGAATATTTTTCTGGATAAGGAGGAATGCATTCTGTTTCTGATTTCAATAATTCCATTTTTTCTTTTTCATTAGAATGCGCCCAGTCAGTTTTCATCATGATGACAAGCCCTTTTCATCGCTTTAATTTCAGCGAATTTTGTCTGGCATTCCTGAATATCGACTTGATGAAAAGCTTCCTGAAACTCGTTGATAAGTTCAAGAAATGCGGGATACATGTTGTCGCCATAGCCCGGATATGTGGTCATCAGCTCGGCATTTCTGCAGAACAGTTCAGTTTCCAGATTGGAAGGAATACTCCCGTTTTTCAGACGGTCACCGATTGTTTTAAAAGTTTTTTCCATTCGCTTTTTCAGAATGCTGTAGTCTGGTTTGCCGATATCCGAATCAGCAGTCTCAACCCGATCAACCAGAATATCATCTTTATTTTCGTATTTGATCTTGCATTTTACACAGGGCTGTCCAAATTTCTTTTTGACGCTGATTTTCAGTTTTTTCAGCCTTGAAAAATCAATTGAATAGGTTGTAGATTTAACCGGATTATTGGATATTCCGTCAATGACGTGTTGGAGTAACTGTATGGAACGTTCTCCATAAACAATGATCTCTTCCTTGTTCCCAATTTTTTTCATAATAAATCCCCTGGTTACATTCAATCGAATTTAATTCCGAAGCCATCTTTTCGAGTGAAAAATGGGACGATGTATTCTTTCAACCGTGATGAGAATATGACTTTGTAATAATTGCAAAGAAATATTAGGAATTTATTAGCCAGATATTATTTTTTTATGAGGTAATACCCGGTGGAATCTCCTCATTCAGGCAGGGTTCATCGCCGGAAATTCGAAATTCATCTTCTGTCTGTTCCAAGAGAATTTCTTCCTTCCAGCTTAACTGAATTTCAATTCTCTGTTTTCCTTTTTTTTCAGTCGCCTCCAATTCCACTTCGATTTGTCCAACCGGTTTCAGGGTGACAAAAGAGCCCCCTTTCTGGATGACCACTTTTCCCTCCCGAAAATTTTTCGCCAGATCGGAAAGCAGATTGGCGACTACCTCCGTTTCAACCTTACATTTTACATTAACCTCGTTTTTTTTCATTTCCTGCTCCTTTCTGTTGATGGTTACGCTGTTTTGCCATTGCCGGTCTCACTCAGCAATGACCAACTCATCGGTGTCTTTTGAATCTGACAAAACACCGACAGCCACTTTTTTCTCCAGTGATTGAAGAAAGAGGCTCTGTTTCTTTTTTTCTTCCTTTATTCGCTTCTCGGCTTTATGTAAAAATTTTTCGATCGCCTTATTGATCGTGGTTTCAATATCCAGTCGTTTCCCAAAGCTTCGCGCTTCCTCTTTCGCCAACAACAGACGATCCGCCAGATCGCCTCGGATATTGAAAATCATTCGCTTGGTTTCAGCTTCTTCTTTGAAAATAACCATGTAATCCTGTTCCCCGTGAAAACGCCACCCCTTTTCCCAAAGGAGGAAGGGGTCATTTTCATGTCTGAGGGTAAATGCCATGTATTTTTTTGTACATATTCTGTACGACAATACATATTTTATTCAAGTTTGTAAAGAGATATTTTATATTTTACATAATTCACTATAATTATAATATAAATCATGATTTTATCATGATAAAATATGGAACAATTTAATAGTAAAACTGCTATTATTTTTGTTGAATATATGAGTTTATAAGGAGGGAATCGTTATGAGTAGGGGCGGATTCTGGGCTGATGAAAATCGCCATATATTTTAGTGAAAAACTGATCCTATTTTTGTTCCACTTATATTGTAAGGGATAAAATGGGATCAATTTAAAACCAGTTTTTGGATGATTTTCATCACCCCACCTGTCCCCTACCCACCCTTTACTTTCTGTCTTGACCAATTTGTTTGTTTTTTCGTTATGATCGTATTACAATCAAACGATAAGCATAAAAAGAGTACAAAGTAT
>JBAXVB010000293.1:0-5005 GCA_037129415.1 Deltaproteobacteria bacterium
CATTTTTATACATATCCCCAAATAATGTTTATTTCACATTTTGCACCGAAGGAATAGACAGAAGTCTAACCCGTTTTGTCAAATAAAAAAGGAGAACCACATGAATATTTTGTTTTTTGGACCGAATGGCAGTGGCAAGGGAACCCAGGGCGCAATTTTAAAGGACAAGTACAACACCCCCCATATCGAATCCGGGGCTATTTTTCGAGAGAATATCGGAAAAGGAACTGAATTGGGCGCCAAGGCCAAAGCCTATATCGACAAGGGAGATCTGGTTCCGGATGAAATCACCATTCCCATGATTCTTGACCGCATGAAACAGGCTGATTGCAAGAATGGATGGCTTCTGGATGGATTTCCGAGAAATAAAAATCAGGCTATCAAGCTGGCTGAGGCGCTCAATGCCGCAGGACTGGCTCTGGATATCGTGATTGAAATCCTTCTAGATCGTGAAACCGCCAAAAATAGAATCATGGGGCGCAGGCTGTGCGTAAAGGACAACAATCATCCCAATAACATTTACATTGACGCCATCATGCCCGAAGCTGGCAAATGCCGAGTTTGCGGCAGCGAGCTGAAAACCCGCGCCGATGATCAGGATGAAACCGCCATTGGCAAACGCCATGATATTTATTACAATACCATAGATGGTACTTTAGCATCAGCCTATTATTTCAGGGACCTGGCCGCTGCTGGAAAAGGCATTCGCTACATTACCCTGGATGGAAAACCCAGTGTTAAGGAAGTAGCAAACGAATTGGTTTCCAAGTTGTAAGTTTTCAGAATTTTCAGCCCCTGATTTTTTTTCAGGTATTCCGATGATTTTTTTCGAATTTTCTTGAAAAAATATTTTTTATTTGGTACTGTCCACGGATATATGAAAGAAATGAACCACCGCTGGTATCGGATACAGGAAATTGGGTGGTAAAGAAGGGGGCGAAGAAGGTGAAGGAAATTCAGGTCAAGGTTTTTGATAACGATCTGGAAAAGGCCATGCGTATTTTGAAAAAAAAGATTCAGAATGATGGGCTTTTCAAGCGGCTCAAGCTTAAAAAAAGTTATGAAAAACCAAGCGAATATAAACGGCGCAAACAGCGTGAAGCCATCAGAAGACAGCGAATTGCTGCTTCCAGAAGTAAGGCTTCCAGGTAGTATTTACCCCAAGGAATGATCCCAAAGCCCGGTAAAAATTCATTTTTGCCGGGCTTTTTTATGCCTATGAAACCAAACCTCCCCACAACTTATTCGGATTGTTTGAAGTCCATGTACGGTCTTCGCCGATTCGGGATTAAACTGGGCCTGTCGACCATTAAGCAAATTTTATCCGTGCTCGGCAACCCTCAACACCGTTATGCCTGCATTCATGTGGCGGGAACCAACGGAAAAGGGTCCGTAGCATCTTTTCTTGCCTCAATTCTGAATGCCTCCGGTTACAAGGTAGGGCTTTACACATCTCCGCACCTGGTTCGGTTCAACGAACGGATATGCGTCAACAATCAGCAGATTTCCGATGAAAACGTCGTTTCCGCCTACCGGGCAGTGATCAATGTACATGACGGAGACCGGGAGCCTACATTTTTTGAATATACCACAGCCATGGCCCTGTATGAATTTGAAAGACAGGCAGTGGACTGGGCGGTAATAGAAACCGGAATGGGGGGAAGACTGGATGCAACCAATGTCCTTCAGCCCGCGCTTTCCATCATTACCAACGTATCCGTGGAACATGAGGCTTATCTGGGGAAGACCCTTGCGGAAATTGCCAGAGAAAAAGGCGGGATCATCAAGCGCAACACTCCGGTTGTTACAGCCGTTTCCCAACCTTCTGCCATTTCTGTTCTGAAGGATCTGGCATCAGAGCTGTCTGCGCCGCTGTTTCGGCTGAAAAAGGATTTCAGCGTTCGAAGAAATGCCAATCACACCTTTTCCTATTATGGGCTGAGTCATATTTGGCGGGGCATCACCACCAGCCTGACCGGAAGTCATCAGGTGGAGAACGCAGCTTTGGTTCTGGCTGCTTGTGAGCTTCTTAATCGCAGAGACACGATCATTTCTCTAAAGCATATTCAGACCGGTCTGGACAATACCCGCTGGCCGGGGCGCCTGGAAGTGGTTTCGGACCATCCAATGATTATTCTGGACGGAGCCCATAATCTGAGTGCCTGCAAAAAGCTGGCAGAATATCTGAAGACGGAACTCAAAGACCGCAGAATTACCTTAGTCATTGGTATTCTGGACGATAAACCATATACAGCCATCCTTAAGTGTCTGCTCCCTGTATGTTCCCAAGTGATCTTGACAAGCCCCAAAATTGACCGGGCATTGCCTGTTGACACCCTGTATCCGATTGCAGCCGCCTTAACGGCGGATGTTCGAAAGATTCCGGACGTTTCCCGCGCTGTCGCCTTTGCCGTTCAAAATGCGCAGCCTGAAGATGTGATCTGTGTGGCAGGGTCGCTATATGTTGTGGGAGAAGCCAAGGCCTTCCTGAATCGATCAGAAGAAGACGTTCAGTACATGTAACCCGAACAACGATGACGAGTTTCTTAAGTGGCTTTCATATAACTTGACTTATTCTTCTGGTTCATTTACTATCCCGGTGTAAGCAGACGAGTGATCTTATCACTACTTATGATTAGTATGTTTTGCGCCCGTGGCCCAGGGGATAGGGCGTCAGCCTCCGGAGCTGAAGACCGCTGGTTCAAGTCCAGCCGGGCGTACCAATATAATCAAGGGGTTAGGTGATATTCCAATTTCTACACGTTTGTCCTGAAAATGATTTCCAATCCTGTTTCCAACCTTCCATTAATAGCTGCATCCTGTATGACAAAAATAATCGTCTTTGCATAACGACACCAGAATTCTTTTCTTTCCGAATCCATCGCCAATTTTTCGAAAGACAGGTTAAAACATGCCAACAATTCGACTAAAAAAAAGCCGGGACAAATCCCTGCTAAACCACCACCCCTGGGTGTTCTCTGGCGCTATTGATGCGATCAGTGGACAGATAGACTCGGGTCAAACCGTTGATGTCGTATCCGCAAACGGAACCTGGCTGGCAAAAGGTGCTTTTTCCCCGCATTCCCAGATTGCCATACGGATATGGTCATTTACTCAAGACGAGGAAATTTCGATCGACTTTTTCCGAAACCGGATTTCCCAGGCTATTCTTGCCAGAACCCTTCCGGGAACCAGGCGGAATTTTTCGGCATGCAGGCTTATCAATGCTGAATCCGACGGGCTTCCCGGCATTATCGTTGACAAATATGGGGATTATCTGGTGTGCCAGTTTCTTTCCGCCGGAGCAGAATACTGGAAAACCGATCTTGTCGGTATATTGAAAGAACAGTTTTCCAGTGCTCAGCATTGCAGGGTATCGGAAAACGGTCCCTGCAAGGGCATTTACGAACGCTCCGATGTGGCGGTTCGCGAAAAGGAAGGTCTAATGCCGCGCACCGGAGTTCTCAGCGGTGACTGTCCGCCGGAACGGGTCGAGATTCAGGAAGGCAATCTCCGGTTCCGGGTGGATATTTTAAAAGGGCATAAGACCGGATTTTATCTGGATCAGCAAGAAAACCGCGCCATGATTCCAGAATTCTGCGAAGGAGCCGAGGTGCTGAACTGCTTTGCCTATACCGGAGCTTTTGGCGTAGCTGCTCTATCCGCAGGCGCTGAAAGCGTCACAAACATTGAAACATCCCCCGCCCTTTTGAGCCAGGCCATGGAGCATGTCGAATTTAATGGACTGGATTCCGCTCGCGTACAGAACCTGCCAGAAGATGTGTTTCACACCCTTCGCCGTTTCCGGGACAGCCGTCGCAAATTTGATGTAATCATTCTGGATCCGCCAAAGTTTGCTGAATCCCAAAGCCAGATACCCAAGGCTTGCAGGGGATACAAGGACATCAACCTTCTGGCCATAAAGCTTTTAAACCCCGGCGGAACGCTGATCACTTTTTCCTGCTCAGGGTTGATGCCACAAAATTTGTTTCAAAAAATTGTTGCAGACGCAGCAAGGGATGCCGACAGAAACGGACAGATTATTCGCAGACTTTATCAGGCATCCGATCACCCCACAGCCCTTGAGTTTCCGGAAGGAACGTATCTCAAAGGTCTGATTTGCAGAGTATGGTAAGGAAATTCTGATGAAAACTTCAAGGTGCATCTTATGGCTAATGTTTATGTCCCTGTGGGTAATGGCGACTGCGGATGCTGGCGTACCCAACATGGGCGCTGTTCTTAAAAACGCTCGCTTTGTATCCTATACTCCGCGAAGCTTTTCAGTGATCAACGGACAGACGCAACCAGCATCCCAGGACGGGATTACAGAGGATCTGAGGCTGCTGCGTAATGCCTTCGACAGCCTCATCACCTATTCATGCAGCAACGGCCTGGAGCATGTTCCGGCTGCCGCTGACAAGCTCGGATATCTGGCTGTAATTGTCGGAATCTGGGATCCCAAGTCCGAAATAGAAATCCAAAACGCCATTCGCCTGGCCAAAAAATATCCAAAACTGATATTTGCCATTTCGATTGGAAACGAGGGAATTTACGCCAAACATTATACCCCCGCAGATGTTGAGAAAACGATGCTTTTCCTCAGAAATGAGATTCCATCAATCTCTTTGACGACATCAGAACCATTTTTCCTGTATCTCAAGTCTGAATATTTCGATTTCTTCAATAAGATGGATCTACTGCTTCCCAATATTCATCCCATTTTCGAAACATGGTTTATCCCATCGGATGCTAAAAATGGAGCATCTTTTGTTCTGAATGTGGCAAGCAAACTGCAATCCCAATATACACAACCCCTTATCGTCAAGGAAACCGGACTTCCGTCCGAGCCTGCTTCGATGGGGTTTACCCAAGCACATCAAAGCGCATTCTGGTCCGAAATTCTGAAGCAGTCCGTTGCCTCGGAAACCAGAGCCATTTCCTGCTTTGAAGCCTTTGATGCTCCATGGAAACCGGTGGTCACCAAAGGATATTTTCCCGGAAGTGA
>JBAXVB010000294.1:0-5003 GCA_037129415.1 Deltaproteobacteria bacterium
CTTTTTGAACATCCAGATTAATTCCATCCACCGCACAGAAATCATCGTAATACCGTGTGAGATTTTCAACATGAATCATGCTTTGCTCCTAAAAGAATACATTTGATGATTATGGTTTTTTATGCTCAAATATACGCGAGTATGGTCAGCGCAAGGATGCAATCCCTGAATTTTTATTTTTTTGGGGTGGTGAATCGCTTGCTGTTTCATGACCAGTCACGAAAGAATTAATTATAAACAGATTTTTTGTAAAAACAATACCGGCAATAGGAAAATCAGCGATTTTGACATCTTCTCTTGAAAAACGCATCAAACGAAATGTATCGGGACGGATACGCGATTTTTTTGTCATCACGCCTCCGGGACTGGAAAGCCTGTGCCAGAAGGAACTGATGCGTATTCCCTCCTTCAGTGGGGAATGTGCCGTTGTTTCTGGCGGTGTCGAGTTCAGTGGGAAATTGTATGACGGATATCTGGCCAATCTCCATCTGCGGACCGCCACGCGGATTCTGATGAGAATCGAAACCATTTCGGCCTCTCACTTTACCCAGCTTTCAAAAAAAGCGGCGGAAATCCCTTGGGAACTCTATCTGCGTCCCGATGCCTTGCCGCTGATCCGCGTGTCCACTCACCATTGCCGACTTTACCATAAAGATGCGGTTTCCGCCATTTTTACAGAGAGCATTCGCAATCGGTTGTCCCAGTATGCAGGCGAGCTGCAAACCCAAGATGAGCCTATCGTTCAACAGAGCCTTTTTATTCGCGGTATGGATGACCGGTTCAGTGTTTCCATAGACAGCAGCGGCGATTTGCTTTATAAGAGAGGTGTCAAAACGCTTGCGGGAACTGCGCCTGTTCGGGAAACCCTGGCTGCGGCCATTTTGATGCTGGCGGGATATACGGGTTGTGAAGTGCTGCTGAATCCCATGAGCGGTTCCGGAACATTTGCCGTAGAAGGTGCTCTGATGGCCCGGAACATTCCGCCTGGATGGAACAGATCCTTTGCATTCATGGGATGGCCGGGATTCAAGTCCGCTCAATGGCATCATATTCGAAACGCTGCTGAAGGGCGATTCATCTCCGGACCGTTGCCCCCTGTGATCGCGTTTGACAAAGCATCCACGCTATGCGATTCGCTGATTCAGCTTATCGGCTCCCATTCTGTTCTGGATTGCATACAGGTTCTGGAGGGTGATTTTTTTGATCTGAATCCAGGGACACTGGCGATGGAGCCGGGTATTGTGGTCATCAATCCGCCTTATGGAAAGCGGATGGGAACGCGCCGGGAAAGTCGCCTGCTGATTCAGGACGTGATGAAGAAATTGAAAGCCGATTACCAGGGATGGAGATTTGCGCTGATGGTTCCCCAACGCTCGGATATTGGCGATATTTCTCCCCTATGGCGGTTCCACGCTATTTATCACGGTGGCCTGCAGTTGGAACTGCTTACTGGAAAATTATTTTAACTTCGTGAAGTACGAATGAAGAAAGAAAAACAGATACTATTTGCAATATGCCTTGATAATGAGGGTTATAAAGCATCTCTTGAGGTGGGAAAGCTGTATCAGATAATTCCCGATAACGAAGCAGATGCTCACGGGTATATAAGAGTTATAGATGAAAGCAGGGAAGACTATGCTTTCACAGCAAACCGGTTTCATATATTTTCTAAATTTATAGTATTTTCACGGTAAAGAAAAAAAGGAATCGAAAGCATTCTTTACCGTGAAAATACTTTTAAACCACGAAATACACGAAACAAGGGTAGGGGCGACCGGCCGGTCGCCCCTACCCTTGTTGATTAAATAGGAGTGTGATAAACTCTTCTTGCCTTATAGGTTTGTTGATATTGTGTATGCAAAACAGGAGGATGATCATGACCAGAATCAAGACTGGAATAATTTGGGTTGTAAATTGCCTTTTGATATCCGGATTTGTGTCGCCTGCCTTGGCGCTGGACGGCTTCACCCAGGCGGATCGCGAGCGGCTGGTGCGTGTGGAGGCAATCCAGATAACCTTTATGCAGCAGATGGATAAGCGATTAGAGCAGGTGGACAAGCGATTTGAGCAGGTGGATAAGCGATTTGAGGAATTACGCGCCGACATGAACGCCCGTTTCGAGCAGCAGCGTTCAGATATAAACGCCCGTTTCGAGCAAGTGGACAAGCGATTTGGGCAGACAGCCGATATGTTTTATGCACTTGCCGCCATTTTCACCACCCTGTTTGCGGCTGTATTTGGTTTTGCGTGGTGGGACAGGCGCAGTATCCTGATAACAGCCAGAGCTGAGGTAGAAGCAAGCACACAGGATATCCGGGGTGCTGCACTCAGATCTGAGCGGCTGATTGAAGTATTGCGAAGCTTCGCCGAGAATGTCCCTAATCTGAAGGTACTGATGCGCCAGGCAAACTTATTGTGAAATATGGTGAATCCATGAAAATGTATCATACGCTCTTGTGTCGGCTGTTCTGCAGTATAGTTTCTAAATTAGTCGTATTTTTCACGGTAAAGGCAGGTGTTTTTTGAAGAAATTTTCTGCGGTTGTTTTTGATGCGGTTGTTTTTGATTTGGACGGCACGCTTCTGGACACTTTGGAGGACTTGGGGGATGCGGTAAACCGGGTTCTGGTGGATCGAGGGTTTCCTGTGCATCCGATGGATGCCTACAAGTATTTTGTCGGCGACGGATCTGCAATTCTCATTGAACGGGCATTACCGGAATCAGTCATGGGTTCTGATGTTTATCGGGACTGTCTATCTGCGTTTATGGCGGATTACGACCAGAGCTGGAAAATTAAAACCCGGCTGTATGACGGGATTTCAGAAATGCTGGACAGCCTGACGGCCCTGGGGATCAATATGGCCATTTTATCCAATAAATCTCATGGATTTACAGTGAATTGCGTTCAGGATATGCTTTCGAAATGGCAGTTCAAGGCGGTATTTGGCTTAAGGGATGATGTCCCACGAAAACCCGATCCGGCAGGTGCTCTGGAAATATCCAGCTTGCTGGGGGTGAGCCCGGATCGCATGCTTTATCTGGGAGATACTGCCATTGACATGCAGACGGCGGTGTCTGCAGGGATGTTTCCGGTTGGTGCTTTATGGGGATTTCGAACCCGGGAAGAGCTTCTGGAAAACGGAGCCAGAGCGCTTATCCAGCATCCCGGAGAACTGTTGAGCCTGATGTAAGGCGACTCACATGATAAAGAAGAAGGCTTCCTAAAAAAATATCCATGTTAATTTTTTTTAGGGGTGTTTGGCATGAACGAGATAATTGATATCAGTATTTCCGCCCAGCGAACAGGTTCGAAAGATCGGATTGTAATGCATTCCCATGATATTTTGTGGAATCAGGCCAGCCTGCTGCATCCAGTCCGTCATCTCAGCGGGCTTGATAAATCGGCTATAAGTGTGAGTCCCTCTGGGAATCAACCGCATCAGATATTCAGCGCCGACAATCGCCAGCAGAAAAGATTTGGGATTTCGGTTGAGGGTCGCAAAAAACACATCGCCTCCAGGTTTAACCAGGGTTTTACAGGCGTTGATGACAGAACAGGGATTGGGTACATGCTCCAACATTTCCAGGCAGGTAACAACATCAAAGCTGAATGCTTGGGCTTCCGCCAATGCTTCTGCTGTCGTTTGCAGATAATTTATCCGCCTGCAAATATCTTGTCCGCTTTTCAGCAGATGATGTCGGGCGGCATTCAGTGGCGCTTCTCCCCGATCAATTCCGGTAACAGTTGCTCCCAGCATTGCCATGGCTTCCGATAGAATTCCTCCACCACAGCCAATGTCCAGAACCGATTTCCCGTAAAGGGCGGCGCGTTCATTGATATACCGGATGCGAACCGGATTGATGTCATGGAGGGGTTTGAAATCGCCATGTGGGTTCCACCATCCATGCGACTGGGATTCAAATTTGGAAATCTCAGCGGAATCTACGTTTTCGATTTTTTTCATGTTGTTGTGTGATATCCTGAATATGTCAAAAACAGATGTAAAAAACTAAGGGTCAGCGAGCTTATTTACAGACACACCTCTTTTAATTATCCTTAATACCATAGTGATGGGTGCTTATGATACAGATATTGATTATGTTATTCGTTTTATGTGCTGGAACCTGCGGTTATGCGCAAGCCGGTGATATCCAGGATATGGAGTGTATCCCTTCTCTGGTATCCAGCATTCGAATTAAACCGCCGCTGGATTTTTGCGGAGAACCGACGCCGCTGGACAACATGGATGCAAGGGAGCGCCTGGAGCGCGAACTCCTTCTGATGCTCTGGGATCGTGACCAGACCATTATGTGGATCAAGCGGGCCAACCGGTATATGCCGTACATTCAAACCGTGTTGAAAGATCAGCGGCTTCCGGATGATCTCAAATACATTCCTGTGATCGAGAGCTCGTTGCGTGCTCTGGCTGGATCTCCCAAGGGGGCTATGGGCTTCTGGCAGTTTATCAAGGATACTGGCGAGCGGTATGGGTTGACCATCACAGAGGAACTGGACGAGCGCCGGAACATGGCGGCATCCACCCGTTCGGCTGTCGCCTACCTGAAAAAGCTCCACGCCGATTTCGGGTCATGGACTCTTGCAGCAGCCGCTTACAACATGGGTGAGGCGGGGCTGAAGAACGAGATTCGCCTCCAGGATAACACAGACTTTTATGACCTCTACCTCTACCAGGAAACCCAACGGTATGTCTTTCGAATTCTTGCAGCCAAACTGATTCTATCCAATCCGGAAAAATTCGGGTTCAAGTTAACGACAGAGGATCTGTATCCACCCGTGGAATTTGATCGCGTTCAACTGGAGTTGTCCCAGAGAATGTCGGTACTTTCCATTGCACGAGCGGCTCGGACAAGCTTTAAGGTCATCCGTGACCTGAATCCGGAAATCAGGGGTTATTACCTTTCCAAAGGCGTGCTGACAATTTCCATTCCGCGCGGAGCGTCCGCCGGTTTTCAGGAAAGGCTCGGCAGGCAGGCTCCTTCCC
>JBAXVB010000295.1:0-4998 GCA_037129415.1 Deltaproteobacteria bacterium
CTAACGCTAACGTGCATCAGTCCCCATACTTGGCAGGTACTTATGGCCAACATCCCGGGCGCGAGCAATAAACTGAAAAGCATTTTGCTAACTTTTGACTCAATGATATGGCAAGCACATAAAGAGCAGAATTTTAAAGGTGATTTTTCCCGGCCTCCGAAGATAAAACCCTGTTTGGCCACGGCTATGGCGATGCATCTGGTTCGGGAACTGAAACAGGCTCCCTGGCAGGAATTCCAGACCAAATCCGCTGCAGCCTGGCTAATGGAACTAACCTGCCTGCTAAGCGGCTTCAGTTGCTACGAACTACAGGTCGGAAGGTTGTCAGATACGCTCAATCTGGTGCGTACGCTGATACCATGAGCATACGCTAAGAAAGCAATTAGAAAAGATACAGTCTATGGTGAAAGGGTACCAAAATGACTTCTGTGCTGCGCTGTTTTTTCTCTGTCCAGTTGATGATTGTCTTTGTTTTTCCAGCTCTGGTGCTGGCAACCCCTCAGGCGATGATAGTGTCCTCCAACGATCATGAGCTTGTGTTGACTCTGGATGTACCTACACCCACAGTCGAACAGACATCCAGCGCCGATTCAGGCGCCGATTCAGGCCAGTCGCTCCAGCGAATCGTTGTCCCCGGTTGGGCGCGTACATCCACTCCTGGTTTACCGGACCTGCCAGTACAGTCGGTGCTGCTGCAGGTTCCAGCTTCCGGTCATATCGCATTGGAGGTCTTGCCCGAAAACATACAGTCACTTGCTCTGCCGGAACTGGCGGCGGCGCCACGGCTGGTTCTGGATGACAATGGAAAGGAGCAGACACTCCAGGATACGAATAACCAGGCTGCCAAACTTTCCGGTCCGTTCCCTGAGAGGTGGGCCGAGCTGGGGCAACGTGAATGGATTCGAAGTGTACCGGTAGTCCGACTAACGTTGCATCCGTTCCGCTGGGATTCCCTATCCAAGACTCTGAGCCAGGCCGGCCGATTGCGGGTTGTGATCCGGTTTGAGGAATCCCTTTGCCGGCCGTCCGCCACGGGGGTTATGGCTGATTCGTTTTTTCAGCCAATGTTTCAGCAGTCCTTGGTCAATTACACTCCATGTTCGACACCCAATCGGGAACAGAACCCGCCCACGATCCAGGCGACTGGGCCGTCAGGCAATATTAGAATTGAGGTCAACACCGATGGACTGGTGTCTGTCGATGGGCGGGACCTCCTGTCTGCCGGTCTTACCCTAAGAGATTTGCTGCTTATGGCGCGAGATACCCTGCGGTTGACCTGCCAAGGCCGGGAAATTCCCATTCAACTGAGTCACGAACAGAGAAACCGGGCGTTGCTCGGCAATCCCATCCGGTTTTATGGCCAGGCATTGGATACGCCATATACCGACACCAATGTGTACTGGTTGAGCTGGGGAGAAACATCCGGACTTAGGATGGGTGTCCGCGAAGGCGCCATCACCGGTCAGGGGACCCCGGTGACTCAGTATTGGGAACGACAGCATATCGAAAAAAATATCACTACCTGGGCCATGACCCCCGGCGCTCCGGATGTGGATTACTGGTTCTGGGAGAAACTGACAGCGCCAGTAAGTCGCCAGTACATAGCGCCTTTGACCGCCATTCCATCCGGCAGCGCCCAAGGCGTTCTGCGGATAGCCTTTCAGGGCAGATCAACGGACAAGATTACACCAGACCATCATGTCAAGATTCGAGTCAATGGCGGGGTGGTCGGAGAAATTTCATGGGATGGTGCGACCCCTAATACTGCGGAGCTGGCCATACCCGCCAATGTCCTGATCAACGGCGACAACGTGGTGCAGATTGATTTGCCCGGCGATAGCGGTGCAACCGTGGATGTGGTATATCTGAACTGGATCGAAATCGATTATATCCGTCCCCTGCAGGCCATATCCGACCGGCTGGACTTTACGCTGGCGGGAAGTGGGCGGCAGCAGATCACTGTGAACGGGTTTATCGATCAGACCATTCGTGTCTATGACATCACCCAGGCTGATGCACCTGTGGAAATCATACATTCTGTCATTCAGCCATCTGGCGGCGGTTATCAAGTCCAGTTTGAAACCGATGTTCAGGGGACTTGCCGGTTTTTGGCCCTGACGGAAAGTGGCGATACACCCCCAATTGCTGTTCAAACTTGGAAGCCAACCGGATTGAAGAATGTCAGCACAGGTGCGGATTGGATTGGCATCACGGATAAATCGTTTTTATCCGCCCTGGAGCCGCTGCGTCAGCACCGGTCGGCACAAGGGCTGCGGGCCAGAACAGTCAGTGTGCAGGACATTATGAATGAATTCAATCAGGGGATATTTGACCCAGCGGCGATACAGACATTTTTGAAATACACTCTTGAAAACTGGCCTGCGCCTGCGCCACTGTTTATCCTGATGGCCGGTGATGCCAATTTTGATTATCGGAATTACATGAAAACCGGCAAGGCCAACCTGGCGCCGGTCTATCTTTCCTGGACCGATGAGATCGGTCTGACCCCGGATGACAATTTTTATGTGTGTGTGGCGGGAGAAGATCGGCTGCCGGATATGGCCATTGGCCGGATACCCGGCAGTAACGCTGAAGCCATCACTGCACAAGTCCAGAAAATCCTGAATCATGAGGCCTCGGCCAGTGTATCCGGCGGCGTCAGCGCTGTAATGCTGGTTGCGGACAACAATGATCCCCAATACGAGTCCATAAATGAAACCATGGCTGCATTTATTCCTGCTGGAATACCAATAGAGCGGGTGTACCTGTCGAAATATGGAAGCACGGACGCCGCCACCCAGGATATTATCGCCGGCATCAATCATGGCGTTAGCCTGGTAAATTATGTGGGGCATGGTGCAGTAACCAACTGGGCCGGGGAGTATCTGTTTGAAAACTCGGATGTGGCCTTGTTGTCGAACACGCTTTATCCCTTTGGTATCCAGATGACATGCCTGAACGGCTTTTTCGCCCACTGGGATTATTATTGCCTGGCCGAGGAAATGATCCGTTTTGGCGACCGGGGCGCCATTGGCAGCTTTGCCAGCAGTGGACTCAACTACACCTGGGAACATGAGTTGCTGGAGCATTTTATCTTCGATGCCGCGTTCAATAAGGGGGAATACCGGCTGGGGGTTCTCAGTACTGTTGCCAAACTGGTGGCTTATTCGCAGGGCGCTTCCCAGGATATGGTGACAACTTTCACCTTGCTGGGTGATCCGGCATCCCGTGTGCGATAGCGGTTACACAGCTCAGACGGAAAAACCGCTGGTATTTCAGCGGCTGACGATCGAACTAATCCGTTTGTGGCAAACGACTGGTCATATTCTGGAGCTGCCGGCAAGTGGTGTTAGCATGCTGCCGCTGATTCGCACTGGAGATCGCCTGACGGTGCATTGCACCTCTTTAAAAGCATTGCGTAACGGTGACATTATCGTTTATACCGATGGGATACAAACTATCGTTCACCGACTGATCGACCGGCAGCGAATTGAAACCGGGTGGCTGGCGTGTCAGAAAGGCGATAACCTTAAAGGTTGGACCTGGGTGCCCGAGACTCAGGTGATCGGCCGGGTGCTTGGCCTTATTAAAGCTGATAACAATGAATGGTCAACGACCACGGGACTGTGGCGGCTTATCAATCCATGCATTGCAATGCCTGCAACAATTGGGGTCAGGCTGCTGGAAAGCGCTCCGCCCAATCGTTGGATCATCCAACAAAGTCGCGGGTTGCTGATGACGGTGATCTGGATTGTACAGCAGACCTTGCTCAGAATGATGATAATGCGTAAATGATGAATCTGTAAATAATAACAACCTCTTATCCTTTAGGAAAAACATGGAAAAACGTATCTCACCGACAACACAAGATTCTTTCGCTTTGCAACCCAACCTCCACCCTGTGTACGTCCCTCCGCGGATAACATCCTACACAAGCCAGGAAATTATCGAGCTGATCGGGCCGGCTCAGGCATGTTCGCCAGGTCCAAGCCCAACTGAAGATCCTTGATGAGACAGGCAATCCGGCAGAAAATCATCAAACTTTATGAAAGCCGCGAAAAACCGAATCGAACCATCTGCGGCGCCAGTCTTCAACCATCAACAGAAAAGAAGAGGAATATGAAATGACAGAAAATAGTGGAAGAATTATGCAATGGGGAGTGGTATGGTTGATATGCTTTTGCCTTTTCAGCCTGCAACCGGCATGGGCTGCGACCAACATCTCCGCTACCTACAAATACGCCTGGTCCGAGAACGTTGGCTGGCAGAACTGGCGTGCAACCAATGCCCAGGCCACGGTGGGAACAACCTACCTGGTGGGCTATGTGTGGGCGGAAAACATCGGGTGGATCAAGCTGGGTTCGACTCCGACAAGCGGCAGCTATGCAAACACCACCAGCACCAACTGGGGCGTGAACCGGACCAGCGGTACGGGCGTGCTTTCCGGCTATGCCTGGAGCGAGAATGTGGGGTGGATCAACTTCAACCCCACTAACGGCGGGGTTACCATCGACATTGGTACAGGCAAATTTGATGGCTATGCCTGGGGCGAAAATATCGGTTGGGTACATTTTCAGAACGCCTCTCCTGAATACTATGTGCAGCAGGTTGGCCCTCTGGTCGTAAACCTGGTCTCTTTCAGAGCCAAGGGCCTTGCAGACCGGGTACTCCTGGAATGGGAAACCGCCACTGAAGTGAACAACGCTGGATTTCATATATGGCGGGCGCTGGCCGGCTCCGGAAGCTACGATCGCATTACCGGATCACTCATACCTGCCGAAGGCGGACCTTCCTGGAGGGCTGCGTACACCTATAACGACCAGGATGTGAAATCAGGCCGGACATATAACTACAAACTGGAGGACATTGATTACAGCGGTGTCAGCACCTTTCAGGATCCGGCATCGGCCTGGGCGGGCGTTGTGAACATCAAGGCCAATGGCTCGGACGGCCCGGTGACAGTTACGGCAGGGCAATCGGTTTCCGTGACGGTTGCGG
>JBAXVB010000296.1:0-4984 GCA_037129415.1 Deltaproteobacteria bacterium
CTGGGGTGCCTTTCAAAGCCACGTCCTTTGGGCGTGGATTAAGCCGCCCGTTTACATTCTGAATTTTGTTTATGTTATAGAACTTGACTCTTCGAAAGTTGCGGGACGGAGTGGCTCATAAATATGGGGTTTCCGTTCAGGCACTAAGTAATAAAATGATAGTATGTCTATTTTGTTTTTTATTGGTTTGGTCTTGGTCCCGGCCGGGGGAACGCTAATATATCGAATGGAAGTAATCCTGTGAACTTGTTGCTAACAACCTCCTGTGTTCGTTCATGTCCGTATTGTTTTGCTAAAAAGGAAATGGATGTATCCAATTCCAAGGATAGGATTTCTTGGGATAACATCATTTATGTATCTGATTTTCTTAAATCTTCAGGACAGAATCACATTTCCCTCCTTGGAGGAGAGCCGACTCTCCACCCACAATTTGTCGATATCGTCCTTTATCTCATTGAACGTGGTTTTTTTGTTAATGTATTCACTAGCGGAGTAATGAATGCAGCAATGCTGTATGAGGTACAGCGATATCTGCGGAACAAGAAACGATGGGTGTCGTTTATATGTAATTTAAACGACCCAGACCAGACGCCAGCACCGCTAAAAGAGATTGAGAGCGTCCATAGTTTTTTAGATGCGATGGGTACTCTGGTTACGCCCGGTTACAACATATATCGTATTGACTTCCATCTGGAGTTCATTTTTGACTTAGTGACAAAGTATGGGCTGAAACGAGATATGCGTCTGGGGTTAGCTCATCCAATCCCCGGTGCAAAGAATTCTTTCATCAGCCCTTATGAAATTGGGGATGTCGTAAAACGATTGTTTTCCTATGCGAATTATTTTAACCAACTACGTATTAGCCTTGGTTTTGACTGTGGATTTCCATTGTGCAAGGTCACCAATGAGCAGATTGGTTGGCTTTATAGGTTATGTGGCAACAGGATCAACTTTGGATGTGGGATGCCATTGGATATTAATCCGGATATGAGTATCTATAGCTGCTTCCCACTCTCAAACTATCACCGCAGATCACTGTTCGAATTTGACCATTTGGATGAAATTGTCGAATTCTACGAGAAGAGAAAGTTTGAAATTCGCTCCGAGATTCCTGGTGTTTATGAAGAATGTGATGGTTGTATTTACTTGGGCGAAGGTCGCTGTGACGGAGGTGGTACCTGTCAGTTGCTCAATCGAATGATAATCGAACCTCCAATTAGACTGCCGGAAATTAATAATGGCCTCTCCAAGATACGTGCTGCCGTTTGAACCTTCACTTATTGTCTCCGTGCAGAATTGTGAAATTGCTGTGGTTGTCAGTGATCCCATGCATATTGTTCCCGCTGCAAAAACAGTTAAAACATCCAACAACCTATTAGATTGTGTCATCTTACGTTATCCCTCGACGTTGGACACCTTAGACTGGTCGGAGAACTGGATAGATATTCCCTTGGTAGTTGAGGCTCAGGCATTCGGTCAGTTTCGTTTACTGAACCGCTATCTGGAGATTTTGCGTCGTTTGGATGTCCGAATTCATTTACCACTCCTATCTGAACAAAATGCATCAGGATTGAGGATATTGTCATCATTGGGAATTGATAGTTGCGCTGTACTGCTGTCGGAAACTGACTGGAATGTTGCTGCCGATCTTATGACCTACGCAGTCTTGGGCCGATGCCAACATGCTCCTATCCAACCATTCAATTACATAGCTGAAAATTATAATGTAAGTACATACAGTGGCTGGGGCGAGGTGATTTTTGATGATCCAAAACACTATCTGCACATGGACGAATTGGGCAGAGTCGCACTCACTGTTTCTAAATTGACTTTGGATAATTTTCTGCATGTAAACATTAGGACTTTGGCCAATGTGGTAAGATTAGATAGCTATTGTAGATCTCTTTTCGATTGGCGTCAGCATTTTCTATTGAATGATGACTGTGCTAAATGTCCAGGTTGGCGCTG
Organism: Deltaproteobacteria bacterium; assembly: GCA_037129415.1. Taxonomy (GTDB): domain Bacteria; phylum Desulfobacterota; class Desulfobacteria; order Desulfobacterales; family Desulfatirhabdiaceae; genus RAAP-1. Next base: position 1,969 of record JBAXVB010000296.1, read on the forward strand.
TTGCAGAGGGGGGGTTGCAGGCATTGTTGGCGACAAATCCGGCTGCTCTTCATTGTTCACCGAAATGCTTGATGTGGCAGAACTATACCGGAATCAGCGTTATTTACAGGATGCAAGAAGGAAAAAGAAACGATGGTCTCAATCATAGCAAAGGTCACAGAAGCATGTAATTCCAGGTGTGCTTATTGTGATGTCGTTACAAAAGCTACACAACAGACCGCCACGATGAGCAACGGGGTGCTGGAACGGATGTACCAAAGTATCAACGAGTATCTATTGGAAGATCTGAACCGATGCTGTGAGATAATCTGGCATGGGGGGGAGCCATTGTTGGCTGGAGTGTCATTTTACAAGACTGCCATTGAATTCCGACAAAAGTACTGTTCGGATACACAGTCGAGAATTCAACACTCTATTCAGAGCAATCTAACACTGATGCAACCAGTCTTCATTCCAGTGTTTCGAGAATTGGGAATGACTTTCATTGGCACTAGCTATGATCCGATTTCCAACATTCGCGGTCTTGGACGTGCATGTAGGTCTGATATCTATAATAGACAGTTCATGTGGGGGGTTCAGACAATTGAGGAAGCAGGGTTTGGATGGGGGGCAATTTATGTTGTGACAAAAAGGAGCCTTCTTGATCCTATTGGTATCTTCCACTTCATGACCAACTTGAATCCGAATGCAAGTGTGATGTTCAATCCAGTCATCCTCTATGGAGAAGACCTAATGGGACTTGCAATCACTGCGGAAGAATATGTCGATTTTCTTGGGACTATTTTTCCGATTTGGTGGAAATGGAGAGAGAGGTATCGCGGTTGCCAGCCATTTCAGTCACTTGTCGACATCATTGCAGATGGGAGGCAGTCCTTAAACTGCTCTGATGCGGGGGGCTGTCATGGTTCCCATTTAAATATATCGCCCAATGGCTCTGCTTCAATATGCGGGCGTGCGGCTGATTGGGGGTTGTTAGACTGTGGTTCTATCTTTGATCAAACGATCAAAGAGATAATTGGCCATTCTGTAAGGCAAATATTGCGACAGCGTGACACCATTCTCTCTTCCACAGAATGTTTGGGGTGTCGGTTCTGGCCCATTTGTCACGGAGGGTGTCCACTTGATTCGTGGGCTGCCAATATGTCTTTTCACCACAAGACACCATGGTGCTATGTCAAGCGAGGTTTTATTGAGAAATACTTCGAACCAGTCACGGGTATTCATTATAAACAAAGTTGATAAGAATGAAGACAGAGATGCTTCTCATATTACTATACGCGCTCACTGCTGTCCGGGTAATTTTCTTAGAATTGCTATAACTATTTATATTAACATATGCTTAGTCGGCGTGAAGCTATAAAGAGAATGGCTATGAATGGTGCGGTAATTGCTGGTGCAGTTTTTGCGGGAATAGCGACAGCCCAACAAAACGATGCTTTCTACTCAAGTTCCTATAGCTCATTTAGCTATTGTTCAGGAGCTTTTAGCTATTCAAGTTTAATTAGTGGAAAAAGCTATTTTGTTTTTAATGGTTCGTGCGTTAACATAACCGGAGATAAAATGTCCATATATAGTTCATGCGCAGGTCTACGTGATAATGCTGATTATTATTGGTCAACAGCGATTCACAACCAGTATTTATCAAGTTGTCCCCGATACCCTGTATTTTATTCCTCAGGTCTGCCATGAATGGGGAAGTTTGGATAAGCCCCTGTGGTGGTCTGGGGGACACACTTATGTTGTCCGGGGTACTCAAACACGTCATCGACCGCAATCATAGCAAGCAATTCAACTTGGTTACCAGAACAAAGTACCCACCAATCTTATCCGGCCACCCTGCAATAAAAAAAATCGGACATCCTCCGAAAGATGCAGTGTTTATCCATTCTGACTATTGGAACACCCCCGAATATAAGTTGGAACATTGGCGTGCCTATCAAGCTTTGGCGTATCGTTTTGGATTAGACACTCCTATTGAGGAAATCCTCTATGTTCCTTGGGAACTCATCGAAAACGATCCGGTTCTAATGGCTCGACTTCCGTCAGGGAAAATTAGAATAGCAATTTCTCCCTCTTCTGATTCCCCAAGAAAGCAATGGCCCCTATCTAACTGGGAGAAGATATCGGACATGCTGAATCGAGAAGGTGCCGTTGTAGTTCAGTTCGGCAAACGATCCGATTCATACATTAGAGGGGCGTATTCTTTTCTCGGAATCACTTCTCCCCGTCAAGCAATAATGTTACTACGGCATTTTGATGTATTTCTTGGCCAAGATAGTTTATTTATGCATGCTGCTCATCTACATAACATTCCAGCAGTGGTGATGTGGGGAGGGACAGATTCCAAAGTCTATGGTTATGACGGGCAGCTACACTTGTCAGCGCTTCGCCATTGTTCATATCCACAAGGGTGTTTAGGATGCTTACCATATGAAGACCATTGTCCCTATCCAGATATATTTTGCATGGATGGGATCAAAGTCGATGAAGTTTTTGAATGTATTCGCTCCTTAATAAATCTATAGTTCGTAGCGTATGAATTGGTACCTCTTGCGCATATGAAGATTAATTATCATAAATTCATGAGGTTATATGTATTAGTATCAATTCATCTGCTACGAACTATAAATAGAAGCTGACGGCACTGGTTCAGTTCAATAAGATATTCCTTAATCCACCAAGTGATTTATCTGGTTGAGACATTTGTTAAGATGCGAATATTTTGGACTTTGGGCAAAGCTATCCTATAAGCCCCGGATAGGCTCTTCAAAACTAACCTCCTTATCCGAGTTGTGATTTATTATAAAAAATACATCGGACCAGAAGTATAAGCATGATTGTGGCAAAATACAAACCCAGAAGGGTTTTCTGGAGGGTACAGGCTATTTTTGTCCAAAGTCCAAATATTTTACTCTTGCTGTATTATTTTATGTGCCTGTTCATACTTCCAGAAAAAACGGTAGGATAATCGGATGGCGGTGGATGGTGAAATCGAAATATTTTCTTAGGGCCGTCT
>JBAXVB010000297.1:0-4981 GCA_037129415.1 Deltaproteobacteria bacterium
CGTCTTCGATAACGTGGGCAGGTTGTTGACAATTATTCAGGTAATGGCCTCCATTACATATATCTGTGACTCAGATATAAACGACGATGGATTCCTTCATTACATACAGGTGGCAACGATTATTGTTAAGATGATAACTCAGATAATTAATTGGAAAGATAACATTTTCATTTATAGGGTTGCCCGGTGGCTCGTTAACATTTGAGGCAAAATTTGGAAAAAGCTTGACTATCTGAGGGCGGTCTATTAGCGGTATAATAAAATTCATAACAACTCCGATGATGAATCTGGATGACTCTGCATTTTTTTCTTGCTTTCATTGGCTTGTTTGTAAAAAGACAACTATTCAACTTTCAGTCTGTATGTCTGTATCGTCGCCGTCAAAAGTAGTTCCTGTCGTTTTCCAGATACACGCCAACATGAGGCATGACCAGAAAATTATGATAACAATTCCGAATTTTTGTGAACGGGTTTTCCATGTCCGTTTCTGAAATACGCCTCTTCTTGGCGAAACCCCGATAAAGTGCGGAAAGGTTATCAGGGAGATGAGAAACGCTGCGCATATCCCCACGATCGAGAATGAGGATACCTGACGCAGGCCCGGAAGCGGCGAGAAGAGCAGTACGACAAAACAGGCCACGGTAGTCAGGGCGCCAAAGACGATGGGAATGCTCACTTCATCCAAAACCGCAGCCTTTTTGCTCTCATCATCCGGGAGTGCAAAATAAACATGGACGGCAAAGTCGATGGTTACCCCGAGCAGCACAGAGCCAAACCCTATTGTGATCGCTGAGAAATGATCGTAGAACAGCCCCACAATGCCTGCAACGCTCAGGGACAAAACCGGGACGAGCAGGTGCTCCGGTTCGACTTTTGTGGCGAGATTTTCTAAGTTGTCGTCTGATAGGATACTGGGTATGGCCGAAAGCATCCAGGAAAAAAACTCGGCGCCGAAAAGATTTCCGGAACCTGTTGACACGCGGGTGAAATAAGGAGGTTTCATGGATACTGCAAGCATATCCGCCGCAGCCATCAACCGGCCAAGGTACACCTCTGTTGTTTCAAACCTTTAATGGTTTCGCCTTTTCTGCGGCAATATCCTGATATAGCACCTGAAGGGTCCGTATCAGCGTCAATCCGCCCATCAGCGGTATCAATGCGTAAAGGCAGACCATCGGAATCTGCATAATGATGGTTGTCTGGCCGGTACTTGCCTGCTGCATGGCCATCTTCCACCCGTAAACCAGCATGAGCAGCGAAAATACGATGGTCGCCAGATTACTGAAAACAGTCAAAGGGAATCGGGTTTTTGGAAAGAATTGAAGCAAAACGTCCACCTTGATCATGGACTTGTTTCTGACCGAGACGATTAAACCGATAAAAGTCGTATAGATGAGCACCAGTTTTATGTATTCTTCAGACCAAGCCAGGGTGTAATTGAAGCCATATCGCAGAACGACATTGGTAAATAAAGCTGATAGCCCCGTCATAACCATAAGGAAAATGCTCCATTCTTCAAATAACGTCAGACCTTTATCCACAGTATTCATTATCTTTTTTATCATGAGTTTTGTCCTTTCATTTTCCATAAGCATAAAACTGATTTAGAGCCACACAGCATTCGTTGCACCTCATTGAACACTGCCACAAATAAAAAAAGCCGCTAAAAACACGAATCAATCGTGATAGCGGCCCGACCATCATTACTACCTCTGAGAATACTATATCCTCAGACCCGAAGAAAATTTAAAATTTGTCTGTTGAATAAGAAGACGCGTCAGCGCACAAATAGTTTCTCAAACATGAAATTTATTTCCTTTCTTTTCCCTTTGCATAAAACTTATTTAGGGGCCACACAGCTTTCGTTGCACTTCATTGAACACTGTCCCAAATAAAAAAGCCGCTAAAACACGAATCAATCGTGATAGCGGCCCGACCATCATTACTACCTCTGAGAATACTACGATCTCAGACCCTGAAGGAAATTCAAATTCTTGATTGTCATCATAATCACTCTGTTTTGTCAACTTAAAACAAACAGTTTCGCGGATCGCGGATGTCACGTTGCAGGTATGTCTGGACGTATGAGCTGTAGAACAGGTCTCGGTTCATATCATCATTTAAGGCAATCGCCGGAAAAGCGCCGCGCCAGATGAGATGGTAGAGTTCCTTCAACTGGAGCGTTTCACCTGCATCGAGCTTGTCCCGTATTTCATCTGGTTCAGGCAGAAACGGGCGGTATATGATGGTTTGGCCCGACCGCTCTTTTCTGGAAAGACCCAGAAGAAATACAATGGCTACCCTTCCTGCCAATGATTCGGAAACCCCTTTCATCAGGTGGAACTGCTGAGAGCCGGTCAGCCAGAACAAACCCAGGAAAGCTCATCCGGCCATTCACGCTCATGGCCTTCTTCCGGGCCTTTTTTGCAGGCATCAATAACGCAGCGACCCTGACGGAGGGTCACATCCCGGCCCGGATCAACATTGTTGAAGAGTTTCCAGAGAATAAAGGAGTTATCCCGGATGTCCACGTTGCTGTCATAGAAAAGAATCAGATTAAATGGCAGAAGGATATTGGCATTCAGCAACCGTTCGGCAAAATAGCTTCCGGAGAGCCCAGCCGCCTTTTGAACCTTCAGTACCAGAATCCGGTTGCGCCGGACTGTATCACCTTTCAGGATGCGAAGCGACAACACGCCTTCGCAGTCAGCCTGAATGCCGGAAAGTAGCGCATCCTCGTTTAATTTTTCGGGCATGGAAATGGGCAGGAATGGATTCCGAAGAGGTTCCCCGCTAATGCGATCGGTCAAGTCAATCCCGATTTTATTCCCGAAATTGGCAAATGGCGAGGAATGGTCCAATACATCCAGTATCCCCTGGGCATTCACGATATCTGTTGTCAAATCAAAATTATCCACGAGCCTCTGCATGACCTGATCCGGATTTTTGGGATCGACGGTTTCATCCACAACGAGAATAGCCTTGCAAAAGCTCATCTGACCCTGTCCCCATAGGCCGGAGATGACTTTCTGGGCATGTCTGGGGTATTCTTTTTTGATGGAAACAATGACAATGTTGTGGAAAACCCCTTCCCAGGGAAGCCAGTAGTCCGTAATTTCCGGAAAAACCGTCTGCAGCAGCGGAAGAAAGAGCCGCTCTGTCGCCTTGGCCAGATAGCAGTCCTCCATTGGCGGGCGGCCCACAAGAGTGGCGCAGTACACCGGCGATTTCCTGTGGGTGATAGCAGTTACATGAAACACCGGATAATCATCAGCCAGGGAATAATAGCCGGTATGATCTCCGAACGGGCCTTCGCGCCGAAGTTCATCAGGTTCCACATAGCCTTCCAGAACGAATTCGGCTTCCGCTGGAACTTCCAGATCACAGGTCAAACACCGGGTCATGGCAACCGGGGCGTTTCGAATAAAGCCTGCCAGGATCATTTCATCCACATTCCGGGGCATGGGAGCGGTGGCCGCGTAAATGGTGGCCGGGTCCGCACCGATAGCCACTGCTACTGGCATCCGCTTTCCCGCCTTGCGGTATTCGTTGAAATAATTGGAGCCATCTTTATGGATGTGCCAGTGCATGCCGGTAGTCTGCCGATCAAAGACCTGCATTCGGTACATGCCTACATTGCGCTTTCCAGAGGAAAGGCTTTGGGTTATAATGAGCGGAAGTGTGATAAACCTGCCTGCATCCTGGGGCCAGCAGTGCAGTATCGGAAGGTCAAAGAGATTGATATCATCGCCTTTAATAACGACTTGCTGGCAGGGGGGGACTTTAGCGCGGCTTTTTCGGGGAAAGAACCGCGATATGGAAAACGCGGTTGTCAGCATTCCCAGCATATCCCGCAGATCCTTTGGAGGCGACATGCGAATGATTTCCCTGATCCGGTCTCCGAGGTGTTCCAGGTTTTCGACTCCAAGCGCCAGACAGATGCGCCGCGAGCTGCCAAACAAATTGGTTGCGACCGGAAAAGGCGAGTCCTTCACTTTCTCGAAAAAAAGCGCTTTTCCACCCCCAGGACTTTTGGATTCAGCATCGGTCAGTTTGCTGATTCCCAGAACAGCAGATACAGGATGGGAAATGGTTTTCAGCTCGCCTTCGCGTTTCAGTGCTTGAATGAACTCGCCAAGATTATTGTATTTAATTGATTTCATTGGTTTTCCTCTTGGAGTTATATGCCGCTCCATTCGGCGGCCAGATGATGGGAAATCCCCAGGTGATCAAGTACCCGGGCGACGGTAGCATTAACGATATCACGAACGCTTTCTGGCCGATGATAAAAGGCCGGCACCGGGGGATGCAGCACCGCTCCTGCCCGCGCCAATTTCAGCATGTTTTCCAGATGAATGGTACTGAGCGGTGTTTCCCTTGGCAGCAAAATGAGGGGCCGTTTTTCCTTCAGGCAAACATCCGCGGATCGGGCGATCAGATTGTCTGCAAAGCCTGAGGCAATGGCAGCCAGGGTTTTCATGGAACAGGGAGCTATGACCATGCCGGAATGCCGAAAAGAACCGCTGGCAGGCGGCGCAAACAGGTTGTCCGCCGAATATTCCTTTAGGACCGAAAGATCGTGCGGAATCAGCCCGAATTCAGACTGCAGAAAAGGCAGCAACGGGCCTGAAATACCCAGCTCATGGCCCATGACTTTGCCGCCATATTCCGATACGATCAAATGAACTTCGATTGGCCGCTGCAAAAGCTCCGCAACCAGCACCGCGCCATAAATGGCGCCGGATGCACCGGTAATAGCCACAACTATTTTTTTGGTCATCATTCGTCTCCGTGGCAAGACAATTCACTGCAAATACTCAAAGAAGACAACGCTCTTGTGGCGGCTAATTCCATTGAATATTTTCTTTGCGATCTTAGCGCCTTTGCGGTGGATAAAAACTCAGTCATTGACCACTCAAAGTATATCTCAATAATTCATCTCCGAGTATTCCCAGAAACAACAGAATGGAAATGGCGCTGT
>JBAXVB010000298.1:0-4970 GCA_037129415.1 Deltaproteobacteria bacterium
AAGTGCTGGCCGCAGAGGCAGAGGAACGGCGAATCCTTCTGGACAACATCCCGACGCGGATATGACCAAGCCTTTCGGGGTGGGGGAGCTATTCGAGAAAATCCGCCTTCTGACCAGTGTGCGATACATTTACGCCGAAGCGGTCGAGCCGTCCGCGCCGTTCGAATCAGTTCGAATCAGTTCGAGTGCAACCACCGGACTGCCGCCGTCCCTGACGCGGGAGATGGTAGAAAGCATTCCCGATCAGCTTAGCAAACAGATTTATGATGCAGCCATCGGGTGCCGCCAGGGCAAGTTGCTCACGCTGCTGGAACAGATCACCCTCATCAATCCTGAATTGAGCCAGATGCTTCGAAACATCATTGAGAGATTGGAGTATGAAACTTTGATCGAACTGTTTGATCGTGGCAAACGTTCCGCGATCATCATAAAATCATGACCGGCGGATTGCGGATTGCCGCAGTCGTATTTATTGCCATGATGCACTGGCTCGGCTAATGGAAATCGCAGGTAGAGTCGGCAGGATGCTGGGAGAGGGAGTTTATGGAAAGTTTAAATTATGCCCGTTCGCAGTATAGCAAAAGGAGATAAGAGCATGACAGGCAAGATGTCAACGAGCCTATCGAAGGGAGTGATGCGCTGGACGGTAGCAAGAATCACAGAAAATGAATTGTAAAACAAAGTCATCACGGCTTCATCCCCACTACTGTATATGCGGTCAAGGTGCAAAGAAAACCACCTGATTGGCTCATGGTCTGCAACTCTGATACCCATTCGTCGGCCACCGCAGCAAAGATGTATCCAGCTTCCACAGCGCGTTTAACTGTCTGGCGGAGATTGTAAACGCGATCTGCAAGTTCGAAATCAGTCAGAACTGAAACCGATGGCTCCATAGCCACATTTTGCAACCCTGCCACAAGAAAATAGCGCTTCAAATATCTGCCTATCCAACTGTTCGTGAACGAATCCTCCCACAGTGTTTCGATGATCTTCGTGGATTCTTCATCTCTGCTACTCACGGAAAATGTGCCCCAATCATTGTCGTATGCGAGCAATAAGCCGCATGGCTTAAGAACTCGAACCATTTCGCCAATGGCCTGTTGTGGGCTTTCGATGTGCTGTAACGTACGGTCTATCCGGCAACGTGCGAAGCTTTCATCTTTGAAAGGGAGATTGCGGGCATCCGCCTGGGCAAAGTTGACATGTACGTTGGCTGGAGTTCGTCCGACAGCTTCCTCAAGCATTCGAGCGCTTGTGTCCACTCCCACCACCACCCCGTTTGGGCCGACTCTTGCGGCCATCCTGAACGCATCATCTCCGAGTCCGCATCCAATTTCCAGAACGGAAAGGCCGGTGGACAGGGCGAGCAGTCCATAGCTACGTTGTTTATATTCATGGAAATATGGCAGTGAATCAAGCAATGCAAGACAATGCTTAAACTCCGTCGAGTCATCACAACCATCCACATTGGCAAAACCCGTCGCAAGATATTCATTCATGTATGCATTCATTTTGTGCTGGATAAAATCAATTTCAAATTATGCCTTGACCCATTTATACTGCGAACGGGCATAATCTGCGCTTTCCATAAACTCCCTCTCCCATCGGGGGAGGGTTGGGGATCAAAAACGTAAAACTATGTCCGTTCGCAGTATAAACTTTATCATTTCCCTTCGATGCAGAGTTGAATTCGGGTGCTGATCACCGTTTCGACAGAGTCGGGACCACCGATGGACAGTTGAATATCCTGACAGCCAGGACTCATATCCGGGTCTTCAAATTCACATTCCCATCCCAGAGGCAGCAGCGGATTCAATGCCCCATAAAGTCCCAGAAAAGCAGGTAAATCCGGTCGCTGAGTGGCGGAGATGGATTTGTGGAACGACTTGCCGATGCCTACCTGAAGGGAATTCACCTGGGATAGCCGCCGGTAGTCCACCGCCCATCCTCGAACGATATAATGACCTGTCCCTTTTTGTACCGTCGCCACCCTTCTGTCCTTCCACTTGCTGTCTTCAAAACCTTTGCCGTTGATGCTGTCGATATCATATTCGATGTTTCCTTTGGAATCCACATAACGGTTGCGGATCCAGTCCAGAAAGTTATCCCGATTATGAATTTTACCAGCTTCATGTAGCCATTCGCTGTACCGGTTGAAGAAAAGCACGCCTATAGAATCAGAATAAGGTATGACACCAAATCGCCATGAATACTGCTTTTCGATGGTTTCAAAAGGCGGGTCATCATTCAGAATAAGGGCAATGGCGCTTGCCATTCCAGTGCGATCAGCCCCTCGATAGCAGTGCAGAAGGATGGGGCGTGGAGCGGACAAAATCGCATCCACAAGTTGATTCAATCGGTTGTACTGGGGAAGTTCGTGGGAGCCAAACCCGATATTGAACATCTGAACCTGATGATGTTCGGCAACGGCCTTTTCATTCTCATACCAGAGAATGCCTTTTTCAGATCCCAGCAAAGCAATGATGGTACGAATCCCAAATGCCTGGATGATCGCATCCAGGCGGTAGGTCGAAAGTTGGGCGCTGCGATAAATCTGTTTTTCAATCACCGGAAAAAATCGGGGATTAAAGGAAATGTGCCACCAGATTGCACCACAGATGATCATGGCAAGTGACATCGCAGCAATCCATTTATGAATGCGCCGGCTACGATTTTTCATGTGCCGGTTATGCTCCACTTGGAAACGACTTTCATTTCAGTGTGAAACATGATAGTCCCTCATTTTATGGATAGTGTCCATGATTGGTTTTCTTATCAAAAGCTCGGTAGCCATCGTCATTCCATTTGGTGTCAGCCTGGTTTTGCCTGAAGCAAGGGCAGTTTCGACTCTGGCATAAGATGATTTTCAGTTTTGTACAGGATTTCTTTCCAAAACACAATCTGGAACGTTTTCACCGGACATTTGAAGGACACTCCGGATCACTGTTCCATTATATTTCCGTGATCATTATCGTAACTATACTGCGAACTGGCATAATTTTACGTTTTTGATCCCCCACCCCAACCCTCCCCCGCTGGGAGAGGGAGTTTATGAAAAGCGCAGATTATGCCAGTTAGCAGTATATTCCCCATTGCGGCCTGCTGTTTGCCCTTATTCGCCATGTTAAATTGCTCTTTAATCTTTTCGATGTTACTGAGAACTTACTGTGTGTTTAACCAAGTGGTAATCGCAGGCTATCGGTTCAAGGAAAATTCATGAGAAAACGTTTCCCCCTGTTCTGGAAATTATATCCGCCATTTCTGCTCATTGTTCTGATTCCGCTATTGGCGGTAAGCTGGTACGCCGATTTTTCAATGCGCCGTTTTTTTCTGGACCAGACATCCGCCAATCTTGAAGCCAGGGCTAATCTCCTGAAAGACCAGATGACGGATTATCTTCAGGCCGAGGCTTGGAAAAACATTGATCTGTTGTGCAAACGTGCAGGGAAATCCGCTGAAATGCGGATCACGGTAATGCAGCTTTCGGGAAAAGTTCTGGGAGATTCTGAAGCAAATCCTAATCTTATGGAGAATCATTCGGACCGCCCGGAGTTTGTGAAGGCAATGTCCGGGGAAACAGGCGTTTTCACCCGTTACAGCTATACCCTTCGGGAGTCCATGATGTATCTGGCTGTCCCGCTTCTTGATGGCGAAAAGCATATTGGAGTGCTACGGGTTTCAGTCAGTATCAGCGCAATTGACAGAAAACTGGAGGGAATTCACCGTCACATATCTCTTGGCGGAATAGCGGTTGCACTGCTGGCGACAGGAGCAAGTCTTCTGCTTTCACGGCGCGTCAGCCGACCGCTGGAAATAATCCGTGAAGGCGCGCAGTATTTTGCCAGCGGACAATTATCTTACAGGCTGCCGGTCTTTGCGTCAAAAGAGACAGCACTTCTGGCAAGGACAATGAACGATATGGCGGCAAGCCTGGATGAGCGCATGCAGACAATCATTGGTCAGCGAAACGAGCTTGAAGCGATTCTCTCCAGCATGATTGAAGGAGTCATAGCCCTTGATCTGAAAGAGACGATTATCAGCATTAATAATGCCGCCGCCCGGATGTTTTGCCGCAAACATTCTGAACTGATCAACCGGAGCGTTCAGGAAGCCATCCGCAACCCGAATTTTCACCGCTTTGTCAGGCTGGCGTTTCGCGACGAAACCCGTCGCGAGGAAGATCTGTTTTTTTACATCAGCGGCGAGGCAGTATTGGAGGCTCGCAGCAGTGCGCTGAAAAACGCCAGGGGGGAGCGCACCGGGATTTTGATTGTTTTAAACGATGTGACCCGGTTAAGACGTCTTGAGAACATGCGAAAGGATTTCGCTGCTAATGTTTCACATGAAATCAAAACGCCGCTGACCGCCATTAAAGGTTTTGTGGAAACACTGAAAACAGGCGCGCTGAATCACCCGGAAGAATCGGTCCGGTTTCTTGGTATCATCGAAAAACACACCAACCGCCTGAATGCAATCATCGACGATCTGATGAAACTCTCACTTATCGAACAGAAAACGGACAAGAAGGAAATACTTCTGGAAAACCGTCAATTGCTGCCAATTATGCAGTCCGCCCGCCAAGTATGCCAGTCAATGGCCGATGAAAAAGCGATACAAATCATTCTATCCTGCGAAGAAACGCTTTCGATAAATCTTAACGCAGCTCTGATGGAGCAGGCATTCGTGAATCTTTTGGATAATGCCGTCAAATACAGCAGGACAGGTGGCAGCATTGAAATTGAGGTGCAGCAAAGTGACATCGAGCTTAGCGTTTCGTTCCGGGATCACGGTATCGGAATTGCGGCGGAACACCTTCCGCGACTTTTCGAGCGGTTTTACCGCGCCGACCCCTCCCGAAGCCGAAAATTAGGGGGAACCGGTCTGGGGCTTGCGATTGTCAAGCATATCGTCAATGCCCATGCAGGAAAGATTACCGTGGAAAGCTCTCCGGGAAAAGGGAGTGAATTTGT
>JBAXVB010000299.1:0-4933 GCA_037129415.1 Deltaproteobacteria bacterium
ACAGTGTTCCTAACCATCTGTTGCACCTGACTTCGCAGGTGAACATTGTGTTAGGTAAAAAAAGGAGGTTACAATGAAGGCAACGGCCAGATGTTTAAAAGAGAAAGAAGTTATTGTAAGCAAAAAGATGATTATTTTAATAGTTATATCTTTGTGTTTGCTTTCCAATTGTTTCATTGTTACTTGTGCTAATATTGTTCAGGCTTCAGAAAAAATATTTTTCTACGCTTATCCTAAAGGCGAATATAAGCCAAAAATATATGCAATAAATACTGATGGAACAAATGAAATACAACTATTTGATAATGATTATTATAGAGCTTTTCCTTCGGTTTCAAAAGATGGATCTAAACTTGCTTATATCAAATGGCCAGCTGATCGAACAAAATTTTATCTATGTATATCAGATATTGATGGTGGAAATGAACATAGTATTTTAGAAAGCACAAATGATTTTATTAGTCCAAATTGGAGTTATGATGGTAAAAAATTGGTAATAGTTCAAAGAAATAATTCAGTTTATACGGGAGATACGAGAGATGGTGATGTTTATGTAATTAATGTAGATGGTTCAGGGTTAACAAATTTGACTAACAACTGGGATTATCAGAAACATTTTGCAGCATTTTCACCTGATGGAAGTAAAATTTGCTTCGATAAAAATGAGACGACATGGTATGCTTGGCCCTTGAATCTTTTTGTTATGAACGCTGATGGATCTAATCAAACTAAGTTAACTTTTCATCCTAACGGAGATGAGAATAAAGTTGAAAGGTGCAATTTTTCACCAAATGGACAGAAAATTATTTATGGAAAAAGCTCCATTTGGACTATTAATATTGATGGTACAGGTAATAGTCAAATTCCTAATACAATATCTAATGATTCTGGCCCTTTTTATAGCCCCGACGGAACTAAGTTTGTCTTCCACCGTTTAGTAAATGATTATCGCCAAATTGTTATTGCTAGTACGGATGGATCAAATATGCAAGTAATCACAAATAGCCAAACTCATAAAGAAAATCCATCTTGGGCAATTATAAGTGGTGTATGCACTGATGTAGCTGTAAAACCGCACAATTTCACTGCCGGGACATCAGCCAAAGCAGCCGAAGTCAATGCAAATTTTGATACGCTATATCAGCAGATCAACACACAGAATTGTCAAATTCAAGCATTGAAGGCAATTGTCTGTCATGATCACCCTACAGCAGATGTATGCAAATAAACGCATCCAGCCTAACCATCTGTTGCACCTGACTTCGCAGGTGAACATGGTGTTCTAAATCAACTACCGCATAATCGAAAATTGGTTTAATCCTGGACGATTTTTGAATTAGGTTATTACGGCATGACGATAAAATCGAAACTTGCAATTGTTTAGTGGTGTCATGCCATTTGCAGAAAAAGCAAATGTCACGCCACGGCGACTATCTCTTTTTTACAGCAACCGGAAGCGGATTATACGGCAGTTGATGCCTAACCAAAGAGCGAAAGCCTGGGGGGGGTGTAGGTGTCGTTGGCGTTTGCCGCAGGCTTTGCCGCCGCCGACTTCCTGGACGTTTGCCGCAGGCATTACCGCCAGCTTAATCCAGCTCTTTGATAAATGTCCGGATTCCGGACAATTGGCAATCCGAATGTCTGTGGGGGGAAGAGTCTTTCCACGGACATCCGGTAAATTACCTGAATTCGGGTAAAGTGGATACAAAATATCCAGTTTTACATAATGGCCGCCTGTAGTGACGCAGGTGCGCCGTTCAGGTGCCGAGGCTGGTGTCGGTATGCCTGGAAGAAAATAAATGCTCAGACTTGAAATCAATCTTGATTTTTGCGTCAATCAAATCGAGATGCCGTCCCAGGTGTATCCCGTGTACTTTACCTGAGATTTTCCGGAAAGCTCTGTAGTATTCTCCGGACTTGCCAACAGTCCAGCCGGAAATCTTCAACTTTTCATTCAACTTTTCATTTTCATTCAACTTTTCATTCAACCTTTCGTCGTTATACAACTTTTCATTCAACTCTTGCTCTTCATGCAACTCTCTAAGTTGATTATGCAACCTTTCATTCAACTCTTGTTCGTTATGCAACTTTTCATTCAACTCTTTAATCTGTTCATGCAACTTTTTATTCAACTCGTCATCATGCTTGCACGTTTCAATGAACGGTTTAATTAATCCGTTAAACGAGTTTGGTTTCATTGCATTGTCTATCCCGATTCGTTGAACCAGCAAGCGCCACGTCTCACTCAAAGTGTTGTTGGCCGCCAGCTCAATCACTATCTCGCGGTTCTGAATAAAAAAAGATGTTGGTGTCATAGCTGTCCTTTCATTACACTCAGTTTTTATAAATTGGCTCATTATTCGAGCAGGTACCTCAGTCAGTTCATTGCTTGCCAACCATGGATAACCGAAGAATAGATTGACAACGTTTTTTACGAAGTAACAATCAGACTGCCTGAGAGCGCGTCAGTTCGCCTGCAAGCAGTCAGTTGGTGTAGATTGCTTAGGTGGTTCTCGTAAACCGCCAGCAACACGAATCATGACGTTTCAATTGAATAGTCCCAATTGCACCTGTTCTTTAATTACAACCGGTTGAATAACTTCACCATTGGCAATCGCCAGCAGTATTTCACCATGGCATCTTTTTGGCGAACAACTGCAAACCAAGTCTTTGCCGACAAGCTCAGTCTTCACTCTCTCGACGAGTTCCGGTTGAGTCGCCAGCCAGGCAGCAAATTTCTGAACACACTGCTTACGAGTTCCGTGTTTCGGATATTCATAAATATTCCCGAACGGAGTACCTCTGCCAACATAAACGGCAGATGTCGGTAGATTCGGGTGATGTCGATTTAATAATTTTGGCATGTAATGTCCTTTCATTGATTACTGTGAGTGGAAAGAGTCTGTCCCAACATTGCTTAAAAACCTGAATATTCCGTAGAGACGCCAGTTAATGCATCCATTTTTTCACAAAACAAAGTCGCTATGCTTGGAACACACGCAGTGAAAAACATTTCCACCTCGGTAAATGCGTTGTTCAAGTCAGACTCAGTTTCAGCATTCTCTATTAACTGACTTGCCATCTGAAACAAACGATAGTTTTTATCGTTTATCAGAACATTGTCTTTTTCGTAATCGGGATTTTGTTTCCAGAATGTCATGAGCTCATGAATAGTTTTGCATTCTTCTATGGCAAAATGAGCAATTAGAGCTTTGCCTTTATCTACTGGAACTTTTTTTACACGTTTCATCTGTGATTTGATAGTGTCGTAATTCTTGGCGAATTGTTTCGCTGATTTCAAGATGCTGCGCCAGAACTCAGTGTCAGCGAATCCAAATTCAATTGCGCGGGAAATCTCATCAGGACTTTCGCCGATACCTGCAAGTATCTTTGCCGAAAGATTAATTGATTCTGGTTTGCACTTTGGATGATACTCAACAATCTTCTCACAGAAATCAGTTGCCGTTTTTTCAAAAGAAAAAGAATCAGAAGCGCACAAGCTTTCTTTGTGTGTTTTCTTTATACTTTCTTTAAAGCTTTCTTTCTTATAAGAAGAGCTGTTATCGGAACTGATAACAGTGCTATTATCGGAACTGATAACAGAACTATTATCAGAACTGATAACGCCTATTATCGGAACTGATAACAGTTCAGAGCTATTATCAGAACTGATAACAGTTTGCCGTTTATTTGCTCTCTGCTTTGGTTTCGGTTTCCAGTCTTCAATATCAGAATTGATTCTGTACAAAGTTTTTCGGCCTGGTGTCCTGTCGGTTAAAATTATTTTCATACTCTCAAGCGCATTGATTGCTCTGTTCACGTTTGGTGGATAGATGCCGGTTTTCTTGTGGAACAAACTCATAGATATTTCGGCTTTGTCTTTATGATAACCGTAAGTCAGCCGAGCGATAGTCTTCAGCACTTGTTCAGCTTCGCCTGGAAGACGAACCGAACACAGCGCATCAAGTATTCGATTCGGATATTTCGTGAACTGTTCGGGTACATCTACATCGGCACTCATTTTTAACCTGCTTTCGAGACACGCGCACAGAGCCAGTCCACGTAATCAGTTAGCGGATAGCATACTTTGATTCCAATCTTGAAACGATTCGCCGGACCTGTTCCAGCAGCGTCGTACTGCGAGAGCACCGAGGCAGGCGTACCGTCGATGGCCTGACGTTGCTTGTCTGAACGAAAGACATGAGCTTTGCCTGAGAATTGTCGTAGAATTTCTGTTCTAAAATCGTTCATGTTGAGTTTCCTTTCTTGACTTTCGTTAATGAAATTGGTTATAATCTTAATACGACTCACAAAGTTTCGTACAACATGACACTACATCCAGATGTTGTCAACTGCAAAAATCAACATGTAGTGTTTCATTCGGCACTTTTGCTATTTATTTTTGAAAGAACTTAGCAATGAGTCTCAAGCAGGCATTGACGAAAAAATAATTAGTTCTCTCAAATTATTGTCGTCAGTTTCTTTGAAAAACTAAGAGATGTCCAGCAGATGATTTCAGTCTGAACGTAGCGAAGCTTGAAGAGTGTAGCTGGTGTTCACGCCTTATGCAAAAAACGCATAAGTCATGCCACTTGTCTGTTGATTTGAGATTGGACTATCTCTTTGAGTTTGTTACGGCAACTCGATAAAACCGCATTGCGTAGAGAGTAGTTGGCGATCATGCCTGTTGCAAAAAGGCAACAGGCACGCCGCTGGTTTATTGGCAAAAGATTGTTAGTTCTCACCAGGAAATAAAGTCAGTTTGATGATTGCAGAGCGACTTTCAAATTCACCGCATGTGGCGATTATCATTATTCCAGCAGTCTGCAAGAAAATAGCATTAATGATTTTAGAACCCGGCGATGAAGCTGCAATATTTTACTCGATGTTCAAGTTTTTTCCTGCAGAATTATGGCAGGTAGCTAGCAATGTT
>JBAXVB010000003.1:0-52190 GCA_037129415.1 Deltaproteobacteria bacterium
GACCAATACGCTGAATTCAGTAGTGTGTCAACTCACGTTTCTCATAACAGCCGTTGACCGTTGACAGTCAATCGTCAAAGAACGGTCAACGGTCAACGGCTGTGTCTGGTAAGCCATTTTGATGCCATCGAGAGCAGCTCTGATCTGGTAAATGGTTTGGGCAGGAAGTCATCCATTCCGGCCTCAAGGCAGAGCTGCTTATTCTCACTCATGGCATGAGCTGTCATCGCTATGATCGGGACTCTGTGCATCGTCTCCCTGACATTCCCATTTTCCATTGCTGCAAGCTCTGATTCAAAATCCCTGATGAATTTCGTGGCCTGATATCCATCCATGACAGGCATTTGCACGTCCATGAATATCAGTTCATAATGGCTGCGTTTGAATGCGTCAATAGCCTGCTTGCCATCTTCAGCCAGATCCACCTGATAGCCTGCATGCTCAAGGTGTCTTTTTGCAACCATTTGATTTGTAGGATAGTCTTCCACCAGAAGGACATGCCTCCTCCGCGCCTCCTCCGCGATGGAGTGTCTGGTTACAAGGTCAATTTCTCCGCCATTCTCGCCGCTCATCGAAGATACGAGAACTCTCTCTATGGTTCCGCGGAGGTCCTTTCCTTTTATAGGTTTTGTCAGATATCCCTCTATCCCAATATCTCGACAGGTCTTTCCATCGCCGGCATTGCCATAAGCAGTAATGACAATGATCGGGACTGAGTTGAAGGATTTCACGCTTCTTATCTCTCGCGCAAGATCAAAACCATTGACATCTGGCATGTTGAGATCGCTCAGAACAAGGTTGACCTGTTCCCCCGAGGCGATATATCTCTTGAGGATGGAGAGAGCTTCTTTTGCACTTGTCGCTTCAACAGGAATGAAGCCCCATGAGTTTACATATTCAACTATCGTTTGACGGCTGGTTTTGTTGTCACCAACAACAAGCACCCTTACATTGCTCAGGGGCAATTCTTTGCTTCTGTGGAAAACGGTCTCGCTCTGTTTTGAAAAAACAACGGTAAACCAGAAGGTGGAACCTCTTCCTTCCTCGCTATCAACGCCTATTTCTCCTCCCATCATTTCAGTCAGTTGCTTTGAAATTGTGGTGCCAAGCCCTGTTCCTCCGTATTTTCTGGTGGTCGAGCCGTCAGCCTGTGTGAAGCTTTCAAAAACGATTACCTGCTTTTCTTTAGAGATTCCGATGCCTGTATCTTTTACAAGAAATCGCAGCTTGATCTTGTCCCCCATATCCTTTGTTAGCTCCGCCTTGACGTAAATTCCGCCCTCATGAGTAAACTTGAAGGCATTGTCTATCAGGTTCTTCAGTATCTGCCTGAGGCGACCAGGGTCTCCCATTAACCGGATCGGTGTTTCCGGCGAGATAAAGAATGTTAGTTCGAGCCTCTTATTAATCGTCCGGTATGAAAAACTCTCCGTCAGGTCTTCAAAAAGATTACCCAGGTCAAAGTGAATCTGCTCAATCTCAAGTTTTCCAGCCTCTATTTTAGAAAAGTCAAGGATTTCATTGATGATCCCAAGAAGTGAATTGGCCTCCTTGGTGATGGTGCCAACAATATCTTTCTGTTCTTCATCAAGTTCTGTTTTAAGGCAAACTTCCGCCATTCCCATTATGCCATTCAGAGGTGTCCGGATCTCATGACTCATGTTGGCAAGAAACTGACTTTTGGCTTTGTTTGCAAATTCAGCTTTCCGCACGGCTTCAGCCAGCTCACATGTACGCGCAGTTATCATCTCCTCCAGGAGTTCTCTGTGGTTCTTGAGTTCAAATTCTATTTTCTTCCTCTCTGAGACATCACGCGCAATACCACGAAATCCGGTTGGCATCCCCTCCGGACTTACCATAAGAGATACAGACACTTCGATATGCCTTCTGGCGCCACCCTTTTGAATAACTTCCCATTCAAAACCCTTGGAGGGAACCCTGGTTACAAGTATCTCGTTGAAAGCCTGAAAGACTTTTTTTGCATTTTCAGGGTCCATGTATGCCCTGTTGTTCAAACCCAATAATTCTTCCCTGGGGTAATTGAGGATATTGCAAATTGAACGATTGAAGAACATCAAGTTGCCTGTCAGATCAACTTCAAAGTATCCATCTTCGATGCTCTCAAGGATGTTTCGATACTTTTCCTCGGATTTTCGAAGATTTTCCTCCACATGCTTCCGATCCGTGATGTCACGAGATACTGAACTGATACCCACGGCCTTTTGTGCAGCGTCGCGTATAAATGACAGGCTGTTCTCCAACCAAATGATGGAACCATCTTTTTTGTATTGCGCCAATTCCAGGATGCGGTTTCTGTCAGGATCAGCCGTACCGCTATCTTCCAATTTCATCTCTTCTTCAAAAAACTTGGCGGCTATCGTTAGGGATTCAGGTGTCAGGGTCTGTTCCATGGTCTGCTCCACAGCCTCTTCCGCAGTGTATCCCCGAACACGCATGACGGAAGGACTGATGTATGTAAACTGCAGATTCATGTCCATGACCGATATGATGTCCGCCATATTATTCATCACCCAACGGTACTTCTCTTCGCTCTGCCGCAACGCCTCCTCCGCCTGCTTGCGTACGGTAATATCCCTGCCCACACCCAGGATGGACAACTGCTTACCGTTTTCGTCCCTGATTTGACTAAACGTGTTTTCCGACCATAAAGTCGAGCCGTCTTTATTGTAGAACTCCAGTTCCAGTGGTCGCGCAAAATATGTTGGATCCGCCTGCGCCTTGGGCATCTCGATGGAAAAAAACGCCATCGCCGACTGGAAAGATGTCGCAGTAAGTTGCTTATCCAGCGAAAGTTGCACAATCTCCTCAAATGTGTATCCCCGTATCTTCTCCACAGATGGACTGATGTATGTCGGTTTTAAGTTCAGGTCCATGAGCCATATCTGATCTTGTGCGTTATCCGCCAGCAAACGATACTGTGCTTCGCTTTTATTTAGTGCATCCTCCACCTTCTTGCGGTCGGTGATGTCGCGCGTACTCCCCTGCAAACCAGTTACATTTCCATCGGTGTCGCGGACAGCCCTGACCAACGACTCTGTCCAGATGGCGCCTCCGTCCTTCCGGTACATCTCAAGTTCCACGATGCGGTCGGTCCATCGGTCGGCCAGCGGCTTGGTATTTTCCTCTTCAGCTATCTGCAGGAGCAAGGGCAAGGATACAGGCGTGATTGTTTGCTCCAAGGCAATGCGGTTAGCCTCATCCGGGGAGTATCCACGCAACTTCCTGATGGACGGGCTGTGATAGGTGAAGGCCCCGTCCATGTTCAACATCCAGATCGTGTCGGAGGCATTTTCCGCCAGGAGCCGGTACTTCTCCTCGCTTTCTTGAAGGTCTTTTTTTGAGCTTTCTTTCTCCTGGATTAGATTGTCCAAATCAAGTTTGATGACAGATAGAGCGTCCAGGACTGGTTTCAACGGGTGTTCCTCGTTCATGCTGTCTAACGAGATTCCTGCCTGATCCCAGTTAATTCCTCCAATCACCTGGAGCATCTCGTTGGCAAATCCTTTGAGCTGCTCATCTGTATAGGTTTTGACCTCCGATTTCTGACGTTTCACGCCGGAATCTGCTCCGGTTTCTTGTATTCTTTCTCTTTCCGTGATCTCCAGAGCGTCCTGAAGGTCCTTGGCAACCATTACCGGAATTGAAACAAATGGCCTGTTTATCGCAACCAGTGCTTTCATGAAATTATTGAGACCAAAAATCACCGATAACCGGCAGGGAGTTTTCTCGTTTAACTCCTTTAACCCATGCATATACTTCAATCTTGCTCTCCAGGGGATACTCTCAAATCTTTCCCAATTGATTATCCGATAATAGTAGCCCTTTTCAGACAGACCGGTCTCATGAAGCACCTTCTCATGCAATTCAAAGTACTTATCAACGTGAGGTTCTCTTTGCTTTCCCCGCGCAATGGTGTAGAGGATGTCATCTCCTATCAGTTCAAATGATATTCCATACTCTTCAATATCCAGCGCCCACTCATCCTTCTTAAGTCTGGAATAGAGTCTTGAACCCACATCGACGCCGCCTTGCCGCAGAACCTTCAAAGCACTTCGGACAGCCTCACTGTAGTCTTTCGCTACAACGACAGGTATGACGGTTTTGTGCAGTCTCAACCCGACCTGAAACATGAATTTTATAAGGAATGGGGCCTCAAACACCCAGAATCCCTGAAGATGTCCCTTCACTTGTTCTTTCAATAAAAAATTTGTCAAGATCATCCGCCCCCCTCTTGACGAGGTATCAGCCAGCATCCGATAGTCTCTTAATTCGGCATATTTCCTGTCGGACAGACCCGCCTCGTCGAGAACCTCCGCTCTTTTTTCAAGAAGAGATATTGATCCCTTTTCGCTTAAGTTACCTTTCAGGGTTATCAGGAGAATCGCCTTGCCGATGATGCTGTACGTCGCATAGTAATCGGAATCCAACTTGATTTCTGTCCACTCAGGCCTGGTTATGATGGACAAACCTGAGACAGGGCAAACGCTCTTGTAGCCGCCACAAGAGCATCGGCTAAGAGATTGGTCAAGGGGGAAAAACTGGCTGTCGTTTGGCATGAACTTCCTCTTATAAAAGGCAGGGCACAGATATCAGGAGGCAGGTAGAAACCCCCGCTCCCTATTCCTGCGCAGACACCGGCAGTTTTATGGTGGCCGTAGTGCCCCGGTCCTCTGTGCTTTCAAGCCGAATCATGCCGCCGTGGCGTTTGATGATCCTTTCGGTCAGCGACAGCCCGACACCTGTTCCGGAGCCAACTGGCTTGGTGGTGAAAAATGGATTGAACGCCTGCCGCAGCACTTCAGGCGACATACCCCGGCCGCTGTCAACTATCCGAATAACAATCTGAGCGTCTTTGCGACACCATTCAGAGGTTATTTTAATCGTGCCCTCGTTATCTATAGCATCAAATGCGTTTTTCAGCAGTTGCAGCAAGCACTGGTTTATCTCGTATGGAGCGCACTCAATCAGGGGAAGCTCCTGGAGCTGCGTAACAATATCGACCTTTTTCTCCTCCTGATTGGGCGCAACCTTCAAAATTTCGGTTATGTTATTATTGATGTCTATTTTGGCCAGTGGCTCCATGTCGATCCCGGAAAAGCGCTTCAGGCTGTTCACAATATCCATGATACGCGTCAGGCCCCTGCCGGCCCGGTCAAATTTTTCGTCCATGGAGTTAACAACCCGGTCAAGGCTGATCGCCGCAACATATTCCAGGTACCCTTGCACGAGTGGATCTGTTGCCGGTTTGTCCTTCCAGTATTCCAGGGCATCACGCATCTTATCCATACTTTTATTTAATGTGCCGAGCGTACTTTTGAGAAAGCCCAGGGGATTGTTGATTTCATGGGCTATGCCAGCAGCCAGGGTGCCAATGCCGGCAATGCGATCCATCTCTATGAGCTGAAGATCCTTTTCCCGCAGCAGTTCAGTCTTTTCTTTGATTTCATCTACCTGACGCTCCAATGTGATATTCTTATCCCGCAGGTCCTCTCTCATTTTTTTGATAGACAGGTGCGCCAAGACTCGCGCTTTCACCTCAGCCTTGTGAAAGGGCTTGGTGATATAGTCAACCGCCCCCAGCTCTATGCCACGGGTTTTGTCCTCGACTTCCGTATTGGCGGACAGGAATATCACGGGGACATCCTTTGTCTGCGAAGCAGTTTTAAGCCGTTTACAGACCTCGAAACCGTCAATGCCAGGCATCAGGATGTCGAGCAGAATCAGATCAGGAGGATTATCCGACAGAGCAACCATCAGCGCATCTTCACCGCTTTCCACAGTTGTGCACTCGCCCAGACTTGCCAGAAGATTCTGCAGTGTCATGCGGCTGACAAACTCGTCATCAACAATCAATATTTTCATGATTTCTCCTGATCACAGAGTTCACAAAGTCCGCCAACCGCTGAAGCTCATGCTCAAGCCTGGACAGTACTTCGGCGCCTGCCGTTAGGTTGCCCGACTTGCCAATTGTTTCAAGCTCCAGGGCAACCCCTGAAAGTGCAACAGCGGTAAGAATTCCTGCGCCCCCTTTCATGGCATGGGCCTCTTTCATCACTATTTCGGCATTTCCGTCGGCCAAAGACTGCCATAAAGTTTCAATTTGCTGGCTGGCTCTCTCCAGAAATCCGTTTACAAGTTCCATCAAAAATTCCCGGTTTCCATCGTACTCATCCAGCGCCCGGTCGTAATCCATCGGGGCGGCCCTTTCTGGTGGACTATCAACGTCCGACGATTGCGTCAGGGCAGGTATATGGCATAAATGGCATAATGTTCCATTTCCGGTCCATGTCTCTACCATTGCAAGGACATCCTTTTTGCGGGCGGGCTTTGCAATATAATCGTCCATTCCTCTCTCCAGACAAAGCTCGCGATAACCTTTCATTGCGTGAGCGGTCATGGCGATAATCGGCACATGGACTGTATTGCCAGGGGTCGATATTTTCGTTTCATGCGCCCGAATACCCGCCGTTGCCTCAAAACCGTCCATCTCCGGCATTTGCACATCCATGAAGATCAGGTCATACTGCTTGAGTCTGGCGGCGGCCAGCGCCTCTCGTCCATCAGATGCCAGGTCAATCCCGCAGCCTGCACTCTGCAGTTGCTGCATGACCGCCTGCTGGCTGGCTGGATAATCTTCCGCCAAAAGGATCTGTACATTTCTTCTATTATTCTCGGCCAGGGCGTACCGGGTAATTATCTGCGGGGCTGCACAAAAACCCTCTCTGCAGTCGCCCATAACAGTCACACAGACATCATACAGCTCATTGCGCCGCACCGGTTTGGTCAAGTATCCACGAATCCCCAGTTTTTTACAGTCCAACCCGTCTCCGCGCCGACCGCCTGCAGTAAGAATCACAATCGAAATATCCTCTATCCCAGGAGTTCTCCTGATTTCACGCGACGTATCAAACCCATCCATGTCCGGCATTTGCATATCCATCAAAACAAGGTCGAATGCATTCGCCGATAGACAGGCTTGACTGAGTTTGCCCAACGCCTCCCGCCCGCCAGTGGCTTCAGCCGTCCGGCAACCCCAACTCTTTAGATATTCTGTCAGGATATGCCGGCTGGTCCAGTTATCATCCACCACCAGCACCCGCTTACCTTCCGGATCAGCCGCTTTACAAAGCGACAGAGCAGCCTTTGGTGCAACCTGTTTTTCAAAAACCGCTGTAAAAAAAAAAGTGGTGCCCTTACCAGGCCTGCTTTTCAGGTCTATTTCACCACCCATCATCTCCACCAGTTGTTTGGCGATACTGGTGCCCAGCCCGGTTCCGCCGTATTTACGGGTGGTCGAACTGTCAACCTGGGTAAAGTTCTCGAAGATAATCGACTGCTTATCTTTGGGTATGCCGATTCCAGTATCCTTGACAGCAAAGCGGACCACTATCGCCTTACCAGTGTCTTCGGCCAGGTCCGCCGAGATGTCGATCTCGCCTGCATGGGTAAACTTCAGAGCATTTTCGGCAAGGTTTCGCAGAATCTGCTTCAGCCGTCCGGGATCACCGATCAGGTGAGGCGGGATGCCAGGCGAAATAAAGCAGTCAAGTTCCAGGCCCTTTTGGTATGCCCGCGCAGCAAGGCTGGCAGCCACATCCTCAACCGCAACACGCAGGTCAAAGGGTATCGAATCAAACTCAAGCTTGCCTGCCTCAATTTTTGAAAAATCAAGGATGTCATTGATAATGCCGTGCAGGGCATTCACCTCGGTGCTGATGGTACTAAGAATGTTCCACTGGTTATCGTCAAGGCGGGTGTCAAAGATCACCTCCGTCATGCCGATGATACCGTTTAGCGGTGTTCTGATTTCATGGCTCATATTGGCCAAAAACTCGCTTTTGACCTTGCTGGCCTGCTCCGCGGCATCCTTGGCTTTTGTTAGCTCCGCCTCTGCCTGCAACTGCTCGGTGATGTCCCGGATTATACCAAATGACGCCGTATATACTCCATGGTCATTGGTCATAAAAACCAGGCTCTGGACAACCGGGATAATCTTTCCTTCTTTGTTCAGGTAATAGGTCTTCCAGTTGCTGCCTCGGCCCTCCCTCATGAAGCGGTTGATAACCTCGGCCTGATTGGTAATGAAGATTTCATTGATGACAACCTTCTCACCACCGGTCATTTCATATACGCCAGCCGTGTTGACGAAAAAAAATGTTACATGCCTGCCAAGTACATCTTTCAGTCCGTAGCCCAGCATGTTGAGAAATGCCTGGTTCGCCCGGATAAGGTGTCCGTCGCCGTCGGATACAATGATGGAATCTTCTGAAGTTTCGATAAGATGTGCCAACTGCCGCTCGGTTTCAAGCAGCTCGGCTGCAAACCGCTCGCGCTCGCATGTCTCGCTTTGCAGCGTACGGTGAGCTGTTTCGAGTTCGACGTACTGCTGTCTGATTTTTTCCTCAGTGTGTTTGCGCTCCGTGATATCCCGAATGCTTCCCTCATCACCGTTAAAGCGCCCATGCGGATCCCAGCAGACATGGCAGCACACCGAAACGGGTAACGGATTACCATTTTTTTTCATCAGCGTTATCTCGAAATCATAAACCGATCCCTGATCGGCGAGCATAGCCACCAGCCGCTCATACTCGGCCGGATCATGATAAACACTGGTCACATGCCTTCCGATCAACTCCTCTGCAGCCCAGCCCGATAAATTTTGGATCGACGGTGACAGGTCGATGATAATACCGCTTGCATCAATGCGGTAATAAACATCCATGAACGCCTCGAAAATATTTCGGTAGCGCTCTTCACTGGTCTGCAGCGCCTGCTCTGTATATGCGCTCTGGGCAACATCGCGAGCGAGCTTTTCGAGCATATCGTTTATGCCCGCGCCGATAGCCGCAATTTCATCCCTGCCGCCAAGCATAATGCGGTCGGAGAGCTTTTCGGTCGATTGAATTCCCCTGATAAAGGCAAATAACCGCGACAACCGCGACAGGATGATCCGCTCGGTAAACAAAAACATGATCACGCCGGTGAGCAGCGTCACAACAAGAAAAGCTCCCACAAAATACTGCAGGCTGTGAAGATACTGCTTGTACAGCACCCGTGGCGCCCGAACGCTCAGCACCGCGCATGGCCTGCCATCAATATCAATGAGCAGCGTCCGCCCGGTGATTTGATTGGGACCGTCAACCTGCACCGCGATGTATTCCGGAGCCTGCACCCCCGGATCAAGAGCCGCCACAGTGATATTGTCAATGGCGATTGACAAATGGGTCTGCCTGGCAAGTACATTGATGTGCGTCGGGCTTAGATATTTGCCAACAATGAAAGCGCCGGCCACAGGACCCTTGTAATCGCCGGTCAGAATGGGACGCGACGTAATCAGAACAAGGCACTCGGGAACTGCGACAATGCCATTTACTGCACTCTCGATACCATTGTGTCTGACAAGCACATCGGTAGATGCAATTGCTTTTAAAAGGCTTTCAAGAACCGGGGCTTCGCCGTCATAACTGAGTGTGAGTCCTTGCGAATAAATGATGGCGCCGGAGACATCGGCAAAAACGACAAAGCTTTTCCGCTGCTTGAGAAGCTCTCCGTGGGACAGATTCCGCTCCACAAACTCCGGGGTGCGCGTTCTGGCAAACGCATACGTTTCATCCCATGCGGACCAGTCAACAGTAAATATGTCGATACTGGCGACTTCATCGAACAAGGCATCGCGCGCATGTTTGACATCATCTCGCACTAATTGTTGTTCGATCATTTCGGAACGCTGCCTCAAGATGTGGTCAGTCAGAAAAAAAACAACACCCACCAGAAAGCACATGGCTGCGCTGAAGATATAAACAGTTTTGGCGCGAAGAGTCATGGTTTACCTGCCCTGTCAACACGTTGCATTGCAGGCATGCCGTCTATAGCATTCCGTCGGTTCCCAATGACGGAGGACAGAAAAAGCCGCCCTCTGTCATCTGTCTTTGCTTGCGTATTGAAAAATCAGACTTCGTTTAAATGATAGTAAAATCATATCACAATGATTTTTGAAATGTCAATTGACTGACATGGCACACAGCAATTCTAATTGGTTCATCGCGGATTATTGGGAAAAATGTGACGGAGATCAACTTTTGGCGGGACAACCTGTAAAAAATAGTATGAATAATGGTTCATCGCGGATTAGTGTGGTTTCAATGACGCATTCGACCATCTTTTTAGCTCAACAGCTTTTTTGCCATGGCAGATCTGAGCGCCACCTGGGCTGCCGATAGAAGTTCATAATTATATGCTCCCAGACAGACGTATGGGAAAATGCTGCTCTGCGGCCAGAATGTCTTTTGGCCATAACAATCAACAAACAGCAGTTCTTCCTTTGAAAGCTGTTCAATATCCAGCCCTTTTGACTTCAGTTTCTTCCTGAGATTCTCAATGTCCCGGAAGCCGTTCCGAGGTCGTATCTTCATTTTGACAGGGCTCATCGGGATATTGATTTCTTCCCCATCAGCCGCATTATAAGCTGCATCCCCGATTTTTTTCAGCTTTTTGAAATCAACATAATCGACGAGGGCCGCATTCCGGTCTCTTTTTATCACCCGGTGCTGGGCTTCTTCAATTTGGCAGTCCAGATAAATGATCACGTCAAAATTTTCGATATTCTGGGTTCTGAACAGGCGTATATTCTCGTAGATGTACCCAGTTTTAAATGGGTACGGTTTATTCATCTCTTTTAAATACAGCGTTCGCCATTCGAGTCCAGTCCGTTTGGCAAGGCTTCTGCCCAGGGTGCTTTTTCCGCTTCCAGGAGGGCCGTCAATACCAATGCTTTGCGGAAATATTTTGTTTTGATACAACACTGTCATCACCTTGTCAGCATAGCCTTCTACGGTTTGAACGTCTTCGTAAGGCTTTTCCGCGCTGCCGCTGATCAGTTTTCTCACAAGCCCCCTGATGGCGGATTTTATCGAATCTCTGGACAACAGGTTCGCTGCCGCAGTAGTGATAAAAGCCAATGCCATTTTCGGCAGGACTTCTTTGGCCATATCTTTCAGGTCTCCCATGGTGGCTCCTGTCGTTGATTGTTCTTTGTTTTCAGTATCATGTGCAAAATTCCCGGTTTTCGGCCATGTTCGCGCCGACACGATGATGAATACCCAAAAATCAGAAGATTAACTTTTTTTATCCTGTCTATCCTGTTCATCCATGTTAATTCTTTTGTTACCTGTGGCTATTCTGTACGCAAAAATCAGGCCATTGCTCATAAAAATTACCATAGATTTATATTTTCAAATAGTTATATCATGCCGCCCGAGAATGATACGGCAGTCTATAGTTGCGATAATGCAACTTTATGATTGCAATGGGTTGCAATAATGCAATTTAATTTTTGCATCGTGAAGGTTTATGCCAGGCAGCGCATACCCTGCACCGCGACAACTCCGGCCAATAAGCCGACAGCAGCACCGACCAGAATATCGGACAGATAATGTTTCTCCAGAACAAGGCGGGTGAAACAGACAAGCACGGCGGCGGGAGTCATGTAATAAATTGATTCTGGATAGTTGAACCATAAAATCATGGTCAGAGCGAACATTCTTGAGGCATGCTGAGAAGGAAAAGAGTATCTGTTCCACGATGGCAGATACCGATATAAATTCGCCGGATGTGGTCTTTTCCGCTTTACAAAGTACCGAAGCGGAATGATAACCATCAACTCGACGATTTCGGCTAAAAAAAAATACGGGAGCTGTGAGCGGGCTTGTCTTTGAAAAAAGAGAATGACAACACAAACCAGGATCAAAAACACCGAGGATCCCATCAGGGTGACGATCCTGCTGGTGGTTGCAAGCCACGGACTGCGAAATTTGAAAAGGTAGCTGTTGAGTGCGTTGTCTGCAGCGGTGATTTTGGCAACGATCATATTCATTTTTCCGCTAATTTCTGCTAATTACCTGAAATTTTATTCACTGCAAAGGAATACTGTCTCTATGCGCCGCCCAGGCATTTGGTGATATGGTTCCATTGGTCTTTTTTGACCCATAAATATTTTTCCTGGAACAGATTGTCCGTTAGCAGACGCTTTCCGCCGGCAATGCGCTGCAGGAATTTTTGAAAATCTCCGGGACCGCCGCTATACATGGCATACAGGGCGCAGGCAAGGGTGTCGGAATCCAGTTGACCTGCCTGTTTTTTAGATAGCGCATACCGAGTGAAATACTGCTCCAGTATCTCACAGCCAGCCCGTGCATTGTATCTGATATTCCAGCGAAGATGCTTTAAATCATACAGTCCCCGCCAGACGCGCTCGTTTACCTGCATCATGCCAACGGATGAGTTGTTATAGGAAAGCATATAGGTGATTTTGCCTTTTTTTTCCAGAAACTGGCGAAAACAGCTTTCCTGCCATCCTGTAGCAGATACGGCCTGAAAAAAAATCGACTGATAGGCGACAGGAATCGTATTCTTTTTTAGCGTCTCATCAACGGCATCCTTCAACATAACCTTGATCTGTTCAAGACGATCATCCAAATTGTCAGGCGACAGAACCCATTGCCGGATTGCTGCAATTTCAGCATCCGGGATATTGTCTTGCGCCCAGCATGGCTTCATGAAAAAGGACAACAAAGCCTTGGAGAGCCCCATATCTTCTGGTTTTTCCGGACCAGGAAGGATTGTTTCTTCAATTTCCGGCAGCTCCGTTCCAATGGAATCAGTATCAAAGGCCGGACCGGCCGCAATAATAGGCGTTCCCATACCCAGAACATTTCGGAGAACCGGATCTACATCGCTCTGATACAGCAACTCAATGGGAGAGCCTTGTCCGCCCAAAAGTTTGGCCAGGCGAATCAGGCCGTTTCGGCTGATTTCAAACCCGAATGACGGGCCCAACTGA
Source organism: Deltaproteobacteria bacterium (assembly GCA_037129415.1). Taxonomy (GTDB): domain Bacteria; phylum Desulfobacterota; class Desulfobacteria; order Desulfobacterales; family Desulfatirhabdiaceae; genus RAAP-1. The sequence continues at coordinate 12,860 of JBAXVB010000003.1, forward strand.
TCCAGGCCGGACAAAGCGTCGGCAGCCGTGAAAAATGCCAAATATCCCAGAAGCGCCTTGGATGGCTCGTTTCCCAGATGATTTCGAAATACCGGAGAGAGCTGCCGCCATGCTGCGACAAACTGTTCCCGAACAAAATCCCGTTTGGATGCAGTCTTTTTGGAGAGCTCCTGAACAAACCGATGCCGTGTATCCAGAAGGGTGCTAAAAATAATTTGGCGTTCATCCGCAGACAGGGGTTTTGGGGATAATGATTGAAATATCTGAACCAGAAATGCATCCCAGGCTTCCCAAGTACTGACAAATGATGCCAGTTCTTTTTCTGAAATGGTTTCAGGAATGGTTGATTCAGCTACCTTTTCGATTTTCTCAGCTTCAGCCGAAAGCTCAAGGGTAATGGCTTCTTGCAGAGTCTCGATTTTTCCAGGCCGCAGGCTATCCAGCATTTGTTGAGCCCGATCTGCAGCATCTTCATCAAACAGGGGGAGCAAAAAAGTTTTCAGGTCCGATACTGGCGGCGCCAGATTGACCTTGATGCGTTTAAGATATTCAAAAACCTGGGTTTCGATGATCTCCCAGATCACATTCGGCAGTTTCGTCGGGTCGTGGTGGGTATTCAAAAGCTCCGAATCCTCACTTTCGAAAGAAAGGACCCAGGTTTTCCGATCGACCTTGGGCATCTGGAACAACACCAGATAGCCTTCCCAGACAACAGGCAGCATGCATTTTCCCGCAAATTCTGTTCCGGCAGTAACCCGAAGGCGTGTTTCAAATTGAAACTTCGCATTTTTTACAAAAAAACGGGGCTCCGAAATGGTTATTTTTCGGCAGGGATCGGATTCATCTTCCAGAACTGCGATCTGTCCAGGTGATGTGAACGCGGACTGGATTACCAGGGAACGCAGCAGCTTATAGTCAATTCGCAGCGGAAAAGATACTCTATCCGCTCTGGCTGTCAACGGAACCGCAACCAGAAGGAATAATAACATAACGGGAGCCCACAGCCTCACGGACCAGCCATGGCAGCTTCCTTGATTGCTGTTTTTCGAATTACAAAGGGAAGTCATTGATTCTAAACACATGATCACAGACCTTTTGCCGTGAAAATATCATTTGACCACGAAATTCACGAAATTCACGAAAAATTAATAAAACTTATATTATCGTTTGTGGGGGAACCCCACACATACCATGACCGTTTATTTTTGAAAACTGAAAGGGTCAACACGAGTCTGTCACAAAAAAACTCCCTATTCCGATGTTAGAGATAGGGAGTCGTAAGTCAGGTAGCTGGGGAGCTACCTCCACAGTATTATGGGATTGATCTTTTGATGTTCGAACGATCTTGTGTCAGTTGACTACCATCCCCAAGTCAGATAATTATGAATGGAGTCGGCTGCCTTTCTGCCGGCCCCCATCGCCAGAATAACTGTGGCAGATCCAGTGACGATGTCGCCTCCAGCCCAGACCCCTTTTTTGGTGGTCTTGCCGGTTTCGGGGTCTGCGTTAATGTATCCCCACTTATTGAGTGCCAGATCAGGAGTCGTCTGGGTCAGCAGCGGATTGGCGCCAGCTCCAACAGCAACGATCACCAGATCACAATCCATCATAAACTCCGAACCCTTTACAGGAATGGGTCGCCTTCTGCCGGATGCATCAGGCTCACCCAGTTCCATCTTGAGGCATTCCATACCGGTCAGCCGGCCTTTATCATCGCCAACAAAACGGGTGGGCGCGGTCAGGAGAAAAAATTCAATGCCTTCTTCGTCTGCATGATGAATTTCAGCCTTTCTGGCAGGCATCTCATCGCGGGACCGGCGATAGACAATGCGGACACTGTCTGCACCCAGGCGCATGGCGGTTCTCGCAGAGTCCATAGCCACGTTTCCTGCGCCCAGAACCACGACGTTTTTGCCCAGGGGAATCGGGGTATCCACCTCTGGATACAGATATGCCTTCATGAGGTTGGCCCGTGTGAGATATTCATTGGCGGAAAGGATGCCGATCAGGTTTTCACCGGGTATGTTCATGAATTTGGGAAGACCTGCGCCCACTCCCAGATAGACAGCATCGTACCCTTCCTCAAAGAGTTCATCCAGAGATACGGTTCTTCCTACCACCTGATTGCATTCCAATTTGGCGCCAAGTCGCTCCAGAAAGGCCACTTCTGAAAAAACGATTTCCTTGGGAAGCCTGAATTCAGGAATGCCGTAAACCAGAACGCCGCCAGGTTTGTGAAATGCTTCCAGAACCTTAACATCATGGCCTTTACGAACCAGATCGCCAGCCACAGTAAGTCCCGATGGCCCTGATCCCACGACTGCAATCTTTTTGCCGGTCGATTTCTCTCTTGGCGGAAGCTCGCCGGAGCCGTGCATTCTCTCGTAATCCGCTACAAACCGTTCCAGATTTCCAATGGCGACTGCATCCCCTTTTTTGCCAACAATACAGAGTCCCTCGCACTGAATCTCCTGGGGACACACCCGGCCGCAGACAGCAGGAAGACTGTTTTTCGTCCACAAATTGCGGATAGCGCCAGTCATATCTCCTTTGGTAATCAGGTTGATAAACCCCGGGATGTCAACGCCCACCGGACAACCTTCGACGCAACCGGGTTTCTTGCACTGAAGACATCTGCTGGCTTCTGTCATTGCATGTTCCATGGTATAGCCCACGGGAACTTCCTGAAAATTTCGTCTTCTGATTTCTGGTTTCTGCTCCGGCATGGCCTGCCGTGGAGTAGTTTTTTTGGTATCTGTTTTTTCCGCCATATATCCTCCTGAATAATTACGAATTCATAATTCGTAATTCATAATTATGTTTTTATGCCTGCTGAAGGGTGCAATAATCATTATAGCACTTTTTTTCATCTTCACCGTAAGCCTGAAGCCTTCGCATCAGCTCATCGAAATCCACCTTGTGTCCGTCAAATTCGGGCCCATCCACACAGGCGAATTTCGTTTCCCCTCCAACTGAAACCCGGCATCCGCCGCACATGCCGGTTCCATCCACCATAATCGGATTCAGGCTGACCATTGTTGGCACATTAAAGTCTTTGGTGATTTTGGATACAAACTTCATCATGGGAACCGGTCCGATGGCGACCACCAGCTTGACATCCTCTTTTTCCAGAACCTGTTTGAGCACCTCGGTCACAAACCCGTGATGTCCGTAAGAGCCATCGTCCGTACACACATGAAGCTTGTGGGAAGCCGCCTGCATCTCATCTTCCAGAATGAGAATGTCCTTGCTTCGGGCGCCAATTATGCTGATGACATTGTTTCCGATTTCCTTAAGGCCCTTCGTTATGGGGTTAAGAACGGCAATTCCCGTTCCACCGCCCACACAAACCACTGTTCCCAGTTTTTCAAGGTGAGTGGGCTTGCCAAGCGGTCCGATGACATCCTGATAACCTTCTCCGACTTTTAAGGCTTTAAATATGGCAGTGCTTTTTCCGACCACCATGTATATGATGGTGATGGTCCCTTTTTCCGGATTTGAATCCGCCATTGTCAGCGGAATGCGCTCCCCGGCTTCATTGGCCTTCAGGATCACGAACTGTCCGGGTTTTGCTTTTTTGGCAATCAGGGGTGCCTCAATTTCATTGAGGACGATGGTTCCGCCTGCCATTTCCTTGCGTTGAACAATTTTAAACATTACAAACCTCCAGAGATTCAGATGGTGATGAATGTAAGGGCGACCGGCCGGTCGCCTCTACTTTAAGTGTGGGTGAAAAATCTTTCGCCCCTACGAGCTGGCTGCAGATATCCTGAGATGAAACAGTCAATTGCGTATAGAGGGGATTGATGGCCATGCAGACTTCCGCCAAGGCTTTTTCCGGGGTGTTGTTGGTTTCGCTTAAATGGGCCAGAATCACATGCTGAAGCTGACGGTGCTGAATTTCCTCAAGGAGAATCCGGGAATCCCGGTTGGAAAGATGACCGGTTCTGCCATTTACACGCTGTTTTAAATGCCATGGATACGGGCCGCTGATTAGCATGTCCGGATCATGGTTGGCTTCCAGAATCAACAAATCGCACAATTGCAGATGGTGCTTGACCATTGCCGTTGCAATCCCCAGATCTGTGGCGATTCCGATCTTTTTTTGATTCAGCGAGATCGTAAAGCCTGCCGGATCTGCAGCATCATGCGATATTGAAAATGGATGAATATTTAAGGTATTGATTTTAAAAGATGTGCCGCAATTAAATACGACCGTTTTCTTGAGGTTTTTTAGCTTGGATGATGCGGCTTCGATTGTTTTTGCGCTGATATACACGGGAAGGCTGTAGCGCCGGGATAGGACGCCCACACCACGAATGTGATCTTCATGCTCATGAGAGACCACAATGGCATTGAGAGATTCGGGACTGATATCCCTGGATTTCAGCCGACGTTCGATTTCGATTCCGGAAAGTCCTGCATCCACAAGAATGGCGGTACAGCCATCAGAAACGTAAATGGAATTCCCCTTGCTGCCACTGGCCAGCATGCAAAGGGAAATGCCGGTATCCTGCGGCGCTACCGAATCTGTTTCAGTTAATGAAAACAACGGTTTGTCAGACATCCTCTACCTGCATTGTCAGATCAATTATGAACAACTACTTTCCCGTATGACCAAACCCACCCGCATTGCGGCTGGTTTTATCCAGACAACTGACTTCTTCAAGCCCTGCCTGATACACACGCTGAATGGTCATCTGAGCGATCCGGTCGCCCCGCCGGATCGTGTAATCGTGTTTTCCCAGATTGATCAAGGCTACCTGAACTTCTCCGCGATAGTCCGCATCAATGGTTCCCGGCGAATTAATCAGCCCTATCCCGTGCTTGACTGCCAGCCCGCTTCGAGGTCGTATCTGGGCTTCATAGCCATTGGGAATGGCCATCATAAATCCGGTAGGTATTAGATGAATCGCGCCAGGCTCCACGATCAACTCCTGCGTTATGGCGGCACATATATCCATGCCGGAAGCCTGAGGCGTCATATATCGGGGCAGTGGAATATCCGCATTCGCCTTCGGATCAATTCGGCAGAAGCGAATGGTTGGGGGTGTTTCAGTGTCCATGGTTCACTTCCATCATGCCATCATAAGCTGTTCAAATTGAGAAGCTTCAGGCTCCGGCCCGTAAATCGTCAGGGTCATAAGATTCTTTTGAAAAAGCTCTTCGGCAAGTATCTGAATATCCGCAGGGACGACCCGGTCAATCTCGGCCAGAATCTCCTTCAACGGGGTATAGCGTCCAAAATGAAATTCACCCTGGGCCAGCCGCGCCATCTGGTTTTCGTTACTTTCAGAGGCCATGAGCAGGTTTCCCTTGGTAAATTCTTTGGCATGCTGGAGTTCATCATCTGTAACCGGGATTTCTTTGAGGCTTTGCAGCGTATCCAAAATAAGCTCCACGGTTTCAAAAGCATTAGCCGGATCCACGCCGGCATAGGCTCCGGACATGCCCGTATCCACAAATGATGAAACAAACGAGTAAACCGAATACGCTAAGCCCCGCTGCTCACGGATCTGCTGAAAAAGCCGCGAGCTCATGTTTCCGCCCAGAATGGTATTCATCAGGGACAATACATAGCGCCTGGGATCGGTTGTGGGCAATCCCAACGCATTGAGGCAGATATGAGCCTGCTCAATATCCTTGGAATGCACATGGATATTTTGGCCCACATTGAAGTGGCCTTGCGGAACGTCGCGGGCCGGAATGGGTCTAACATAAAATTGGCCAGTCTGAATAGCTTCAAACGCCGGACGGGCCAGGTCAACCAGACGATCGTGTTCGATGTTTCCAACTGCTGTAACCACAATCCGGTCCGGCTGGTAGAGCCTATCAAAAAAACTTCGAATGTTTTTGGAATCGAACTGTAGAATATTGTCGTGGGTGCCCAGGATTGATCTTCCCAGAGGATTATCTCCCCAGAATGACTGGGCGGCCAACTGGTGTACATATTCGTCTGGCGTATCTTCCATCATGACGATTTCCTGAAAGATGACCGGGCGTTCTTTTTCGATTTCAGCTTCGTCGAACAAGGAATTAAGAAAAATATCCGTCAGAATTTCCGACATGGTATCCAGATGATTCGCCATGACCTTGGCATGGTAACAGGTATTTTCCATTGAAGTAAAGGCATTGGTATATCCGCCGATGGCATCAAAAGCTTTGGCGATTTCAAAAGCCGAGCGCTTTTGCGTACCCTTAAACATCATGTGCTCAATAAAATGAGACAATCCATTTTCGGCATCGGTCTCATCCCGGGATCCGATACTGACCCAGACTCCCATGGACACGGACTGAACGTGCGGCATTCTCTGAGAAAGGATGCGGACACCGTTTGATAGAAGGGTTTTCTCGATCTTGTCGTCTGGTTTCAAATCGGGTTTTCCTCTTCCAAAACCGCTTTATGGCTTAAACGAATTTTACCATCCCTGGATATCTCCAGGACTTTTACCCTGAGCGTATCGCCTTCCTTCACAACATCCGTGACCTTTGTCACCCTTCGGGTGGAAAGCTGGGAAATGTGAACCAGACCATCTGTCCCAGGAGCAATCTGGACAAAAGCACCAAAATCCATGACCTTGACAACCGTTCCCTCATAAATTCGCCCGATCTCCGGCTCCATTACAATGCCTTGAATGAGCTTCATGGCGGCATCACCATCGACCTTTGAAATCGCCGCAATCTTCACCAAACCAGTATCATCAATCTCAACGCGGGTGTTGGTTTCGCTTTGAATCGAGCGAATCATTTTCCCGCCGGGGCCGATGATATCCCGTATCTTGTCCGGATTGATTTTTATCGTCATGATGGCGGGCGCATACTGGGAGATTTCTTCTCGTGGTTTGTCAAGCGATGCCAGCATCTTGCCCAGAATATGGAGCCTGCCGGTTCGAGCCTGTTCCAGAGCTTTTCCCAGGATTTCCTTTGGAAGCTCGTGAATCTTGATGTCCATCTGAAGGGCGGTAATGCCTTCACTGGTGCCAGCGACCTTAAAATCCATATCCCCTGTATGATCTTCATCCCCAAGGATATCCGATAAAATGATCACGGTTTCCCCGTCTTTGACCAGCCCCATTGCGATTCCGGCGACAGGAGCCTTGATGGGAATGCCGCCATCCATCATGGCCAGAGTTCCGGCGCAAACCGTACCCATGGAAGATGATCCATTGGACTCCAGAACTTCCGAAACAATGCGGATGGTATAGTCAAAATCGGCTTTTGCAGGTAGCACTTTTTCAAGAGCTCGCGTCGAAAGACCGCCGTGACCAATGTCGCGTCGGCTGGGGCCAGAAAGTCTTTTGACCTCGCCTACTGAATATGGCGGAAAATTGTAATGAAGCATGAACGGCCTGGATTCTTCTCCGGTCAAGGTTTCCACCCGCTGCTCGTCCTGCCCGGAGCCAAGGGTCAACACGCCGAGCACCTGGGTTTCACCGCGGGTGAACAGCGCACTGCCGTGGGGTCTGGGAAGAATGCCGATTTCACACGTAATGGGGCGGATTTCATCGAATTTACGGTTGTCGATACGGCGGCCTTCTTTTAAAATCATATTCCGGCTGATGACTTTCTGAATATCCTGAAAGATTGCCGAAACTTCATCTTTCCGATTGACGAACTCTTCGCCAAGTGCTTTCAGCACCTCAGATTTTGCTGTACGAATCGCAGCATAGCGCTCAATTTTATCGGGAATGCCGAGCGCCAACTTTATGCGCTGAGAAGCAAGAGACTCGACGTTTTCAACCAAGGCTGCATCTTTTTCAGGCGCGGAAAACGCACGTTTGGGCTTTCCACAGCTTTCCCGAAGTTTTTTCTGAATTTCAATGACCGGCTGCATGGCCTGGTGACCAAAGAAAATGGCCTCAAGCATATCCGCTTCGCTCACAATATTTCCGCTGCCTTCCACCATGACAACACCGGTGGCTGAACCGGCAACGATGATATTGATATCGCAGGCATCAAATTTTTGCAGGGGCGGGTTGATGACTAGTTGACCCTCAATGCGGCCCACCCGGACACAGGCAATCGGTCCTTCAAACGGAATGTCGGACAGACCCAGCGCAGCAGATGCGCCAATCATGGCCAGAGTGTCCGGATCATTTTCCTGATCCATGGACAGCACCGTAGCGATAATCTGTGTTTCAAAATTGTACCCTTTGGGAAAGAGTGGCCGAATCGGCCTGTCTATCAGTCTGGCTGTCAGGGTTTCTTTTTCGCTGCCCCTTCCGATTTCACGGCGGAAATAATTTCCGGGGATACGGCCTGCTGCATAAATTTTTTCCATGTATTCAACCGTTAACGGCAGGAAATCCCCTTTGGCGCTTTCGTCGGACGAAACAACGGTCACCAGAACAATGGTTTCCCCGTATTGAACCACCACAGAGCCTGAAGCCTGTTTGGCGATTTTTCCGGTTTTAATGCTTAACGGTTTATCCCCGAGTGTTGCTTCGAGAACATATTCCATATTTGCCTCCTTATGTTGAACGACGTGGTTGGGGGCGAAAAATTTTTCGCACCTACAAAACTACGTCGTATTGTGGTCATGCTGGCTGATGATTCGCATGAACGGCCGAGTCTCACCACCACAAAACTTAAGCCAGCAAGCGGGCAAAGTTCTGTATGGAACCCTGGTAAGGGCGACCGGCCGGTCGCCCTTACCAGGCATTCCCGATATTTCGGATAATTACGTTAAAATCAAAAATGTTACTACCTTCTTAAGCCCAAGGTTTCAATAATGGTTCGATACCGCTGAACATCTTTGTTCTTGACATAATTTAAGAGCCTGCGGCGTTTTCCGACCAGCATCAGCAATCCTCTGCGGGAATGGTGATCCTTGGTGTGAACCTTCAGATGTTCGGTAAGATAGGTAATGCGATGGGTGATGAGGCCAACCTGCACCTCTGGCGATCCGGTATCGCTCTCATGAAGTTTATACTGATCAATCAGTTTTTTCTTGTCTTCGGGTTTAAAAACCAATTTCTTTAATCCTCCTGTTTTACAATAGTGAAATGGGTGAATTCCGCTTCACCCCTGCGGGCATTCATCTCAACTTGCCGTGAACTATTGGCCACTGCAATGCAACGATTTTGTAGCCGGCACAAGAGCGTCGGCTAACGATCTTGTGCCGGCTATGTTACTTCTTTCTCGTTAAGGCTGAATCCAGGGTTGATGAATGCATAACCTCGGGGCCAAGCCTTAACGATTTTCATATTAGGAACGAAAAATTTTCGTCCCTACTTTCACACAAACGAACAGCAATACGTAAACCCGTTTTGAACAGGGTCATAACTGAGAATGGACAGCAGGCGGTTATTTTCGTCAATGATTTTTACCAGATTCTCCCCTGGCAAAAGACAAGATGACGGAACATCTGCTATAGTGATCATCATGCCATATTTGATCTTATCCGTCAAAGATTTATCTGCTTGAAAAGAAACCATATCTGGCAGAGCCTCGACCATACCGGTCAACTGCCGAGCGACATCGCCGGACCTGACCAGTTCTTCCAGGTCAGAAAGCGTAATGGCATCTGCAATGGTGTAGCCGCTACAGGCTGTCCGCCTGAGATTCTTCAGATGGCCGCCGCATCCCAGGATTTTCCCGATATCTGAACAGAGAGTACGGATATATGTTCCTGCGCTGCAGCTCACCTCAAAACGTACCAGTGGCAATGCAATTTCCAGAATTTCAAGCCGATAAATCCGGACCTGACGGGCAGGCTTTTGAAACGGCTCACCTTTTCGGGCAAGCTTGTAAAGCGGAACCCCCTGATGTTTTAATGCAGAATACACAGGCGGAGCCTGATTCATTGTGCCCACAAAAGACTCTATGACAGCCCGCAGCGTATCTTCATGAATGTCCAAGGCCTCACAGGTTGAAATAACTGTTCCTGTTGGATCCTGGGTATCTGTTTCAATACCCAGACAGAGTTCCGCCTGATAAGTCTTTGTGCTGTTCAACCAGAAACGGGCCAGCCGTGTCGCCTGATTGACACAGACAATCAATACGCCAGTGGCAAAAGGGTCGAGTGTTCCGGCATGACCCACTTTTGGGGCCTGAAGCAAGCGCTTGACAATGGAAACAACCCTGGCGGAAGATAGCCCCGGCGATTTATCAATCACAAGAATCCCATTCAGGGATGCATCTTTTTCCTGCACAGCAAACCTCTGACTATCGTGAGTAGCACTCTTTTATGTGGACTCCGTCATCTGCAATATCTGGGATTTAATTTCAGTCAAAGTGGATTCAATACTGAAGCCCGCAGCGCTCTGATGCCCGCCCCCGCCGAAGATTGCGGCTATGGCGGCCACATCCACGCTTCCATCAGATCGCAAGCTGACGTGGTACGGGCGCCGCTGACCTGCACAACAGGGGGCATTGCCGTCCGTCTGTTCCTGAATCAGCACAGCGATCTTAACATCCTGAATGCGCCGGGCATAATTGATCATGCCATCAGTATCCTCAGGTTGTGTGCCGGTTTCATTCAGCATCGCACGCGTCAAGGCCATGAGAGAGACCTTTCCGTTTTCAGATATTTCAATGGAATCAAGTGCAAGGTTTAAGAGTTTTATTCTTCCCAGAGAGTATGTACCGTAAACATGCTGGGCGACCTGGAACGGATTTACGCCGCAGGCTACCATATTTTCACAGATTTGAAAGGTGGTACGGCTGGTATTGGAAAATCGGAACGACCCGGTATCGGTTAAAATCCCGGTGTAGATGCAGGTTGCCAATTCGCGTGTAAACGGGACACACATCCGCTCAAACAACTGGTAGAGAATTTCTGTGCAAGCACATGCCTGGACATCAATCAGTTGGCAGGTTCCAAACCGGGTGTTGGTAATATGATGATCAATATTAATGACTTCAGGTATCTGATCAATGATGTATGCTGCCTCACCGACCCGCGTCAAGTCACCACAGTCAAGAACCACAGCCGTATCAAACGGCGCTGCGGAATTCAACTTGCCGATAACGCTGTGAACCCGCGGCAAAAAACGATACACCGCAGGAATCGGGCTTTCGTTGTAAAGCGTAACCTGCTTATGTTTCCCATGCAGCGCCAGATTCATGGCAAGCAGCGACCCGATGGCATCTCCATCGGGACTGACATGGGTGGTAACCAGCACATTCCTGCTGTTATTCAATCGTTGTATGAGATGATCCATCTGCTGTATCGACAGTTTTTAATATCTGGTCAATATGCGAACCATAATCAAAGGATTCATCATAAAAGAACCGGATACCGGGCATATATCTCAGACCTAACTGACTGGCCAGTGTGCGCTTGATGTATCCCAGAGCGCTGTTAAATCCCTCGGCCGCATCTTCAGGAGTGTATTTACCTGCACTCATGGTAAAGTAGATTCTGGCACCTCGAAGGTCTTTGGACATCTTTACGCCGGAGATGCTAACCAGGTTCAGCCGGGGGTCACTGATGTCTTTTCGAAGAACATCCGAAATAATTCGCTGAATCTCTCCGCTAACCCTGTCCGATCGTTTATAGGATTTCATAACGTCATCATTTCCATTTCACTGTTTATGACTTGCGCGACTCGCAGTTCATGGGCAAGATTTAGTATTTTGTCCATTTTAGAGTTCACAAGCTGGCCGCTGTTTCCCACCAGGGCAAACCCAATCTCGGCCAGTTGGTGAACATCATTGGCACCGACTTCCGCAACAGAAACGTTGAAATTATTCTGAATCTGATGGACAACCATCTTGACGACCGATCTTTTTTCCTTGAGAGAGCGGCAATCGTGCAGCCTTAAAGTAATGATTCCGTATCCAACTACCATAATCCCGCTTATTCAACTTCTGGTTTGAATTCTTCCATATAATAGCATTCAATGATATCCCCAAGCTTGATATCATTATAGTTTTCGATGCCGATACCGCATTCGTAACCACTGACAACTTCCTTGACATCGTCCTTGTAGCGTCTGAGGCTGCTGATTTTGCCTTCAAACGTTACAACTCCATCTCTCAGCAGCCGGATTAGTTTGCCGCGCTGAATCTTTCCATCGGTTACAGAGCAGCCTGCAATGGTTCCAACTTTGGGTACATGAAAAAGATCGCGTACCTCGGCCCGGCCCAGAACCCGTTCCAGAAAAGTGGACTTCATCATTCCAACAATGGCATCCTTCACATCCTTGATGACATTGTAAATAATGTTATAAAAACGCATATCCACATGCTCTTCCGTAGCCATAGCCTGAACCTTGGCGCTGGGTCTGACATTAAAGCCGATGATAATGGCGTCGGATACCGTGGCCAAGGACACATCGGATTCGGTGATAGCACCGGTTGCAGAATGGACCACGTTAATATTGACTTCTTCGTTGGAGAGTTTGACCAGAGAATCCGCCAGCGCTTCGATGGATCCGTGAACATCCGCCTTGATGATGATGTTCAGGTCTTTGATCAGACCATCCTTCATTTGCTCAAAGAGCTTATCCAGACTTAGCCTGGTGGTCTTGGTCAGGTCCTTTGAGCGCTGTTTCTGAATCCGGTGAAGACTGACCTGCCTGGCGTCTTTTTCATCCGCAAGAGCGACCAGTTCATCGCCGGCCATTGGCACGCCAGAAAGACCGATGACTTCAACAGGCATGGAGGGACCAGCCGATTCCACCTGAACCCCGCAATCGTTCAACAATACCCGAACTTTGCCGTAGTGGACACCGCAGACCACGGCATCTCCTGCCCGCAACGTTCCCTGCTGCACCAGAACCGTGGCCACCGGACCTCTTCCGATATCCAGTTTGGCTTCAACGACGTGACCCAATGCCGGTCTGTCCGGATCTGCCTTCAGTTCCATGACTTCCGCCTGCAGAAGAATCATCTCCAGCAAGGTGTCTATCCCTATGTTGGTTTTGGCGGAAACCTTAACGAAAATGGTATTTCCGCCCCAATCTTCCGAAACAAGGCCGGCATCGGCCAGCTCACGCTGGACCCGGTCGGTATCGGCGCCAGGTTTATCAATCTTGTTGATAGCGACAATGATCGGAACATTGGCGACTCTGGAGTGATTGATGGCCTCAAGGGTCTGGGGCATGACCCCATCGTCTGCAGCCACCACAAGGACAACCAAATCGGTGACGCTGGCCCCGCGGGACCGCATGGCGGTAAATGCTTCATGCCCAGGCGTATCCAGAAAAACAATCTGCCCCCGGTCCGTTGTAACATGATAAGCACCGATATGCTGCGTAATACCTCCGGCTTCCCCTTCCGTAACACGGGTCTTTCGAATCACATCCAGAAGCGAAGTCTTTCCATGATCCACATGCCCCATGATGGTAACTACCGGCGGTCTTCCGATCCGTTTTTCCGGGTCTTCCTTTTCGACCTTCAAAAATGTATCTTCCTCGAAAGCAGCTCTTTCCAGCTCGAAATTGAATTCCGTGGCGACCAGAACCGCAGTATCAAAATCAATGACCTGATTGAGGGTTGCCATCACCCCCATACCCATCAGTTTCACGATAATTTCGCTGGCTTTGACTCCCATGCGCTTGGCAAGCTCGGCAAGAGCGATGGTGTCATCCACCTTGATCCGTCGTTTGATCGCCTTGGGCGTGGTCAACTGGGGTTTCAGCAGAGCCGGAAGCTGTTTACCTTTACCACCTTTTCGGCCGGCTTTACGGTTCCGTAACGTGTCGGAATAAAGATCAGCCCCTTCAACGACTTCCTTTTTTCGAAAGGGAACCTTCTTTTTAACCAGTTTTTTATCGGCAACTTCTTCTTCGGCTTCTTTACCGACCTTCTTTTTCTTTTTGTCCTTGTCTTTGTCCTTGTCTTTGTCCTTGTCTTTGTCCTTGATGATGATTTCTTTGGGCTTTTCAACAATTGGAATTACTTCGGGAACAACCTGTGGAAATCTATCCGATTTGAATCTGGACTTTCTGGCGACAGACGTATCCCTTTCAGGATGACGGACAGCTTCAGGTGTTTTGGTCAACTCCGGAACTGGCGACTCAAGAACAGGGGCAGGCAGTTTGATGATCTTTGCTGGCATATCCTTTTTGAGTTTCTTTTTCTTTTTTCCGGCCCTTTCCATTCGGGCTTCCTGCGTAAGGGCAGTGGATTCAACCTGCGGCATTTCGGAGTAATCCGTCAATTCCACGGAAGGCTTTTCCTGATCAGATGGCGATTCGTAACCGGATTCTTCCGCCTCTTCAGTTTCGGAAAGCGCCGCCTTTTCGTACTCTTCCGTGTATTCCACAATATCAGAAGCGACTTCAGGAATTTTCGGTTTTTTAGGTGGGTGAGAAATGATCAATGCCGGTTCTTCACGTTTGGCTGACCGTGTGGGAACGGGCGTTTCTGATTTGGAAACATCCAGAGCTTCTGCTCCGGCAAAATCAGGCGTTTTACGATGGTCCGGGGATACTTCCCTCACACCCGGTTCTGCAGCAATTTCGGGAAAGGCTTCAGATTCTTCCACTGGAATTCGCAGCAGCGGTGGTTTTTCATCGGTAACAGCCTCTTTGGAGACAGTATCCCTGCGTCGTCGAATAATGGTCGGTTTGGCGGATATACCATCAGCTTTTTTATGTTTCCCCCCGACAACATTTTCCTTGATTTTTACAACGTCTTCATCTTCCAGAGAGCTTAAATGGCTGTTTACGGAAATATCCAGATCCCGCATTCTTTCAAGCAGTACTTTGTTGGTCACGTTAAGATCCCTGGCAAGTTCAAATACTCTGATTTTTGCCATTTACCCCCCTTAATATTTCTGATGTTCCAGCTTTGATAACTGCCCCGAACCCTTTAGTTTCCTGAGTACGCAAAAGCCCCTTACCGTGTTGAATCTTATCTCCGCAAACAAGTACGTCTAACAATTCTCATCCTTATCAGGTACAACGTCGTCAGGCACACCGTCAGGTACAACGTCGTCAGACACATCGTCAGGTACAACATCGTCAGGCACACCGTCAGGTACAATTACAGCATCAGGCACACCAATGTCTGCAGGCTTGCTAACTGAAGACGATTTATCCCCGGACCTTCGTTTCCTGTGAGAACCTGAAAATGCCTGTCGTGCAGCGCTTATCAGACTTAATGCCATTTTTTCATCCATGCCTTCAATGTCCACAATGTCTTCGGCTGAAGCATGGCTAAGTTCTTCGATCGAGTAAAAACCTTTTTCGCACAACGCATCGGCAAGAGAAGGACTCACCCCGGTAAGGGATGCAAGGACATCGTAATTTTCCTTCATGGTGTCGGTGTATTGTTTTTCGCTTTTAACGTCCAGTTGCCATCCGGTCAGCTTGGATGCCAACCGAACATTCTGGCCGCGCTTGCCTATGGCAATGGACAGAAATTCATCAGGAACAATGACTTCCATCGCATGCTTGGTTTCATCAATGATGACTCTCAGTATCTCAGCAGGCGCCAGCGCGTTGCACACATATTTCGCTGCATCTGCGTGCCAGGGAACAATGTCAATTTTTTCCCCTCTTAGTTCCTGGACAACACTCTGAACCCGGCTACCCTTTACACCCACACAGGCGCCAACCGGATCAATGTCCGAATCATTTGAAACCACCGAAAATTTGGCCCGGACACCCGGTTCACGGGCTGCACCTTTAATCACAACAATGCCTTCGCTGACTTCCGGAACTTCAGTCTTAAACAGACTGATTAAAAAATTGGGATGCGTTCGCGACAGTATAACCTGAGGACCGCGAGATTCTTCCTTCACATCTTGAATATAGGCACGAAGCCTGTCTCCCCTGCGATAGGACTCCCTGGGAATCTGCTGGTCTGCAGGAAGAATGGCTTCGGTCTGTCCCAGATTGACAATGATGTTTCCGTGATCAATCCGCAGAACGATCCCATTGATGATATCGCCCTTTCTGTCCACAAAACTGGAGTAAACAGCCTCTTTTTCAGCATCCTTCATTTTTTGGATAATGACTTGTTTTGCGGACTGTGCAGCGATTCGACCAAAAATCGCTGTATCCATTTTTATGCCCAGGCTGTCGCCGATTTCACATTCTGGGTCCAGCTTCCGTCCTTCTTCCAGACTCACCTGCATGTCCGGATCTTTTATGACATCAGCAACCTCTTTGAACTGAAAGACTTCGATCTCACCGGTTTTGGCGTTGTATTGGGTTTCGATATCAATCTTGTTTCCAAATTTTTTCCTCGCTGCGGATTTCAGTGCTTCTTGAAGGGCTTTAATCAGGATGTCCTTGTCAATTCCCTTGTCTCGACTTATCTGTTCAACCACACGCTTAATGTCGGTAATGAGCATCAGATGTCTCCATTATAATTTACCAGCCTTGCCCGGGTAATGTCCTGATAAGGAATCTCAACGATACGGTCGCCAACCTGAATCGCAACAGTTTCCTGCAAAACGCCAGACAGGACACCTGTAAATTTTTTTTGACCATCAATTGGCTGAAGTACCTTAATTTTGGCCTGGCACCCTTTAAATCTGACAAAGTCAGACAGTTTTCCCAATGGGCGATTTACCCCTGGCGAAGAAACCTCAAGGTAGTAATTATCACTCACATCCAGATGAACATCCAGAATATCCTGCAGTTGACGGCTGACATGTGTGCAATCCTGCAAGGTCGTCCCTCCGGGTTTATCGATATAAACGCGGAGGATCATCCCGTGAGGTTCTCGCTGGTATTCTGTATAAACCAGCTCTATTTCTGCAGCATCGCACAAGGGGCCAGCCAGTTCATTTACCTTGGAAATGATCTCGTCCCTTTTTAAAGGAGAAGCCTTTGGCAAAGGGACTTCTGTCCTTTTTTCTTTTTTTCGCGATGGTGTCAATCGGTCAAATCGTTCAGTCATTAAAAATAAAAAAACGGGCTGAAGCCCGTTTCCTCTCGTTTGAGTTAGTGCAGTGAGACCAAAAAAAATATGTCTGATGTAATAAACCGCAAGAAGAATTACATGCTTTAACCTCACCGATCTAGATGAAAACGCTGCATTTCACTTAGTATTTAAATGAAAAGACGGACTCACTTTGGAGCGGGCAACGAGATTCGAACTCGCGACACCAAGCTTGGGAAGCTTGTACTCTACCAACTGAGCTATGCCCGCTAATTACCTTGGCTAAACTACGTTAAAATTACGAGATTGTCAATATTTTTCGTAAATCCGCCATCGTCATCGGCTTTTCTGTCTTCAGGACAAAATGGTTTTGATTCGTTGAAGCTCTAACCGAATCCTAAGGCAGCTCTGCATCAAATTTTTGAATCAGTTTGTCTGAAATGCTTTTATGAAGCTCATTGACAGCCTCATCTTCCAGAGTCTCAGCAGCAGAACGGTATGTCAGCCGGAAAGAAAGGCTTTTTTTATCTGATGGAAGGTGTCCTCCCTCAAACACATCAAACAGCATGATTCGCTCCATGAGCGGATCACGCATTTCTTGAACCATTTCCATGATCATGCTGGATTCAATGGTTTTTGAAAGAATCAGCGTAACATCCCTTGCGACTGCCGGAAATCTGGGGATAATCAATATCTGGTGGATATCTGGCACACTGGCAAAAAGTTTCCGTGTATCAATCTCAAAGATATATGCCTGCTGTTTGATATTGAAAGAGCTTAGCGTTTCTGAATGCACCTGGCCGATATGTCCCACCACCTGCTGACCACACCGAATATCGGCTGCGATTCCAGGTTTAAGATAAGGACATAACTGTACCGCATTCCTGGAAAAACGAGTATCGTGAATATGAAGTGCAGCCAGAAGTGCTTCAACCACCCCTTTCAGGTCGTAAAAATCACATGCTGTATCCGGCGTATGCCAGGATACCTCATGACGAGCGCCTGTCCACAAGCCTGAAAGCATTTCAATTTCATCCGGAAGGACATCCTGACCGTTGCTGACAAATATATTGCCGATTTCAAAGAGCTTCAGGTTTTTGGACTGCCTGGAAATGTTCCGGGACACAGTCTCCAGAATACCTGGAATCAGTGAGGTGCGCATGATCCCATGGTCTTCACTAAGCGGGTTGAGGACACGAAGGGCGCGCATCCTGGGATCACCGGGTTCAAGCCTGAGGTATTTACAAGATTGCGGATGAACAAAACTGTAGGTAATGGTTTCTGAAAAGCCCAAACCGGCCATCAATTGAAGGATTTGTTCCCTGGAACTTTGTGAAAGAAAAGATTGGGCAGATCCTTCCGAGATGACAGGAAACGTTGTAGGAATCCGATCATAACCGTAAAGCCTGGCGATTTCTTCCACAAGATCAACCGGCCGGGAAACATCCACCCGGAACGACGGTGGAACCACATTTCGCTGATCCGGGTTCAGTGGTTCAACCGTAAAACCGATGGATTGAAGCATGCTGTCCATAACTGCGGAATCAATCTGTGTTCCCAGAAGCCGATTGGTGGCTTCGGCGCTGAGAACTATCGGCTTTAGTTCCCGAACAACCGGACGTTCATCAATAACCCCTTCAATCAAAACGCCACCGCAGATATCGACCATCAGTGCTGCGGCCCGGTCCAACGCAAAAACCGTTCCTTCGGGATCCACGCCACGTTCAAACCGATGGGAAGCATCCGTATTCAGTCCGAAATATTTGGATGTTTTTCGAATACTGGTTGGATCAAAACAGGCGCTTTCAATCAAAATTGATTGCGTGGCAGGTTCGATCTCGGAATTGAACCCGCCCATTACCCCCGCAATGGCAACCGGCTTTTCCCCATCGCAGATCATGAGCATATCGGCGGTCAAGGTGCGCGATTTATGATCCAGAGTGGTGAACGACTCTCCGGAAATGGCGGTTCGAACCACGATGCGATGCCCGGCCAGACGATCAAAATCAAATGCGTGAAGGGGCTGACCGGTTTCCATCATCACAAAATTTGTAATATCAACAACGTTGTTGATGGGCCTGATGCCGACAGATATCAGCCGATCCCGAAGCCAGTGCGGTGAAGGACCCACTGTGGCCCCTGTCAGTATTCTGGCCGCATACCGGGGACAATGGTCGGGCGCAAGAATAGTAACGGAAGTCATATGACGGATGGCATCTTTGCCTTCAGGAAGTTTTATTTCCGGGTACGACAGTGAGGTGTTTTGAATCGCTGCAACCTCTCTGGCGATTCCGATAAAACTGAGGCAATCGGACCGGTTCGGCGTTAAGCCAATCTCCAGCACCGTATCCGAAAGATTAAGCGCCGCAGTTAGAGACTGGCCGGTCGTAAAGGATGCCAGGATATCTTTTGGCAAAATCATGATACCGCTGCGATCCGATCCAAGCCCCAGCTCCGCCTCACTGCACAGCATGCCCTCGGAAACGGCCCCCCGAATTGTGCTGGCCTCTATGACCGCGCCATCGGGCAATTGTGTTCCGGGAAGCGCCAGAGCAGACAAACAGTTCACATAAACATTGTTGGCTCCGCAGACGACCGGTACCAGAGATTGTCCGATATCCACCACGCAGCACTGGAGCTTGGCGGAATTCGGATGTGGGGAGATGCTGACGACACGGCCAACTACGACCGTTTTTAAATAATCATATCGGTCGTAAACAGCTTCTACCTCAAGACCAGTCATGGTCAACGCTTCCGCAAGATCGTTGACATCCATCTGTATCGGAACATAAGATTTTAGCCAGTTTAAGCTTATTTTCATCGGATCAAAACCTTGCAAATCATAAAAATACCGGGGTTCATTGACGACAGGCAGCTCCGGCGCCCTTGCAGCCCGCCGATAAATCGGTTAGAACTGTTTTAAAAATCGGATGTCGTTTTCATAATACTTCCTGATATCATCAATTCCGAATTTCAGCATGGCAATCCGTTCAACGCCCATTCCAAAAGCAAACCCCGAGTAGCGGGAGGTGTCGTAGCCGACATTCTCGAAAACAGCAGGGTGAACCATTCCTGATCCGAGTACTTCAAGCCATCCGGTCTGTTTGCACACCCGACATCCCTTGCCCCTGCACATAACACACAGAATATCCACCTCGGCGCTGGGTTCGGTAAAGGGGAAAAAACTGGGGCGAAATCGCAGACTGGTCTGATCATCAAACATCTGATGGACAAACGCTGTCAGAATACCTTTCAAATCCCCAAAGCTTATGGATTCTCCCACCACAAGCCCTTCAACCTGATGAAACATGGGGGTGTGGGTAATGTCAGAATCGCACCGATATACCTTGCCAGGAGCAATGATCTTGAACGGAGGGGCATGCTTTTCCATATATCGGACCTGGATCGGCGAGGTGTGGGTTCGAAGGACGATGGCTTCTGACACATAAAATGTATCCTGCATATCCCTTGCCGGATGATTTTTGGGGATATTCAAGGATTCGAAATTGTAGTGATCCAATTCCACCTCGGGCCCTTCTGCAATAGCAAACCCCATGCGCGTGAAAATCTCGCATATCTGCCGGGTAATCCGGGTAATCGGATGACTGGAGCCACGAAAGATAGCGCGGCCCGGCAATGAAACATCAATGCCAACATCTTCGGCAGCCTGTCTGGTTTCAATCTCCTGAAGCGCCTTTTGCAGGGCTTCTTCCAGGATATATTTTATCTCGTTGGCTCTTTTCCCCGCCATCGGACGCTGTTCGGCCGGCAGTTGGGAGATGTTTCTGAGATATTGGGTGACAAGTCCCTTTCGTCCCAGATACTGGACCGAAAAGGCTTGAATTTGAGCAGTTTGCGAAGCTGACTGAAGCTCACTCATCGCCTGCTTAAGAATCTGTTCTATTTGTTGTTCCACGGTTGTATGCTCTGCTGTGAGAAAGGCGGGTAAAATCATTGGAAACACAAGCGATGACTTTTTCCAGGCTCCATCGGAAGGCGACTCCCTTATTAACGAAATGGACTGGGATGACCGGACGGTCTTTAATAAATCCATCCTGCCATCCCAATCCCAATGGGCAGACACTATGGAACTGCTCATCCACCATTTCAATCCATAAGGGATAATTCACAATTAAGCTGGTGATCTTTTTACCTTGTCATCAGTTTGGCTGCACTGCGGTTCTGACCAGACTGGAAAAACCGGTTGGGTCTGCAATCGCAAGTTCTGCAAGAACTTTCCTATCCAGAGCAATACCGGCCATTTTGAGTCCATGCATGAATTTACTGTAGGACAGATCATTCATACGTGTACCCGCATTAATTCTGGCGATCCAGAGGCTGCGAAAATCCCGTTTCCTGACCTTGCGGTCCCTGTAGGCATAAGCAAGCGCCCGGTCAACGGTATCTGCAGCAGTCCGAAAGAGTTTGCTATGTCCGCCGCGAAACCCCCTGGCCAGTTTTAATACCTTGTTTCGCCGTCTCCTTGCCTTAAAGCCACGTTTTACTCTCATATTGTTTATCTCCTTAATCCTGCATCATCCTGTAAAAATCGCTGCACGCAAAGGCGGACAATGCATATATCCATCTATCCGGGTAGTCTGAATCGACAACATGTCCCGGGCTTACCCGTTCGGAAGTAATAACTTCAACTCTCTGACATTGGATTTATCAATAATCTGACTTTTTCTCAAAGATCGTTTTCGCTTGGTGGTCTTTTTGGTCAAAATATGACTGCCATGAGATTTTGAGAAAACAAATTTCCCTGTACCCGTTTTTTTAAAGCGCTTTGCAGCGGAACGGTTGGTTTTGATTTTTGGCATGGTTTGAGCTCCTAAAATTAAAGACTCAATGATGTTTTAAGACTCTAAGACTCATTGGCCTGCAAATCGTTCATCTATGAAGGCGTATAAAACAGAAGGCGTGAGTCAAAATTATCTGCTCACGCCTATACAACTTGCATAACAAAAAACTTTTTTCAGATATGATCGAGCCTTTTATGCTCAATTCAAAGGTTATTTTGGAGAGAGGATCATCACCATTGTTCGCCCTTCAAATTTGGCAGCCTGCTCGACTATAGCAATTTCCTGGGTTTCGACAACAACCTTTTCCAGCAATTCCTTGGCTGCCTGAGACAGCGTTATCTCACGACCCCTGAAGACCACGGTTAACTTGACCTTGTCTTTTTTGTCAAGGAACTTTCGAATGTGATCAATCTTGGTCTGCAGGTCATGTTCGCTGGTCTTGGGGCGTATCTTGATCTCCTTGATCTGAAAAGTACTCTGCTTTTTTTTGGCCTCCTGCTTTTTTTTGGTTTGCTCGTAACGATAACGGCCGTAGTCCATTATCTTGCAAACCGGAGGGGCTGCATTGGGTGAAATCTCAACAAGATCAAGCCCGAAATCATTGGCAACAGCCAATGCTTTGTATGTGGGGATTATTCCAATCTGGTTACCATCCGGATCAATCACCCTGACCTCTTTGGCGCGGATATCCCGGTTGATATTGGTCTTATCGGTTTTGATGGGTCTTTTAGTTGTTGGGACTATGCCTGCACCTCCTCACGTTAACAAATTATAGCTTATACCTGCTGCAGAATCAGAAATAAATTGACCCGAAACAGGTAAGCATCTGAAACTTGACGGTAACTGAGAATTTTGTTCCCGGTTCATCAAACAATTTTGAACAGTTATATCCTCTGATAATATATGACGACATGAAGAAATGCAAGCGAAAAATAATTGCTTGATATTGATTGCTGGTTTTGCTGCGATTTTACGGAATCGATTTCCAGGCGCAATGGTTCTGTCTGCATTGACAGAACTGATTTTATTCCTATACTGAAAAATGATCAATCAACTTCTGCTTCTTGTTGCAAAGCACTAACTACTTGTGTCAGGGTGGAAATATACATTATGAAAAAACCTGTTATTGATTTAAGCGATTGTATTCTTTGCGGAGTATGCCAGGATGTGTGTCCGGAAGTTTTCAGGCTGAGCGCCGCCGGATACATTGAAGTGGTGGAAATGCCGGACTATCCACTGTTCTGTGTGGACGAAGCCATAAAGAATTGTCCGGCGGACTGTATTGTTTGGGAGTGATATGCCTGAAACAACCGTTTCGATCCGGGACATCAAAGAAACACTTCTGGTCCTGTTTTCGAAAGGAGTACCGGAAGATGCCCTGGCCGCCTTATGCCGCATGCCCCTTCAGAAAGTTGTGAATGCACTGTTTCCTTTTTTCTACAGCATGAATCCACTGCATTTCTGGCAGGCTATCACCGCAATGGGCGCAGTGGTGTCTCTTCTGGCCGATGAAAACATTGAATCGGCCCGTGTAGTGATGCGGCGTCTGATGTGGAATCTGAACGACGAATCAGGCGGCATCGGCTGGGGATCTGCGGAAGCCATGGGTGAAATCATGGCCAGAAACGACCAGATAGCCGGAGAATATGCCTGCATACTGATCTCCTATATAAACCCCTGCGGCAACTTCATTGATCACCCTGCTTTGCAAAAAGGCATCCTCTGGGGACTGGGACGGTTGGCCCAGGTTCGACCCCACTTGGTAGAGGGCGCATCCGGGTTTCTGGTTCCTTTTTTAACTTCTCCGAATCCTGTCCTAAGAGGGCTTGCAGCATGGACAGCCAGCGCCCTGCCCTGCAATGTGACAAAGCCCTTGCTCATTCGCCTCCGTAGTGATAACGAAGTGATACCCTTTTTCGTTAATGGTGAAATGTGCGAAAGAACCGTCGCAAGTCTGGCTCAATCGCGCCCATGATTCTTTAAAATCATTCAAGGGAATTGCACGATGAAACAAATGTTTTTTCGGTCAGCATGGCCGATGCTGTTTTTCGCCTCTCTTTGCTTTTTTCCTTCCAAACTCCCGGCTGCAGACATGCCATCGCTAACCATTTCTGATGCCATGCAACTGGCGGACAAGCAGAATCCCAGAATCAAGGCAGCGCTTTCACAGGTTTCAGCAGCCGATCATCGCATCACGCAGGCTGAATCCGGCTTTTTACCCCAGGTATTTTTTACCGAAACCTTCAGTCATACCAACAATCCCCTATGGGCATTTGGAAACCGCCTTAATCAGGAAACCGTCACACAGGCGGACTTTGACCCTGCCCGATTAAACCACCCCGACCCCCTCAATAACTTTAATTCCGCACTTTCCGTGGAATGGCCTGTATATCAGGGCGGTCAAACCCGAATTGGCGTGAACCAGGCCAAACTCGACAGACAGGCTCAGGACCTGTTTTTAACACGAACCAGACAAGAAGTGATTGCCTTGGCGGCGACTGCCTATACCGGGCTGGTTCTGGCTTATCACCATCTCGATGTCATCCATAAATCCCTGGAAACGGCAAGTTTACATCTTGAGATGATACGCAAACGGTATGAAAACGGTCTTGCCGTCAAAAGCGATCTTCTCCGGACCCAGGTTCATATTGCCGAACTGGATCAGGATCGCATTCAGGCGGAAAGTCGAATATCAATGGCGATGGCAGCTCTTAACGCCGCCATGGGCGTCCCTGGAGACAGCAATTGGCGACTGGCGACCGGACTTGTAAAAGGCGAACCCGTCCCTGGCCCCATTGATGAATGGATCGGTCTATCCCAGTCCAGACGGCCAGATATGCAATACCTTTTGCTTCAGGAAAAGATTGCCGAAGATGAAATTCAAAAATCAAGAGCGGCCCATCTTCCCAATATCAATTTGATCGGAAGCTATGAACTGAATTCGCAGGATTTCAGAAACAGCGGAGACAGCTATACCGTTGGCGCCATGCTGCGGGTCAATCTCTACAGCGGAGACCGGATTAGCGCCAAAACCAGGGAGTCTGAAGCCATGCTCAGCCGGATACGAGCCATGCGAAACGATACAGCCGCAGGCATTGAGGTTCAGACCCGACAGGCATTTTTACAGGCTCAAAGCGCCTGGAACCGGATATCCGTTGCGGAAGCTGCAGTTTCACAGTCCGAAGAAGGGCTTCGCATCGTAAGAGACCGTTATGAAAACGGGCTGCTCACCCTGGTCAGCCTTCTGGATGCGGAGGTTGCGCTTCAATCCGCCCATAACAACAGATACCGGTCCCTGCATGATTATCTGGCAGCGCGAATTCAGTTGTCACTGGCTACAGGAACGCTGAACACGAACTATGAATTATGAATTACGAATTACGAATGAAAAGCGAATAGTGCAGGTTGAATGTTTTTTAAATTCGTAATTCGTAATTGAATCAATGGAGATTGTTATGCTGAAACACTGTTTAATCTATGGAATGGCTGGCATGGTATTTATCCTGTTTTCAGGATGCAGCGAAAAAATTGAGCCTGGCGCCACAAAATCTTCTCAAGCGCGGTCAATCAAAGCGCCGGTGGCCACGGCCGCAATCAACCAGGAACCCATTCTTTACGAGGCGACTGGTACAGTGTCAGCAGAGGCGGCCAGCACCCTTTCCAGCAAGATCATGGGTGTGGTGAAGGCGGTTTATGTCAAAGAAGGCGACCGGGTCAAAAAAGATCAGGTTCTGGTGGACATTGATCCAAGGCAGGTCAGAGCTCAGCTTCAGCAGGCGGAAGCCGCCCTGTCAGAGGCCAGAAAGGCGGAGGCGGCAGCGCTTTCCTCACAGAATGCGGCCAAAGCATCCGCCGATTTGGGCAGAGCGACATACAACCGATATGTGAACCTGATGAAAACCGATTCCGCAAGCCGCCAGGAATTTGACGAGGTCAGCGCCAGATTTCGCCAGGCAGAGGCATCTCTGGGTCAGGCGCAGTCAATTTTGGAAGCCGCCCGGTTCCGGATTCAACAGGCTGAAGCGGCTGTGGCAGGGGCCAGTGTCGGTGAAAAAGATTCAAAACTCTTTGCGCCTTTTAACGGCGTTATATCCGCCAAACTGGTTGACCCCGGAAGCCTTGCAGCGCCAGGAACGCCGCTGCTAAAACTCGAAAGCACCGATGCATTTCGCGTGGATATGCTCCTTCCCGAAACCTACCTTCAGTTCATAACACTTTCTCAAACCGTATCGGTTTCCATTCCTTCTGCTGGCAGCAAGGATTTTGAGGGGACGATCAGGGCCATTTTTCCCGCTGCTGATGCCGCCAGCAGATCCTTTACTGTTCAGGTAGCCATTCCCTTTCACCCGGCAATTCATTCCGGAATGTTCAGCCGGGTAACTCTTGCCCATGGGAATCAGGAAAAACTGCTTATTCCCACAAGTGCGCTCATCCTCCAAGGTCAGCTTACCGGGATTTTCCTGCTGGATTCCGATCAGATCGCCCGGTTTCGAATCCTTCGCACAGGCCGAATATTCGGAGCCAGTGTTGAGGCTCTGTCTGGAATCAGGCCAGGTGATCGTTTTGTGGTGATTCCTCCGCCGAATATGGTCGATGGCTTTCGGGTGGAGGTGCCGTCATGACCCAGCCCGGCATGGCAGGCAAGATCGCCGGCTATTTCATCAATTCAAAGCTGACACCCCTGTTCATAATCGCATCGGTACTTCTTGGCATTGCCGCTGTTATTGCCCTGCCTCGCGAAGAAGAGCCCCAGATCATTGTTCCCATGATCGACATTTTTGTGAAAATGCCAGGAGCCAGCGCCAAGGAAGTGGAAGAACGAGCAACACGCCCCATGGAGAAACTGCTATGGGAGATTCCCGGTGTCGAGTACGTCTATTCCACATCCAGCCCAGGAATGTCCATGGCGGTGGTGCGGTTTTATGTGGGCCAGGATGAGGAAAAGTCAATTGTCCGCCTCCAGTCCAAACTGATGGCCAATATGGACCGGATTCCGCCTTCTGTTTCTCCGCCTTTGATAAAACCCCGCTACATTGATGATGTCCCGATTCTGGCCCTGACGTTCTGGGGAAAGGATGCAGATCATTACGTCCTTCGCCGGGTGGCTGCAGAAGTGGACGATTTGATCAAGCGGGAAGAGAATGTCTCCATTACTACCCTCATCGGCGGATATCGGCGGCAACTGACCGTTGATCTTGACCCGATCAGACTTTCGGCCTTTGGACTGGATATTGGCCGGGTCTCTGCGATGGTCTGCGCCGCCAATCAGGAGTCCGATGCAGGCGCCTATCCTTCACCTACTGGTCAAATTCGGGTTCATGTGAATGGATTTTTGAAAACCAGCGCCGATGTTGAAGGCATTGTCGTCGGCGCTTATGACGAAAAGCCGGTGTATCTTCGGGATGTCGCCATAATTTCGGATGGCCCTGGAGAGCCCGACCAGTATGCTTTTTTCGGGATGGGTCCTGCAGCATCCGAAAAAGGGCTCCGCGCTGCTGATGAGTCAGCAAAAGGCGTGTATCCGGCTGTGACTCTGACGGTCGCCAAGCGAAAAGGCGCCAATGCCATTTCCGTTGCACAGAAGGTTCTAAATCGTGTTGAAGATGCCAAAGGATCCGTGATCCCAAGTGATATTCAGATGACCGTTACCCGGCATTACGGGGAAACCGCAAAAGAAAAATCAGACGAACTTCTGCTCCACATGCTTATCGCAATTGTTTCCGTCACCATTCTCATCTGGTTTACGCTGGGGCATCGTGAGTCCGGCGTGGTGGCTTTTGCAATCCCTGTGACGCTGGCCCTGACGCTTGCGGTGTTCTATCTCTATGGCTACACCCTTAACCGCATTACCTTGTTTGCGCTCATTTTCTCCATCGGCATCCTGGTGGATGACGCTATCGTGGTGGTTGAAAACATGGTGCGACATTTCCGCCTGCCCGAAAATGCCAGCCGCCCCCGGCTGGATGTAGCCATAGAAGCTGTGGATGAGGTCGGCAACCCCACCATTCTGGCGACACTTACCGTTATTGCCGCCATCCTTCCCATGGCGTTTGTTGGCGGGCTGATGGGTCCCTATATGCGGCCCATTCCGGTCGGAGCATCCGCCGCCATGTTTTTTTCGCTTATGGTTGCTTTCATTGTAACGCCATGGGCATCTTTAAGGCTTATTCGCCATCATGACGGCCCGGCTCACGCTGAAACCGAAGACTGGAGCACCCGGCTTTACCGTAAGGTCATGACCCCCCTGATTGAAGTTGCATTCTGGCGCTGGATATTTTTAGCGGCCGTCGCGGCCATGCTGCTGATAGCCTGTGCAATGGTGGGCGTCAGCATGGTAAAGGTCAAGATGCTTCCCTTTGATAACAAGAGCGAATTTCAGGTCATTATAGACATGCCGGAAAGCGCAACCCTTGAAGAGACCGCTGCCGCCGGTCTGGAAATGGGAGATTATCTGAAAACTGTCAAAGAAGTAATTGACTATCAGATTCATGTTGGGATCTCCGGTCCCTTTAATTTTAACGGCCTGGTCCGGCATTACGATCTGCGGAAGGGCGCTTATATGGCGGACATTCAGGTCAATCTGGTTGGAAAAGGAAAGCGCGGTCAGCAAAGTCACGAAATCGCCAAGCGGGTCCGGCCGCCTCTTGAAAAAATCGCCAACCGTTTTAACGCAAGAGTCAAAGTAGCCGAAGTCCCGCCAGGACCTCCGGTATTATCCACATTG
Organism: Deltaproteobacteria bacterium; assembly: GCA_037129415.1. Taxonomy (GTDB): domain Bacteria; phylum Desulfobacterota; class Desulfobacteria; order Desulfobacterales; family Desulfatirhabdiaceae; genus RAAP-1. The sequence continues at coordinate 41,171 of JBAXVB010000003.1, forward strand.
ATCGCCGAAGTCTATGGCCCCGACTACGAACGACAGCGGGAAATCGCCCTTCAAATCCGCCAGATTTTCGAGCAGACTGCTGGAGTTGTGGATGTGGACTGGTACATGGAAGATAGCCAGCCCAGGTTTGATCTGGTGGTGGACAAGGAAAAAGCCGCACTACATGCCATCAGCGTAGCCCAGATTGCAGGGACATTGGAACTGGCGCTTTCCGGAAAACAGACCGGCCTGCTGCACCAGCCCAGGGAAAAAGAAGATGTCCCCATCATTCTCCAACTACCCCTGAAGGACCGTGCTGGAATTGAAAAACTTGAGACCATCAAGATCGCAGGCGCAGCAAATCGTCTGGTACCGCTTTCGGCGCTGATTGTGGCTAAAAAGACAGAATCCGAGCGCAGCATTTATCATAAGAATCTGATGCCGGTGGTCTATGTGATCGGGGATGTGGCAGGTGAAAGAGAAAGCCCGGTTTACGCCATTCTGGAAATGCAGAAAAAAATAGATGCAATCACCCTTCCGGAAGGGTATAAAATTGCTCAGCATACTGCTGGCCTTCCGGACAGCGATCGCAAATTCGCCATGAAGTGGGACGGCGAGTGGCACATTACTTACGAGGTGTTCCGGGATCTGGGAATGGCTTTCGCCGTGGTTCTGGTCATTATTTTTGTACTCGTGGTGGGCTGGTTTCAGTCGTTTTCCACGCCGCTGGTCATCATGATGGCCATTCCCTTTTCCCTGATCGGCATATTGCCGGCTCACTGGCTGATGGGTGCATTTTTTTCAGCCACCTCCATGATCGGCTTCATTGCCGGGGCTGGAATTGTGGTTCGAAATTCCATCATCCTGGTGGATTTTATTGAAATTCGAGTGGCCCAGGGCATGCCCCTTGATCTGGCGGTCATTGACGCAGGAGCCGTTCGCTTTCGGCCCATGATGTTGACTGCTGCCGCCGTGGTTGTGGGCGCATCAGTCATATTGTTTGACCCTATTTTTCAGGGCCTTGCCATCAGCCTGATGGCAGGAGAAGTGGCGTCGCTTCTCTTTTCACGAATGACGGTTCCGATCCTGTATTATCTGGACAAACGCTGGGAAAGCAAGCATTCATCCACGGTTGTTCGGTAAAAGGAGTTTGTTATCAACTATATCGAAATTATGGTTCATATTATAAAACCGGGAGCATTAATCAATCAAATCGCCTAAACATTGAGACTGAAAATACAATTACGGAAATTAGGAAACCGAGATTGAAAATCCTTTGCATGGAAGAGCAGGACCGCCCCATCCAGACCCGAGACGGGCATACCGTTGTCATAGACTTTTTCAGACCTGAAGATGCACCTGGCATTGCAGATCTGTTTCGGGACGTATATGGGGATAACTACCCCATACGCCTGTATTACGATCCCGATGCTTTGATCCGCGCCAATGCCGCCGGGAATTGTTGTTCCATTGTGGCGCGTAACGAATCCGGCCAGGTGGTGGGGGTGACTCATGCGGTTCAATCATCCCCTTATGAGGGTATCTATGAATCCGCAGCCGGATTGGTTCTCAAGTCATACCGGGCTCAAGGAATCAATAACAGTCTGCAATGGTTTCTGTTTCACCGGTGGACACCGTCCAGACCTTGGGTTGCCGGAATATTCGGCGAGCCGGTGTGTCAGCATACCCATCTTCAGAAGAACTGGCATGATCTGGGAGCTGTGGAGATGGGCCTCGAGCTTGCCCTCATGCCGGCCGCAGCCTTTGCGGCCGAGAAGGGCGGCCAGGGCCGGGTGGCATGCATGGCGGCATACCGGCCTGTAACGCAAAGGCCGCACCGAATCTATCTCCCGGCTGTATATACCCATGCCTTGCAGTTTCTTTACTCCGGAATGGTTGAATCACGATTCTTCTCCCCCTCGCTGGAGACATTGCCTCAAGAGTGTGCAACTGTGTTCCAGATCAGGATTTTTGATTTCGCCTCGGTTGCCCGGGTGACCTTTCAGGAAACCGGAGCAGACCTGGAATCGTCGGTGGAAAAGATGGAGCATGAGGTAAGGCGCCAGGGTGTGGAAGTGATTCAGGTCTGGCTGAAACTGGGGTCACCCTGGGTAGGGGCTGCCGTGGACGTATTTCGAAACAGCGGCTATTTTCTGGGCGGAGTGCTGCCCCGGTGGTTTGATGATGACGGCCTTCTCTTGCAGAAGCTTTTCTGCGCCCCGTATTGGGAAGGGATAGGGTTGTACACGGATAGAGCGAAAAGAATCATGGAAATCGTTCAGAAAGACCAAAATTCCGCTATTCCGGTTTTGGGCGATCAACGATCGTAAGAATTTGATGCCGTTGGTCTATGTGATCGGGGATGTGGCCGGTAAAAGAGAAAGCCCGGTTTACGCCATCCTGGAAATGCAGAAAAAGTTAGTTGGTCGATAAAATTTGAAAGGTAAGAGGAGAGTATTTTGAACTTTGAACCAGAATTTTGCAGTAATGAAAGTGAAGTCATTTCTAAATTGATAGTCAGTTATCTGTTGCCGGAATTAGGTTATCCTCCAGACAGTTGGAATAAGGAAGTTAGACTCGCCAATATACGTTTGGATTTTTTAACATTGATAACACCTATTCTTCCTTTTGTTTTAAATAAAATCAGTCCGCCCGCCATAATTATTGAAGCTAAGCACCCAAACGAAAACTTAGCCAGATATAAACGAAAACTTGTACGCTATTTAGTCAATCTGAATGCCCGTTACGGAGTCTTAACAAACGGAAAAGAACTGAAAATTTATGAAAGGAATGCGGATGAGGAAATTCGTTTGATATTTGAATGTTTGGGGCGGGAAATAACGGCTAAGATAAATGATATTCGTGCTATTTTAGGGAAGACGAAATTAACATCAATACCAGTCACACAAGATACTGATATTCAACAGCATGTTAATACAACAAATGTTGCCGGAAATAAAAAAACATATATCCGTTCAGCATCACAAGATTCAACCGCATCCGATCAGTTATCTCAGGATATCACCGGAAACAAGATTGAAAATGCCGGAAATAAGATTGAAAATGATAGATCAAAAATGCGGGTTATTTCCATATATCACAATAAAGGTGGCGTAGGTAAAACGACAGTATCAGTTAATTTGGCGGCAGCTTTAAGCAGGAAGGGCAAAAGAGTGTTATTGATTGACATGGATGCCCAGGCCAATACGACTTTTGCTACCGGACTTATCAAGTTTCAATTTGAGGAAGATGATAATATTATCCATAAGTATGTATATCAATTGCTTGAATCAGGTGATTCCAATTTCATTGCCGATATTGCCCGCAGGTCTGATGGCTTTAACACGCCGGAAGTTGATGTTATCCCTTCACATATTGATTTAATTGTACACCAGGACAAACTGACTCAGATTGCTGTAAGCCGTTCAAGACTGATTGTTAAACTCCGACAGGTACAAGATGACTATGATATTGTTATTATTGACACACCACCTTCAAGGGATCTATATGCCGAAATTCCTCTGATAGCCTCGAATTATCTGATTATTCCTTCGGATTTGAAACCGTTTGCAAATCAGGGTTTGAACAATGTGAAAAATTTTGTTAAACAGGTCAATGAATACCGTGAATCTGTTGCTCGAGATTCATTAATCCTATTAGGTGTTTTACCATCAAGGATTTCAACGAATTCTCAATATCTCAAACATACCTTTCCGAGGCAGAAAAGAGTGATACATGATCGTCATAATTTACCATTGATGGAAAGCATTATTTATGAAAGATCGGCTCTTTCAGCATCTGTGAGCCGTACTAAAAAAGATGGCGGGTTGGAAATTCCCGATCCAAAATCAATTTTTGAACTTTGTAAATTTGAATCTACGCCTTCAGCAGAACAATCCGCAGAAGATTTTGAATCTTTAGCAGTTGAAGTGTTAAACAAGATAGGGTTAAAATAATGAAATTTTTTTTAGTAGATGTTGTATGTATTACTTCCGCTAAATCTTATAAAGAGTTTGATAAAACAAAGGTAAAAGAGTTGGCGGATTCCATTCTGGAGAGCGATGGATTGTTGAAACCTCTGGTATTAAAAGCTACGGGTCCAGAAAGTTTTGAAGTCATTGACGGATATTTGGAATACTGGGCGGCAGTCAGAGCGAGAGATATAGACCCTCGTAAAGGAGAAATGGTCAATGCTTTTGTTATTTCTCCAAAAGATGAGGAAATAGTTGTTAAACAATTGCATGCTCTCCAAAGTCAGGCGGAAATATCTTCGTCTGCCCCTGTGATTGAATCAGATGAAAAATCGTCTGCTCAAAAGGATGTATCCACTAATATTCTGCAACCTTTTAAAAAAGACTTAGAAAATATAAACCGGAAAATAGATGTGTTAGTTTCATTACCATCTCAGTTGACCGAAATGATACAAAAATTGGAGCAACATTTTCAGGAGAAAATCGAATCTGTTAATGGTTGCTTGAAGCAATTGGAAAACAAACTGGAACCTGCTAAAGTTATAGCTAAAGAAGGCTATGCCGGCAACAATGTTCGTGAACTCAAATTGTTGGCAGTGCAAAGAGGCATAAAAGTTTCATCAAAATTATTGAAAGCTGGTATTATTGCCGTCCTTGAAGAATATGATAAAAAAAATGAAACAAAAACCAGTTAACAACGCGTTGTACTGGACAGGGATAGTGTTCTGCCTGTGAACTTTATGTTATACATGACTTTCGGGCAAATTTTTTATATTCTTCTATCGCATCTTCATTCAGACAGTATTGCAGATCAAGATATCGAACCTCGATCATTTCATGCGGGGTATTTTGGGTCGGGCAGTCTTTGCCTTTATATTTTTTCACCAGCTCTATCGTCTCATTGACTTCAAGACATATGTAATCCTGTACGCGATGCTTCTTCAGTATGGAGTCAGCTTTTGCTCGAAACGTATTGGCTGTGTCTTTGGATTTGGGGTTGAGCGCATCAAGTTGACCCCACAGATTTATCCAAATTCTCATGAAGTGATTTCTTCTACAGAAAGTCGGTTTTGCCAAGTGTCTGAGCGATACGCTGCCAGGCCGGAAAATAACAGGGATCATCAGCCATATTTCCAGCAAGTGTTTCGCTGAGTACCGGAAATCCGGCTGGATCCAACACTGCGAGTCCCTGTTTGAATTGCAGCAAATCCGGACTCGGAGAATACCGTTTTCGTCATTGCCAATTTCATGGGTTACATTGTAACTGGTTGTGTCGTGCCGGACAATATTGGTTGGCAGTTCATGGGCAACGATGGTATGCTAATTCAAATCCTGTTGAAACTCATAGCTTTTTTCATCGTTTTCGCCCAAACGACCGGTCAATATGCCCAGTCTGTCATCTGTGGCATCTTTATCACCGAGTTTCCAGCCGGTTATTTTTTTGATGACCGTTTTATGCTGATTCAACCAGGGGTTCCATCCCGTACAATCGATGGGTCAGTGAATGTAAAACGTAGGTTATAAAAAGCACAGCCAGTTAACCATAACTCAGTCCCATCCAATTACCATGAGGAGAAAAATGTTTGTCGATAATTTCCTGAACGCGTAGTTTCATAAGCATAGCAAGAATAATTGGCAGCTCATCAATTCTTTCAATCCTGTGAGTTATTTTAACCTCCAATTTGTAGCGTTTATGATGACTATAGCAAGATATTAATCCTTATGTCCAGCAAAATTAGACGTAATTATAAAATGTTAAAAAAAATAAGCGAAACGTAAGTGTTAACTTGATTTGACAAAACTTATAGACCTATGCGATGGTACATAGTTTGTTCCCCACGCACAAGAGAATGAACCAGCGAATATAACATATACACGAAGGAGAATGATATGAATTTGAAAAGATGTTTTTTTGTAATGGTATGTTCTTTTATGATTTTGACATCAGGTACGGCAACGGCTCAGCCACAGCCCCCGGTGTTAAGCGTCAAGCATATTGGTTGGGTGTACCTCTCATGGACCGAAGTCATGGGCGCGACGGGTTATACCCTGTCTTATGCCCCAATGTCCTATACGGGTCCGGAGTCCATCGTAAGCGTGGATATGGGAACTCAAAAAAGCCTCTCAGGCGAACTACCGGCCGGCTCCGCCTTCTATGTAGCGGTCCAGTCCCGAGACAACACCGGCATCAGCCAATACTCCAACATTGTATCGGTTGCAGATGATGACACAATTCTTAAACAGATCATCATCTTTGGCCGCCACAGCATACGCTCAGCCACAGATTCCCCATCCAGCTTGGCCCAGTTTGCAGTTGACCCTTACCCTGACTTCGTCGGGGTCCCTACTGGTTACCTGACCCCCCGTGGACGGCAGGCAGCAGGCCTGCTTGGCTCCTATTTCCATGACTATCTGCTCCATGAAGGGCTTCTCACGGGCGACACTCAAACAGATATATCTCGCTCGTATTTCCGCGCCAATTCCATTCAGCGCTCCAATATTACCGCTGCCAAATTCGGAGCAGGGTTGATCCCGGGTGCAACAATACCAGTTCACTCCTATAAGCTTGTCGATGGTAATACGCCTGCCGAGCCCGACCCGGTTTTCGATCCCATTTTAGCAAACGTGGTAAAAGTTGACCCCGTCCGCGCTGTGACCGAAGTTCAAGGAATTTTCAATAGTGGATCAGCAATAGCGTCCGCTTACAGCGGCGAGCTTTCATTAATTCGTAGTGTGCTCTATCCGCCAGGAACACAGCCAACACCCGGCGCCCCCCATGGCTCGACTGATCCAACTTCTCAAACATCTCACCCGATTACGTTTACTGCCAGTACATCTACGATGTACACAGGAGGGGTGATCAATTTGGGCGGACTGAGTTTAATAGATTCAGCATCCGACCCGTTTGTAATGCAATACGCAGATAACTTCTCTCTCCATGATGTGGCTTGGGGCCGACTTTCATTGGATGCTCTTTCCCAACAGACCCGGATCATTGGCCTTATGTTCAACATTCAAATGCTTACGCCCTACCTCAATCAGGTGCAAAGCTCAAACGCCGCCTCGCACGTACTTCGCACCATGGAACAGGCTGTAATCGGCGAAAACATTCCCGGAGCATTTGGGGACGCGAACTCACGGTCGGTCGTAATTATCAGCTCTGATGGCTATGTGGTAGGATTGGCAGGACTTCTTAAGCTGCACTGGACGCTGCCCGGCTATCAACCGGATTTTTGTGCTCCGGGCGGAGCACTTGTTTTTGAACTGCGACAATCGAAAAATTCGCAAGAGTATCTTGTTCGCGCGTTCTACACCGCACAAACCTTCGACCAACTGCGTAATCTGACACCACTGACACTCGCGAATCCACCTGCAACAATGCAGCTTACAGTTCCGGGCGGCAGTAAATCAGCCACGAATTTGGATGTCAATTTTTTCACCTTTCAAACGATTCTGAAAGAAGCAATGAATCCGGAATATGTGCAAAATCCTTCGGCTGAGATACAGCCCGGCGTAATAACCGATGTCCCCTTGGAATAATCCGGAGTCTGCGACGAAAAAGATGAGCAGCATGCTAAGCCGATTCGCAACACCGGGAGCTGCTCTTCACACTGCCTGTTGACATGACCGCCTGTTGAAAATTGTTTGACATCAACCGAATTCATTATCCACAATTCCAAATATCATGGAGCCGCAGGGGAGTTTTTATGACAGAAAAAGTATTACTGGTTGACGACGAACAGGATTTTCTGAGCATCATGTCCGAACGGATGAAAGCCAGGGGCATGGATGTTTCAACCGCGACTTCCGCCAAAGAAGCGATTCAACTGGCGGAAGCTGAATCTTTCGATGCCATTATCCTGGATTTACAGATGCCGGGAATGGATGGTCTGGAAGCTTTGAAAGCTCTGAAAGCCAAAAAACCGGAGATTCAGGTTATTCTTCTGACCGGCCATGCAACTGTTGAAAAAAGCGTTGAGGCCATGAAGTTGGGAGCAATGGACTTGATGGAAAAGCCGGCGGATTTGAAAACACTGACGGATAAGATAAAAAAAGCTCAAACAAATAAAATGGTTCTGATAGAAAAGCAGGCCGAGGAAAAGATGAACGTGCAGGCGATCGAAGCCGGAAAGCTGGCATCCGTGGGAGAACTTGCTTCGGGCATTGCCCATGAGATAAACAATCCCATCGCCATCATGGTTGAAGAAGCCGGTTGGCTTAGCGACTTGTTGAGTGACGAAGACCTTGCAAATCCCCAGAATATGGAAGAATTCCGCCGAGCACTGAATCAGATTAAAGCTCAGGGCGGAAGATGTAAGGATATCACGCATAAACTGCTCTTTTTTGCCAAAAAAACAGATTCCAGGGTGCGTGAAGTTCAGATCAACGAGATTATTGAGGAAACAGTCAGCACCTCGGAACAACGAGCAAAAGAGAGCAACGTCAAAATCGTCACGCATTTGGATCAGGAGCTTCCGAATGTGTCGGCATCGCCATCAGAAATGCAGCAGGTATTGCTGAATCTAATCAACAACGCCATCGACGCCATTGGAACCGGAGGAGGAAGCATAGAAATCACCAGCAGATTCAATGGCGGGTATGTGGTGATTGATGTGGCCGATACCGGGCAGGGTATCCCCAATGAGTTGATAAATCGCATTTTTGACCCTTTCTTTACTACCAAGCCTGTGGGAAAGGGAACGGGTTTGGGGTTGTCGATCTGTTATGGAATCATCAAAAAAATGGGCGGTGATATCACCCTTAACAGCAGTGTGGGAATGGGCGCCACTTTTCATGTTCATCTGCCGGCGACAAAAAGCGAAAACCAGTAGGGGCAACCGGCCGGTTGCCCTTACTGGTCGTAGTCTGGCCGTGGTGCCCCACGTCATTTTCCTTACGTCACCGTTTCACTTTACGCAGAATGAAGAAAGGATTCTTGCGATGACAAAAACCAAATTGATTGCAGGCTCAGTCCTGATCTGGCTGATGGCCATGGGGATCGCTCCCCTGACTTTGGCGCAAGCAGGCGACCCGTCCGATATTCTGGTGGTGTCCGGAACCATTAACAACGACCAGGGAAAACCGCTGAAAGAAGTGAGTCTCCAGTTTTTTTTAAATAGTAAAAAGATCGATATCAAAGATGAAGTGACCACTTCAAAATCCGGCGGATATAAGGCGGAGCTGTCTTTTCCCAAGGGCGCATTTTTGGGTGCAAAAGTTGAGATGGATGCTGAAAAGCCAACTTACAAAAGCCCCGGTCATATTGTTCTGGAAAACATCATTAAGGAAAAAGACGATGTAAACGGCGTGGGCTACTACCTGGCCCACCACAATTTCAGCATGAGTCGGATCATCACCCCTGCTTTCTGGATCGCCAGCCTTGTTTTGGTTGCAGTCTATGCGCTCATCGCATTCGAGCTAATGCACCGGACCCTTGCGGCTTTTCTGGGTGCATCGGTCCTTCTCACCATCACCTACCTTGCGGGAACATTCAATCCAGATTATGTCATCCTGACGTTTGAAGATGCCATACACGCCATCGACATGAACGTGATTTTTCTTTTGATGGCAATGATGATCATCGTAGGGGTCATGAAAAAAACCGGCGTTTTCCAGTGGATGGCCTATAAATCCTATCAACTGGCCAAAGGCAACGTCTTTGTTCTGGCGGGGATTCTAATGTTTGTCACCGCAGTTATCTCGGCGTTCCTCGACAATGTCACGACCATGCTCCTTATCATTCCGGTGACCATCGAAATCGCGCTGACATTAAAGATCAACCCGATTTCATTGCTGCTGCCCGAGGCATTCGCCTCAAATGTCGGCGGCACCGCCACCCTGATCGGAGACCCGCCCAACATCATGATCGGATCTTATGCCAAACTGTCTTTTCTCGATTTTGTAAAGCATTTGTCGATTATATGTTTTCTTTGCCTGATTGTTACAATCGTCTATTTCCTGTATTGGTATAAAAAAGACTACCTGAAGGCCCAGGTGGGAGACGTTGGAAAGATGATCGAAAAACTTCGGGAAGAATACAAGATCACCAACAAGGGCCTTTTGATCCAGGGCGGAATCATTCTTGGAATCGTTATTTTGCTTTTCATTCTTCACGGTATGCTACACATGGAGGCCAGCATCGCGGCCATGATCGGAGCTGCGGTATTGATGGTGATCAGCAAGGTGGATATCGTCGAAATGCTTGAAAAAGAAATCGAGTGGCCCACGCTGATTTTTTTTATGATGCTCTTCATGGTCGTTGCCGGGGCCGAGGGAACCGGACTTATCCAGCTTATCGCCGGTTGGGTCAAGGATATTTCCCAGGGCAACCTCGTGATCGCCATTCTTATGATCCTGTGGGTGTCCGCACTGGCATCCGCCATCATCGACAACATCCCGTTTGCCGCTACCATGCTGCCGATCGTGGGGTATCTGACGACCGTCATCCCCGGAGCCGAGAGCGGTGTATTGTGGTGGGCTCTGTCCCTGGGAGCCTGCCTTGGCGGAAATGGCACCATGATCGGGGCCAGCGCCAATTTAGTCACCGTTGGCATGGCCGAGCGGGCCGGCTATCCCATCTCCTTCATGGCTTACATAAAGGCGGCCTTTATCCCGATGATCATCACCATCATATTATGTTCCGGATGGTTGCTACTTGTGGAAATGTAACAATTCGATACAACTCAGGCTCATTGAATACAGTCCAGGCCTGAGCAGCCTTAATTAAAAATTATTAATCAAGGAAGGGGAGCAGATGGAAATTCAACACTATTACCGGGCGCTGATGCGAAACATGATGTTTATCGTCATTCTGGTGTCGTTCGCTCCCCTTCTTTTGATCAGCGCCCTCAACGGATACCGGTTTGAAACCTCGTACCGTGAAAAAGTGACCGCGCACCTGATGGAGGTGGTTCAAAAACACCAGCAGGGAATTACGATGTTTTTAAACGATAAACTTGCCTACCTGGTGAACCTGGCCAACTCGGTCTCATTAGATCAGATAGAAAATGAAACATTTCTGGACCAGAAACTGGCCATCCTGCAAAAATCTTATGGTGGGGTGTTTGTCG
>JBAXVB010000030.1:0-23115 GCA_037129415.1 Deltaproteobacteria bacterium
GTCTATAGGTAAAAACGGTGTCAAACACAATAGTCCAAACCAATGGCCTTTAGTAAAGAAAACTATGAGGAGATGAAAATGATCAATCCGGAAAGACTGGCGGAAACATTCAGCAGACTGGTTCAAATTGACAGCGTATCCAGAAATGAAGCGGCAATTTGTAGTGAACTTCGTAATATTCTCAATGACATGGGTGCGGAAACATTTGTGGATGATGCCGGAAATGCCGTTGGCGGCAACACGGGAAATCTTATTGCGCGGTTCAGAGGTAGCGTGGATGTTCCTGTCATGATGCTAAATGCTCACATGGATACGGTAGAGCCTGGAAATGGTGTGAAACCTGTCTATAAAGACGGTGTGTTTACCAGCGACGGTACGACCATTTTGGGAGCTGATGACAAAAGCGCCGTTGCTATTTTACTGGAGGTACTCACTGTGCTTCAGGAAGACCGCCTGCCGCATGGACCGCTGGAGGTGGTTCTGACGATCTGCGAGGAAATAGGGCTTCAAGGTGCTAAAAATCTGGATATTAGCCAGTTAACGGCAAAATTTGGTTATGCGCTGGATGCAACTGATACCGCTGGAATTGTAACCCGCGCGCCAGGTGCTAACCACCTGAAATTTGTGGTGTATGGAAAAGACGCTCACGCTGGTGCGGCGCCGGAAAAAGGCATCAATGCCATTGTCATAGCCAGCAAGGCCATAGCCGGCTTAACAATTGGCCGCATTGATCATGAAACCACCTGCAATATCGGAGTGATTCAGGGAGGCATGGCGACCAACATCGTTCCCAGCCAGGTGATGATAAACGGCGAGGTCAGAAGCCATGACCCCAAGAAACTGGCGGATTTGACTCAGACCATTGTGTCTGCCTTTGAAACCGCTGTTCAGGATTATGTTCCCCAGTCCGCAGAAGCAGGCAGACCTTGGCTTGAGGTAGAAGTTATACCGGATTTTACCCGCACCCATATTCCCGATGATCACCCGGTGGTGATCCTTGCCATGAATGCCGCGCAAAATCTGGGACGTACACTGATTCCAAAAATCACCGGCGGCGGTGCGGACGCCAATGTCTTTTTTTCAAAGGGAATCATGACCGGCGTTCTGGGAACCGGTATGAGGGATATGCATACGGTGCGGGAGTGGGTTAGTCTGAGTGACATGCTTCTGACAACGGAGCTGGTTCTGGAGATTATCCGGCTTCATGCCCTTTAACGGTCAGAACCGCTTCAACTCCCTTCGCTTTTATGCCGGATATACTGCGAACGGGCATAATGCGGGTGTACGACTCCTGGCAATCGGAAGCAAAAACATTACCCGGACAGAGAGTCGATTAAAGGATCAAGACAATGATTGAAAAAGAGACATCTTCAAACCAGGCGAACATTTTGCGTCGGCAGGCAGAGGAAAAAGTCGCCAGGATGATTGAAAACCAGGAAGATCTGTCACCCGAAGAAGCCCAGCGGATTCTCTACGAACTGCGCGTGCATCAGATAGAGCTGGAGATGCAGAACAACGAATTGCGCTTGGCGTATGCGGAATTGGATGCCGTGCGCGCCAGTTGTTTCGATATCTACGACATGGCACCTGTCGGCTATTGCACCATCAGCGAAAAGGGGCTGATCCTGGAAGCCAACTTCACCGCCGCGACATTGCTGGGCTTGGCGCGGGGTGCGTTGATCAAGCAGCATATATCCAGGTTCATCCTCGAAGAGGATCAGGACATCTACTACCTGCAACGCAAACAGCTCTTTGAGACCGATGAGCCGCAGGACTGGGATATGCGTATGGTGAAAAAGGATGGAACGGTATTCTGGGCGCATCTGAAATCGACCGTCGCGCTGGACGCTGAAGAAAACCCCGTGTGCCGCATCGTGGTGAGCGATATCACCAAGAGCAAGCGGGCTGATATGTTGCTACGAGAGAGCGAACAGAATTTCAGAACCTTGGCGGATTCCGGCCGTGCACTGATCTGGACATCCGGAACAGATAAACTCTGCAACTATTTCAATCGCGTCTGGCTCGAATTCACAGGGCGTAAACTTGAACAGGAAATGGGAAATGGCTGGGCGGAAGGTGTGCATCCGGATGACCTGCAAAGCTGTTTGGATATTTATGTCGGGGCGTTTGATCGGCGTGAGAAATTCAGCATGGAGTATCGTATGCTCCGGTACGATGGCGAATACCGCTGGATAATTGATGATGGGTGTCCTCGCTACGACAGTAGGGGGGAATTTATCGGTTATATCGGTCATTGTCTTGATATCTCTGAGCGCAAGCATGACGAGGAAGAGAATGCCAAACTCGAAGCTCAGCTTCGGCACGCACAAAAAATGGAGTCCATTGGATTTCTTGCCGGCGGCATTGCCCATGATCTGAACAATATTCTGTTTCCGATCAGCGGCCTTTCAGAGATGCTGCTTGATGATATTCCATCAGGCAACCCTGAGCATAAAAGCATTGAACAAATTTATAAATCCGCACAAAGGGGCAGTGATCTGGTCAAACAAATCCTGGCCTTCAGCCGTCAATCCAAACCCCAGAAATTGCCCATCAAGATTCAGTCTATACTTAAAGAGGTACTGAGGCTGGTGCGGTCAACAATACCCATGAATATCGAAATCACAAGTCATATCAAACCTGATTGCGGCATGGTTTCTGCAGATCCCACCCAGGTGCATCAGATTGCCATGAACCTGATCACCAACGCCTATCACGCAGTTGAGCGAAATGGCGGAACGATAGATATTGAGCTGAAAGAGACGGGGCCACCGGATGTAACATCAGAATATTCCATCCGGCTTTTGGCCGGCGGATACGCATGCATAATCGTGTCCGATACTGGAACGGGAATCGACAAAACGTTGATGGATAAAATATTCGATCCCTACTTTACCACCAAAGAACTGGGAAAGGGCACGGGACTTGGACTTTCCGTAGTGTACGGCATCGTGAAGGAACACGGTGGGGATATCCAGGTCTATAGCGAGGTCGGAAAGGGAACCGCCTTTCATGTGTACTTGCCCCTTTTATTAGACGCTAATGACAGTAAGTCCGCCGTTGTCACCAGAGAATATCCAACTGGCCGGGAGAGAATTTTGCTGGTTGATGATGAAGAGCCGATTGCTCGAATGGAACAGATTATGCTCGAAAGGCTGGGTTATCAGGTAACTGCCCGAACGAGCAGCCTGGATGCTTTGGCTGCTTTCAAAGCCAATCCTGGGCACTTTGATCTGGTAATCAGCGACAAGGGCATGCCGCTTATGACCGGTGAGCAACTATCAAGGGAATTGATTTTGATAAAACCGGGGATTCCGATCATTATTTGTACGGGTTTCAGCGATGAAAACGATGTGAATCGCGCCATGTCCATGGGCATCAAAGGGTTTCTCATGAAACCCGTTGCAACCGGCGATCTGGCCACGATGGTGAGAAAGGTGCTGGATGACGCAGCAAACTAACCTAACAATCACACTCGTTAACTGTTAGAACCACCCCCCTTCCGGAAAATCTTCCGGAAAGGGGCGTTATATCGATATTCCGCAGGCATGATCCCAGGGATGTTCTGGAAAGAGTTTGCTGTATGCCGGATTCCATCACCTCAATGATTTTCTTTTCGCTGTCTTCGGAAAGGTAATCCGAAACAGGCCTGCCGATCTGAATTCCCGTATCAACCTCACGCACGGCCTTATTTATCAGCACAATCATCAATTCAGTACTCACACCGATGATTGGAACGGGTAAATCCTCAAGAATCGCATGTGAAAGCGCCAGCGCCTTATTCTGAATTTCCACATCATGGGTTCTTTCCTTTACAAGAATTTCAAGATTGTCATTGATCTGTCGAAATGCTTCATTTTGTTCAAGAACTTTTTGATGAAGTGACTTATTGGCTTGCAGCAGATCGAATTGATCCAGGGCCTGACGGATTTCCAGCGTCAGAGACTGACCAGTCCAGGGTTTAAGAAAAAACTTGTAAAGATGGCCTTTGTTGATGGATTCGGTAATGGTATCTACGTCGGTATAGCCAGTCAGGATGATCCGGATCACATCGGGATAAAGTTCCTTTACCTTTGACATGAGTTCTGTTCCACTCATGCCTGGCATCCGTTGATCCGAGATGATCATGTGTACCGGGTTGTCCTGAAGCAGTTTCAGGGCGTCGACTCCGCTGGAGGCAAGCAGGAGATTGAACTCCTCTTTTCGGAACAGCCGTTTTAAGGCATTCAGAATGGAGATTTCATCGTCAACACACAACACGGTATGTGGAAATACGGTCATACATACCTCGTAAATCAGAAAATCAATAACGTATTAAAATGTAACCGTTCACTCCCTCTCCCATCGGGAGGGGGCCGGGGGGAGGGGCTGAACGATTACGTTAAAATCAATGGGCGAAAACTGGGTGGATTATATTTGGTCGGATATTCTTACCCCCCATCTTTGCCACCAGGCTAAATTCGGTTGCGTTCCGAATTGTTTTCAGATAGTTGAACAATAACATAAATTGTATTTCCAGGAAAGAGGAAATGACCGTTCAAATTCCCAATTATCCGACATTCCCGAAGCTGAAAGAACTCAGTTGGTTATGATGCTTATTAAAACAGAATAGGAACTGAAAAAGTTGACTGTTGATCCTATAGAAAGTGAGCAATCATACCGCAATCTGTTCGCCAACAATTCAGCGGTGATGCTGCTGATTGATCCAGCAGATGATGCGATCATTGACATCAACACTGCCGCCATTACTTTCTACGGCTATCCGCGGGAGCGGTTGCTGGCTATGCGTATCACCGACATCAACACCCTGCCCGGTTCTGAAGTTCGGCAGGCCATGGCTTCAGTTTCGCAGAAACAGGGTCAGCGGTTTGAGTTTCAACA
The DNA here is from genome assembly GCA_037129415.1 of Deltaproteobacteria bacterium. GTDB lineage: Bacteria > Desulfobacterota > Desulfobacteria > Desulfobacterales > Desulfatirhabdiaceae > RAAP-1. The sequence goes on from JBAXVB010000030.1 coordinate 4,882, forward strand.
CTGCCTGGCGGATGGTTCGCTGCGAGATGTGGAGGTGTCGGCAAGCAGCATTAATTTTGGCGGACGCACCGTTCTGCACTTGATTATTCACGAAATCACCGAGCGCAGGCGGGCCGAGGATGGATTACGTCAGGCCAACGAGACCCTTGAGCAGCGGGTTCGGGAGCGGAGCCTGGAACTGGAGATGTTTTCCTATTCAGTGTCCCATGACCTGCGAGCACCGCTTCGGCACCTGATTGGTTTTGTGCAACTTCTGAACAAAAATGCTCCTGAATTCCTTGATGAAAAGATTCGTCATTATCTGGCGGTAATTTCGGATTCGGCAACGCAGATGAGCATGCTGGTGGACGGTCTGCTCTCATTTTCAAGGATGGGGCGCTCCGAGATGACGGTCGTCCGGGTCAGCTTTGACAAGTTGATCCATGAAGTGCTTAATACTTTGCAGGCGGAGAATGATGGGCGGAACATTGTCTGGAATATCGGACCTCTGCCCGAGGTGATGGGCGATCCCGTCATGCTTCAGATTGTCATGATGAGCCTCGTATCCAATGCCATCAAATTCACCCGCAATAAAAGCAGGGCGGAAATCAGCATTGCCTGCACTTCCGGGAATTCGGGTGAGCATATTTTTTCTGTCAGGGACAATGGCGCAGGTTTTGACATGAAGTACTATGACAAGCTGTTCAATCTGTTCAAACGGCTTCATCGTACCGAGGATTTTGAGGGGACCGGCGTCGGTCTGGCCAATGTTCTCAGAATTGTTCAAAGACACGGTGGACGGTCTTGGGCGGAAAGCGCGGTTGGAAGCGGGTCTGTTTTCTATTTCTCGCTGCCGACAACGCCCCAGGTTGATGAGAGAAGTTGAGAAGTTGAGAAATTTAAGAAGCGCAGAATTTAAGAACCGATGATCTGCTGCGCTTCTTATATTCAGGTTTATTGGGGGAGATTGACATGCGAGATACACTGCACTTTTTGCATCTGGAGGATAGTCCCGTCGATGCTGAGCTGATCCGGGAAAAACTCGAAGAGAACTGGCCTGATTGCCGCGTTGAACTGATCGATTCGGAACCGGATTTCATCCAGGCTCTGGAGAATGGCGGTGTTGATCTGATCCTGGCCGACTATCTGTTGCCCATCTTTGACGGTTTGTCGGCCCTGAGTATTGTCCGACAGCGCTTTTGCGATGTTCCATTTATCTTCCTGTCCGGAGTTATGGGGGAGGAATTGGCCATTGAGTCGCTGAAGAGCGGGGCCACGGATTATGTGCTGAAGCACCGGTTATCCCGGTTGGGTCCGGCGATAAAAAGGGCATTGGCCGAGGTTCATGAACGTATCACCCTGCAGAAGATGGAACAGCAGATTTTTGCCGCTGCGCGCCAGTGGTCGGATTCTTTTGATGCCATGTCGGATGGGGTGTCCATACACAGTGCGGATCGAACGATTCTTAATGTGAACCGGGCCGTCTGTCGTCTGCTGGGTAAAACCGCTGAAGAAATGATCGGTAAAAAATGCTTTCAGGTTTTTCACAATACGAAAAGCCCCATTGTCGGGTGTCCTATGGAAATCGCCATAAGATCAGGGATGCAGGAACACATTGAGATCGAGGAATCCATGTTGGACAAATGGCTGGCGGTATCCATATCTCCGATCCTTGATGCGTCCGGCAATATTACGCGAATTGTCCATACCATCCGCGATATCACCCTGCAAAAAAAGGCCGACAAAGATTTGAAGGAGACCCAGTCTCAAATGCTGCAATCCGAAAAAATGGCATCCATTGGCCAACTGGCTGCCGGCGTGGCTCATGAAATCAACAATCCAGTTAGCTTTGTCAGCAGCAATCTGAAAACCTTAACCGATTATCAGCAGAGTATCGGCCAGATCATATCTGAGTACAGACAGCTTTTTAACCGGCTTTCAGATCTGAATGGCGGTGGTGCGGATATTATTGAAATCGAAAATCTGGCCGCCCGCTTACAGGAAAAGGAGTCTGATCTGGATATCGTGCATATCCTGGAAGATGTCCCCAATTTAATCCACGAATCTTGTGAAGGACTGGATCGCATCAAAAAAATCGTGCTGGATCTTAAAAACTTTTCTCATCCTGGCGAAGATGTTCTGAAGATGGCGGACATCAACCAGAATATTGATTCGACTCTGAACATTGTCTGGAGTGAGCTAAAATACAAGGCGACAATCATCAAGGACTACGGTGATCTTCCCCAAACAATATGTTATCCGCAGCAGATCAATCAGGTATTAATGAATCTTCTGGTAAATGCGGCGCAAGCCATCGAAAAACAGGGGGAAATCCGCATCACCACCCGTGAGGCTGGTGACAATGTGGAAATTATCATCAGTGATACGGGTCAGGGTATTGCAGCGAAAAACCTTTCCCGTATTTTTGATCCTTTTTTCACGACAAAAGCGGTTGGCAAAGGGACAGGACTGGGTTTGAATGTGACTTATAACATTGTCAAAAAACATAATGGCTCCATAGATGTCCAAAGCGAGCCTGGAAAGGGCGCGACATTTACCATCCGGATACCGGTAAGCGGACCGTCTTCGGATAACGCCAGTGGCGGAGCCGGCGTTATTCCATAAAAAAATGCTCCCTCCCTAAACTGGGGAGGGGGCTGAACGGTTACCATCACTCATCCTGCTGTGCCGAAAAAAACTGGCAGGTTGCAGCAATTTCGACCTGAAGCCTGGGGTACCATTGGGGCAGAGTCTGCAGTTGCGGTAGCAAAAATGCCGGGGCATCAGAAAGTCCATCCGGTAGCGCAATCCGACCTTCAGGGTCTGGACAGCAGGTATTTACCAGTAAATTCGCAATACCTATAATTGCCGAAATGCGGTGATCGTTGGAAAAAGCGCTGTGATGATCCCGAATGGCATCCACCAGTGGCTGCGGCAGAAGCCATTTCCCCACAAGATAGGCACCTATTTCTGCATGATTCACGTTATTTTCCATTTTTTCAGCGTCAATAAAGGAAATGCCCGATTCATCCATGGTCAACCAAATTTTTTCGAAGTGTTCGGGAAAATATTCCGCCAGAATTAATTTGCCGATATCGTGAAGCAGGCCGGCCGTGAAACAGTCTGACGACAGGGTCTTGTCGGCATGACCTGCAAGATATTTACTGATGACGGAAACCGCCAGAGAGTGATGCCAAAAGTCCATGATATTAAATCTCTTAAGGTTTTTTTTAAGAGAAAATGCCTTCATCATTGAAAAGGACACCACTGCATGCTGGACCATGTTGAAGCCCAGAACGATCACTGCGGTGTTGATGCTGCTGATTGTCGAATTGAAACCATAAAAGGATGAATTCACAAGTTTGAGTATCTTGGCCGCCATTGCCTGATCTGTTTCAATGATGCGGGTCAGTTGATCGGCCGTGGTGCTTAAGTCCTGAAGCAGATGGTTGACCTTGAATACAATGGCCGGAAGCGAGGGCAGTTCCCGAATACGGTCTATTTGTTGAAAAAAAACAGGTTTCATGGAAATTTATTTCACCTCTTATTTGAAGTGGATTGACTGGTCGTCGATTTGAACTTCCGTTCAAATCATTCTCTAATCGACAGATATATCTACCCTCTTTTCAATCAGAATGGTTTTTGACAATTTTTGAATGGAGGAAATCGTTGTTGCGTTCAGTACGCTGCCCCTTGCCAGCAGCAGTCTGCCGTCGTTGACTCGAAGTTCCTGGGTTAACTTCATTCCAGGCTTGAGGAACCATAAGGAAATTGAAATAGATTTTTCTCCGAGTTTCCAGTCGTTCTCCTGATCCTCTTCCAGTATCTGAACCAGTTTATTGATGACGACCGGATCATGTTGGTGATTGGCTCGACTGAAAAGGATTTCTTTTGTAATTTCCTGTACGAGAATTTGAGGGTTTTCGGTAACAATATTCAGCGCGGAGTGGCCTAAATGCTTTATTGCCCATTGCCGAATCGCAATAACATCCTTTGGCCATTTCCAAATTAAACCGGTGTAATCTGCAGCAACATGAATAATTCTTGCAGCAAGCGGAATCTGTTCCCCTTTTAACCTGCTGGGGAATCCGCTGCCATCATAATTTTCGTGGTGAGAAAAAACAATGGTGCTGACAGCGTCCATCTTTTCAACCGGCTGAAGACATATCTGTCCGATAATCGGATGCTGTTTAAAAAGTTTTAATTCAGACTCAACCATATCATCCACATCTTTTTGAAGCAGTGTCTGAGGGAGGCCCAGAAGACCGATGTCATGAAATAGTCCTGCTATTTCAATCTGATCTTGTTCCTGCTTGTTCAGACCCAAACCCTGACCTATTCGCTTAGCCAGTTGAGCTACAGAATTCAGATAGCTTCCAAATTTGGGGTTAAGGGTTTCAATTGTAGAGGATAAAAGCCTTATGGTGTCGACGAAACTCCTTTCCAGAGATGTATTGGCTTCCTCCAGGGCATGACTTTTCAGCAGGATTTCCAGGGTTCGCTCCTGGATCTTCTTTTCCAGATTCTGGTTGAGTTCGGTTAATGCCTCATTTTGCTGAGCTGTCAGCGCATTGAGTCTCCTGTTTTCGGCCTTTAGTTCATAAGCTTCAAGGGCGTTTCGAACCTGAAACAGCAGATCGTCATCATTCCAGGGTTTGGTCAGATACCTGTGAATTTCCCCTTTGTTGACAGCATCAAGAATGTCCTTTACATCTGAATATCCGGTCAATAGAAACCGATTGGTATCCGGGGTCAAGACTCTGGCTTTTTCTAAAAACTGTGCACCCGTCATTTCCGGCATTCGCTGGTCGGATATGATCAAGGACAATGGTTTATCAAAAGTGGACAGAATATCCAGGCCTTCCTGCCCGCTTGAGGCTGTCAAAACCTGGTATTTTTCTTTGCGAAACAGGCGCTGAAGCGATCTGGTAATGGACTGTTCATCGTCAACCAATAAAATGGAATGTTCGTACATAAGCGTCATGGCGATACACCGTTACTATGTTTATCAGGTTACGGGAGCAAAGGGGACAGTTACCGGTAAATTCAATAGTTTATGGTCATAAAAGTAATATCTAAATAATTTCGGACAGAAAAACCCTGCATATTGTCGAAATTTGGAACTTCCGTCCAAATCATTCCCTAATCAACGGATATATCTATCCTCTTGTCAATCATAATTATTTTCGCCAGTTTTTGAATGGCGGCAATCGTTGTAGCGTTCAGTACGCTGCCCCTTGCCAGCAGCAGTCTGCCGTCGTTGACTCGAAGTTCCTGCGTTAACTTCATTCCAGGTTTGAGGAACAATAAGGAAATTGAAATAGATTTTTCTCCGGGTTTCCAGTTTTTCTCCTGATCCTCTTCCAATATCTGAACCAGTTTATTGATTACGAGCGGATCATATTGGTGATTGGCTTTCCTGAAAAGGATTTGTTTGGTAATTTCCTGTATGAGAATTTGAGGGTTTTCTGTAACAACATTTTTAACGGAATGGCCTAAATACTTTACTGCCCGTTGCCGAATTGCAATAATATCCTTTGGCCATTTCCGAATTGAATCGGTGTAATCTGCAGCAACATGAATAATTCTTGCACCAAGCGGAATCTTTTCCCCTTTTAACCCGCTGGGGAATCCGCTGCCATCATAATTCTCGTGGTGAGAAAAGACAATGGAGCTGACAGCGTCCATTCTTTCAACTGGCTGAAGACATATCTGTCCGATAGTCGGATGCTGTTTAAAAAGTTTTAATTCAGACTCAACCATATCCTCCACGTCTTTTTGAAGCAGTGTCTGGGGGAGGCCGAGAAGACCGATGTCATGAAATAGTCCTGCTATTTCAATTTGATCCTGTTCCTGCTTGTCCAGACCAAAACCCTGGCCCATTCGTTTAGCCAGTTGAGCTACAAAATTCAGATAGCTTCCCAATCTGGGGTTAAGGGTTTCAACTGTGGAGGATAAAAGTCTTATGGTGTCAACGAAACTTCTTTCCAGAGATGTATTGGCTTCCTTCAGTGCCTGGCTTTTCAGCAGGATTTCCAGGGTTCGCTCCCTGATATTCGTTTCCAGATTCTGGTTGAGTTCGTTTAATGCCTCATTTTGCTGGGCTGTTAGTGCATTGAGTCTCCTGTTTTCAGCTTTTAGTTCATAAGCTTCAAGGGCGCTTCGAACCTGAAGCAGTAGATCGTTATCATTCCATGGTTTGATCAGATACCTGTGAATTTCCCCTTTGTTGACAGCATCCAGAATATCATTTACATCCGAATATCCGGTCAATAGAAACCGATGAGCATCCGGGGCCAGGGCTCTTGCTTTTTCTAAAAACTGGGCGCCGGTCATTTCCGGCATCCGCTGGTCGGATATGATCAAGGATAATGGTTTATCAAAAACGGAAATAATATCCAGGCCTTCCTGCCCACTTGAGGCTGTCAGTACATGGCATTTTTCTTTTCGGAACAGGCGCTGGAGCGATCGGGTAATGGATTGTTCATCGTCAACCAATAAAATGAAATGTTCGGACATAATCGTCATGGCAATACACCGTTACTATGTTTATCATATTCCGGGAGCAAATGGGACAGTTACCCGAAATTCAATATATTATGGTCAAAAAAGTAATATTTGAATAATTTCGGACAGAAAAACCCTGCATGTTGGCCGAATATCCATGTCCCATATTCGCCACTGGGCTAAATTAGGTTGCGTTCAGAATTGTTTTCAGGTAGTCGAGCAATAACACAAATTGTATTTCCGAGAAAGAAGAAATGATTGTTTAAATTCCAAAATATCCGATATCCCCGAAGCTGAACGAACTCCGCTGGTTTTGATGATGATGGAAGCTATTACCCATCTCAAGGAGGAAAATCATTATTCATCATTCAAATCATATAAATACAGACAGGAACTGAAAAAATATTGTCGGATCAAAACACAGTTCGCAAAAGTATTTGGTTGGCTTGGGTTCTGTTATCCGCCGGGCTGATCGCCACGGCAGTTGTCACTATTTACATCTGGTACCTGCGCTTCACCCAGACAGATGGACAGTTGGAGTATGGCCGCATCTATGGCGTTCTTTCCGCTGGGACGATCATCAGCCTGCTGTTGTTCTGGCTGCACATTTTCCTTTTGAACACCCGATTCAAGGCGCAGCAGTTGGCGGATCAGTTGACCGTGGATATCAGAGAAAGCGAGGAATCATACCACAACCAATTCGTCAACAATTCAGCGGCGATGCTGCTGATTAATCCAGCAGATGGTGCAATTGTTGAAGCCAATGCCGCAGCGATAGGTTTTTACGGCTATCCGAGGGAGCGGTTGCTGACCATGCTTATCACTGACATCAACATCCTGCTTGCTCCCAAAGCCCGGCAGGTCATGCCGTCAGTTTTACCGAAACAGGGCAAGCGGTTCCAGTTCAAACACCGTCTGGCGGATAACTCTGTGCGGGATGTGGAAGTGTCGGCAAGCAGCATCCATTTTGGCGGGCGCAGCATATTGCACTTGATTATTCATGATATCACAGAGCGCAAGCAGGTGGAGGAAATCAAGCATAACGTTCTGCGAACAATTTTGCACGACACCTACGAACGCTATCAGACGGAGGAAATCAAGAACAATGTTCTGCAAACAATTTTGCATGACATTTACGAGCGCTACCAGGCGGAGGAAACCAGGATTGTGCATGATATCACCGAGCGAAATCAGGCTGAGGAAATCAAGCACAACGTTCTGCAAACAATTTTGCATGACATCAACGAGCGCAATCATGCAGAGGAAATGTTACGACAGTCAACCGACCGTTTGACGTTGGCTGCACAAGCAGGTGGTGTGGGCATCTGGGACTATGATGTTGTCAACAACAGGCTGGTTTGGGATGAGCAGATGTTTCGCCTCTACGGAATTACGCAGGATATGTTCGGCGGTGCTTACGAGGCTTGGACGGCTGTGCTACACCCGGAGGACCGGCTGATGGGCGACGAAGAAGCCCAGCTTGCGTTGCGGGGCGAAAAAAAATACGACACGGAGTTCCGCGTTGTTTGGTCAGACGGGACCATACGCAACATCCGCTCTCTCGCACTTGTCCAGCGTGATGCCACCGGCCAACCCTTGCACATGACCGGCACAAATTGGGATATCACCGCGCAGAAGCTGGTCGAGGTGGCCCTGCGTGAAAGCGATGCAAATTTTCGCGCCTTCTTCGAGTCCATGACCGACATGATCACGGTTGGAATGCCTGATGGACGGCTGCTCTTCACCAACGTCGCCGTCACGCAAACATTGGGCTACAGCTCCGAAGAACTCGCGGCCATGCACTTGCTGGATATTTATCCGGCGGATAAGAGACTGGAGGCCGAGGAAATTTTCGCTGCAATGTTACGGGGCGAGCTAGAAAGCTGTCTCCTGCCGCTGGTACGCAAGGATGGCAGCGTCATCCCGGTGGAGACGCGAGTCCGTTTAGGCCAGTGGAACGGCATGAACTGTCTCTTCGGTATATCAAAGAACCTGACTGCTGAGCAGGAAGCGCAGCAGCGCTTCGAACGGTTGTTTCGCAACAACCCGGCTCTGATGGCTCTCACCACCGCAAAGGGTTGGCGGTTCACCGATGTCAACGATGCCTTCCTGAAGTCACTCGGCTATTCCAGAGGTGAGGTCATCGGCAAAACCGTCGCCGAACTCGGTCTCCTCCAGGACACGGAGCAGATGGCCGCGATTGCGGGTAAACTAAGGGCGGATAGGCGCGTCGCCGACTTCGAACTGGCGGTTTTGTGCAAGGACGGGGCGATCCTCGACGGCCTCTTGTCGGGCGAAACAATCAGTATAGCGGAACAGCAATACTTCCTTACCGTTATGGTTGACATTACCGCCCGCAAGCAGGCCGAGGATGGGTTGCGCCACGCCAATGAGACCCTTGAGCAGCGGATTAAGGAGCGAAGCCGGGAGCTGGAGATGTTTTCCTATTCCGTGTCCCATGACCTGCAAGCTCCACTCCGGCATCTGATCGGTTTTGTGGAGCTTCTGAACAAAAAGGCTCCGGAATTCCTTGATGAAAAGATACGTCATTACCTGGCGGTAATCTCGGATTCGGCGACGCAGATGAGTATGCTGGTGGACGGTCTGCTCTCATTTTCAAGGATGGGACGCGCCGAGATGACGGTTGTTCGGGTCAGCTTTGACAAGCTGATCCATGCAGTGTTGAATACTTTGCAGGCAGAGATTGCAGGGCGGGATATTGTCTGGAATATCGGACCTCTGCCCGAGGTCATGGGAGATCCCGTCATGCTCCAGATCGTTGTGATGAATCTCGTCTCCAACGCCATCAAATTCACCCGAAAAAAAACCAGAGCCGAGATTAGCATTACCTGCACTCCCGAGAACGCGGGAGAGCATATTTTTTCTGTAAGAGATAATGGCGCTGGCTTTGACATGAAGCACTATGACAAGCTATTCAAGCTGTTTAAGCGGCTTCATCGTACCGATGATTTCGAGGGAACCGGCGTCGGTTTGGCCAATGTTCTCAGGATCATTCAAAGACATGGAGGCAAGTCTTGGGCGGAGGGGGTGGTTGGGAGCGGAGCTGTTTTCTATTTTTCGCTGCCGTCAATGACCCAAGTTGATGAAAGAAGTTGAGAAATCAGGAATGATGGAAGTTAGGAACCGCTGGCTCGCTGCACTTCGAAACTTCTGCTTTTAACCAAAGCGACGTATAGAGGAATATATGAATGAATTGAAACGGATACTGCTGGTGGAGGACAGTTCCAACGATGTGGAACTGACCCTGGATGCTTTGGCGGAGATACATTTGGCCAACGAGATCAAGTGGCTTAAGGATGGGGAGGAAGTCCTTGATTATCTGCATCTACGGGGTGTTTATTCCGGGCGTGAGCCGGTGAACCCGATCCTGATCCTGCTTGACCTCAAACTGCCCAAGGTGGATGGCGTGCAGGTACTTCAGGATATCAGAAATGATCCCCGACTTCGGACTATTCCTGTTGTGGTACTGACTTCATCCCGTGAGGAAAGCGATCTGGCAAGTTGTTATGCGAACGGGGCGAATGCTTATGTGGTCAAGCCGGTCAATTTTGCGGAATTCATGGAAGCGATAAAGGCGATGGGTGTTTTCTGGGCCGCCATCAACGAGCCTCCGCCGGTCCGAATGGATGACCGGCGGATAAGCCAATTGAAGAAATAAATTGTTAGCTTTCCTGTGTCGGTCAATGTGGTGCAAGCCATCAGGAAACAGGGGTAAACCCGCATCACCTCCCGTGATGTTGGCGGCGATGTGGAAATTTAGCAGGAACCTTTGTCATTTTGTTTGGTGTTGACTTCCTGATACGCTTAAGGCTATACTAAAAAATTTAGGGAACCTTAAACAATCAGTCAGATGTAACTGATACGGCTGGTGGGGTTCCACGTCCTTGCTCTGAATGGTTTCAGGGCTTAATATCCACAAGGAGGCTTTATGAGAAGGTATGAAACAATTGTGATCGTTGATCCTGATGTTCCCGAGGATGAACGCAATTCCCTTTGTGACAAGCTCAAAGATGTCATTTTACAGAAGAATGGATCATTGATTGAACTTGAAGAATGGGGAATTAAACGGCTGGCATATACAATTCGAAAAAAGATAAGAGGATATTATTTCCGCCTCGATTACTGCGGTACCGGTGTTGTGGTAGATGAACTGGAGCGGTTTTTCCGAATAAATGATCGGTTTTTGAAATTTATGACCATCATGCTGGCGGATGATGCCGATGTCGAAAAAATCAGGGAAGAAATCGCTGCTGCCAAGTCTTCGCCCGTTAAGCCTGTTGTGGACGACATCTCCGGCGAACCGGAATCGCTATTTGATGAAGACGTCGATTCATCATTCGAAAATAATGAGGAGGAGGAATAAATATGGCTCCATACAGTTCAAATAAACGTAAACCCGTAACCCGCAAGAAACGGGTTTTTCATCGCCGGAAAATCTGCCGTTTTTGTGCAGACGCCACTATTGTGATTGACTACAAGGATTCAAAGTCTCTTCGATATTTTACAACCGAACGGGGCAAAATCATTCCCAGGCGTATTTCGGGAACTTGCGCCAAGCACCAGCGCTTGTTGACTGAGGCTATCAAGCGTGCCAGAACCATTGCCATGCTGCCCTTTGTCGGATCTGTCGAGATGTAACTTGAGGCTTTTACCCCTGAAGGTGATGCAAAGAGGATGTGCCCTGTGTTTTTAGCAATGGATGGGGATGTACTGAAAAAAAGTGCGGCCGGCGTGGGCTTCACCTGCCTGATATTTGCCGCTACCCTGTATATTCCCATCATTGGGTTCATCAGCGCTATGGTGATTCCACTGCCGGTCAGTTATTACCGGTATAAATTGGGAAAATCCGCCGGTGGGTTGATACTGGTCATAAGCGGGATCATCATGACGATCATGGCGGAAGGCTTTTCATTTGATCTTGCGCTGTTTGCGGTGCTTCTTGTGCTGGGTTTTGTGCTTGGGGGTATGTTGGAAGAGGGTGCATCTGTTGAAAAGACGGTTCTTTATCCCTGTCTGTCGGTCGTCGGTTCCGGCGTTGCATTGGCGTTATTTTATAGCACTTTCAAACAGACTGAGCTCAGCAGTCTTGTTAATCTTTATGTCAAGCAGAATCTGGATATGACTCTGGAGTTGTATCGGCAAATGTCGATGCCCGAAGAAACCCTTCAGACTCTTTCACGGTCGCTGGAGACAATTCAGTACGTGCTGGTTCGGGTTATTCCGGGGATTGCAGTCATGTCCGCCCTTTTTGTAACCTGGGTCAATTTGCTTATGACAAGATCGCTGGTGAAATTCAGAGGGCTTAAAACTCCGGATTTTGGCAGTCTGACCCAATGGAAGTCGCCTGAAGTTCTGGTTTGGGTCGTGATTGTCGGGGGCTTGCTGCTGCTGATTCCGGTAAAATCCCTGAAGATTATCGGGCTGAATATCGTGATTGCCCTGATCATGATTTATTTCATTCAGGGGATTTCCATTGTCTCGTTTTATTTTGATAAAAGGAAGTTTCCGCGGCTTTTAAGATGGGTGCTATATGGCCTTATCGGGGTGCAGCAATTGTTTTCCATGCTGGTTATTGGCCTGGGTTTTTTCGATTTATGGATTGATTTTAGAAAAATTAATAAAAATGAAAAGCTGAGCAGTGAGTCGTGAGTCCTGCCGGATGCGGGACGCAGGCGGGTCAGCTTTGTGATATGTGGAGGATACTATGAAAGTCATTTTAACTGAAACCATTGAATCTCTGGGCATTATCGGCAGCGAAGTCAAAGTTGCCGATGGATATGCGCGGAATTATTTGCTTCCCCAGAAAAAGGCTGTTCTGGCCAGTGTGCAAAACCACAAACTGTTTGCACAGCAGAAGGTCAGGGTCGATCTTCAAATCGCCAAGGAAATTGGCATTGCTGAAGAAATGGCCAAAAAACTGGAAGGCATTGTTTGCACCATTCCCGCCAGGGTCAGTGACGAGAACCGACTCTATGGCTCTATCACAACTCGCGATATCATTGACGCGCTGGCTGCCAAGAAAATCATCGTGGAAAAGAAAATGATCCTGATGAAAGAGCCCATAAAAACTCTGGGCTCATACCGAATTCCGATTCGCGTTTACAAAGGCGTTGAGCCTGAAATTACGATCGAAATCGTATCTGACTAAATACGGTTGAGTCAAATTTGATGCCAGACTCCTCCCCCCGGCTCCCTTCCGCTGGGAGGGGGAGTGAATGGTTGCATTCGGCTTAATTTGTCTGGCATACATTTGTCTGGTTATTCCTTATGAAATCCCAACAAGACCCATCCCTTTACCACCTTCCTCCCCACAGTCTCGAAGCTGAAGAAGCCATTATCAGCTCTATTCTTCATGACAACAGCACCCTGATGGACATTGTTGAAGTCCTGGCTGCGGATGATTTTTATCGATCCGCCCATCAGAAAATATATGCAACCATGCTGGAACTATTTGGCAAGGGGGAGCCTGTTGACCTGGTTACCCTGACCAATGCCCTGAAAGCCAGAGGGTATCTTGAGACCGTGGGCGGCGTATCCAGTATCGTACAGATACTGGAGTCGGTTCCTGTCGCCGTCAATGCGGTTCATTATGCCAGAATCATCCATGACAAAGGCTGTTTGCGCCGACTCATTGAAAAAGCCAATCATATCGTCAAAAGGTGTTTTGAAGATCAGGGTGAGGTTGACGATGTTCTGGATTTTGCAGAAACCGCTATTTTCGAGATTTCCGAAAACAAGATCAAGCCTGCCTTCGATCATATCTCTACCTTGGTTGACCACAATATTGACAAGCTGGAAGAACGCCAGGGCAATAAAACCTTTTTGACTGGCGTACCCACAGGTTTCACCGGGCTGGATCATCTGACATCCGGATTTCAGAGGTCGGATCTTATCATTCTGGCGGCGCGCCCGAGTATGGGAAAAACCGCTCTGGCCCTGAATATTGTTCGAAATGCCGCTGTTGACCACAATGTTCCATGTGCGATATTTTCTCTGGAAATGTCCAAAGAGCAGCTTTCCATGCGGATGCTTTGCTCCGAGGCCAGAATTGACTCTGTAAGGGTGCGGGATGGTTTTTTCAGCGACGAAGACTGGGAGAGGCTCACGCACGCCGCCGGGGTTCTTTCCGAAGCGCCGATTTACATAGACGACTCTCCGGAAATATCGTCCATGACCATCCGGGCAAAAGCGAGAAGATTAAAAATGGAAAAAAAACTGGGAATGATAGTCATTGATTATATTCAGCTCATGAAAAGTTCGAAATCCAATGATCGAAGGGATCTGGAAATCTCCGAAATATCCCGATCCATCAAATCGCTTGCCAGAGAGCTGGACCTGCCTATTGTGGCGCTGTCCCAGTTGAACCGAAAGCTGGAAGAGCGCAGCGATAAACGTCCCCAGTTATCGGATTTGCGGGAATCCGGTGCTCTTGAGCAGGATGCAGATGTCGTAACCTTTATTTATCGGGACGAAGTTTATAACCGTGATGAAAACAATCCGAACCGGGGAAAGGCCGAAGTAATTGTGGCCAAACATCGAAATGGACCGACTGGCCTTGCGCCGCTTACGTTCCTGAAGGCCTATACCCGTTTTGAAAATCCAGCGCCGGAAACCTGATGAAAAAACTACACGGAAATATTTCCGGATTAAAGGCCAGCCAGATAGCCTGTCTTGAAGACATTTACGACAAGCGTGTTACTTCCGAGTACCTCGTTTCCCCGGAAATCGCAGATGAACTATGCCGGGTTTCCCATGAAATCCGGCATCAGATCGGGATTTTGGTCAACCGTCAGGGCAAGGTGACATCGGTCATTGTCGGGGATTATCACGGCATTGTTCTTCCTGATCTCAGCGAATACCGGAGCGCTTCGGATCGGCTCAAGGGAATCCGGTGCATTCACACCCATTTGAAAGCCGAGCCGCTTTCCCATGATGACCTGACAGATCTGTCGCTGCTGCGTCTGGATATCATGGCGGTCCTGACCATGACGCCGGATGGACAGCCCCTGGAAGTTATGGCGGCGCACATCCTGCCATCGGCATCTGCTACTGCTCCGTATCGAATTCTACCGCCTTTTCCGGCCAGTCAATTGAATATGGGCTGTCTGAATCTCATTCAGGCTATTGAATCCGAACTGGGGCAGGCCAGCATTGTGCGGGAATCCAAAACTGGTTCCATGCAGGGGCAGGAAAGAGCGCTTCTTGTCAGCGTTTCGACGGAATCGCGCAAGTCCGCCATGGATTCTTTGAGTGAACTCGAAGAACTTGCAGGTTCCGGCGGTATATTTGTTGTGGATACTGTGTTTCAGCACCGCAGACAGGCGGATCCACGGTTTTTGATGGGTACCGGCAAGCTTCAGGAAATTGCGATGCTGGCTATTCAAAAAGGGGCTGATCTTATCATCTTTGATCAGGAACTCAACCCTTCGCAGATTCGTACTATTGCTGATCAGATCGAGATGAAGGTCATTGACCGGACTCAGCTTATTCTGGATATTTTTGCGCAGCGGGCCCGGTCTCGCGAGGGCAAACTCCAGGTGGAGCTGGCTCAGCTTAAATACCTGCTGCCGAGGCTGGTTACGAAAAACACCGCCATGTCCCGATTGACCGGCGGTATAGGTGGCAGGGGTCCTGGCGAAACCAAACTTGAAATCAACAGAAGGCGGGCCAGAGATCGCATTGTCCGCCTGGAAAAGGCATTGACCGAAGTGGTCCAGCAGCGCAGCCAGCAAAAAGCCAGGCGCCGCAAGCAGGGTCTGCCGGTGATCTCAATTGTCGGGTACACGAATGCAGGCAAATCAACGCTGCTAAATACCCTGACCCAGAGCCAGGTGCTTGCGGAGCAGCGGCTTTTTGCAACCCTGGATCCCTCCAGCCGCAGGCTCAGATTTCCCAAGGATATCGATGTGATTATCACGGATACCGTCGGTTTCATCAAGAATCTTCCCAAGGATTTGCAGGTTGCCTTTCGTGCTACGCTTGAAGAGCTTGAAACTGCTGATTTGTTGCTGCATGTGATAGATATCAGCAATCCCCGCTGCGAGGATCAGATTCAATCTGTCGAAACTATTCTGGAAAGTCTGGAGCTGAATCAAATCCCCACCCTGCGGGTGCTGAACAAGCAGGATGCACTGGCTCAAGAGGATGTTGAACGTTGTTTGAACTACTATGGCGGCATTGCCATTTCCGCCAATAACAAAGCCACGTTGCTGCAGTTGATTGAAGCGATGGCTGAAGCCATTGAACAGCGACAAAAAGGTTGACATCCTCTGGAAAGGGCATATAAGCGAAACTAACGATATGAATCTTGAACGCATAAAAAATGTTGGAATCGGCGCCGCTTATAACGGCGGGCGGGTACTTTGCTCTTTTCTGGGAAAAATCAAGACTCCAGACCACAAAGGCGCCATTGATCTGGTCACCGAAGCGGATATTGGCTCAGAAAAAGTCATCATAGAGTCGATCCATAAGGTCTTTCCAGATCATGCCATTTTGGCTGAAGAAAGTGGAATGAGCGGCGAAAATCAGGGGAGTAGATGGATTATCGACCCGCTGGATGGAACCACCAATTATACACACCAGCTTGGGTTGTTTGGGGTTTCCATTGCATTTGAGATGGAAGGAACAATCGCTGTAGGCATTGTTCTGAACCCGGTGACCGGCGAATTGTTTACGGCGGTACAGGGGCAGGGCGCCCAGCTTAATGGCAGGCCGATTCATGTCTCTGAAACCAGCCTGATTTCGGAAAGCCTTCTTGTTACCGGATTTCCATATAATTTCAGCGAAATTTTTCAAGAGGCGATGATGCGGTTTTCAAACTGCATGATGGCTTCCCAAGGCGTTCGGCGGCTGGGTTCGGCTTCCCTGGATCTTTGCTTTATGGCGTGCGGACGATTTGAAGGATTCTGGGAACAGAATCTGAAGCCTTGGGACACGGCTGCCGGTTATTTGATTGCGCGGGAAGCAGGTGCGAACATCACGGATTTTTCAAATCGGGCATTTTCAATCTACGGCAGCGAGATACTTGCAACCAATGGATGGATACATGAGGATATGCTCAGACTACTAAAGGAACAGGAATGAAAAAAAAGAAGGTTGTTACTGCTCAAGTGCTAAGCGATGATCTGGGATGTCTTGGAGATTTTAATTCCGAAGATCGCATGTGTTTCAAGTTTTGTGCTCTCAGTTTACGCTGCGCCATTGAAAGTAGCTACCACATCCGGGCTGAAATTCTGGAAGACTTGATGTATTCTGAAATGTTTTCCGAGAAATGCCAGTAACCGCCTCTTGCGACATGCCGTCCAACCCTTTTTATATGGGGTCCGGCATTTGTTTCTTTCGTCGGAAAGCACAGGTAGAGCCGGCAGGATGCCGGCTCTACTGCGAAAGATTGTGCCCGCTCGCAGTACATCAGCAGATACCTTCCTCAAGTTTGGCGCAGATGTATTCGATTTGTTTCTGTAGAGAGCGGTTGTCCCGGATTCCTTTTTCGATGACGCTAATGGAATGTAGTGCTGTTGCATGATAACGATTAAAGCACTTTCCAATGGCTTGAAGGGGCGAGTCTGTATAGCGCCGGGATAAATACATTGCAATCTGTCTTGGTCTTACAATAGCCTGTTTGCGGGAAGCAGAGACGATATCATGAGGCAAAACGTTGAATTCCTGGCAAACTAATTTTTTGATTCCGTCGATGGTGATGAGTTTACGCTGACGGACAATATTTTTAATAACGCTTTCAGCAAGCGCCATATCAATCGGAGCGCCCAAAAGGGATGATTTGGCAGTAATGCCGATCAAGCCACTTTCCAATTGGCGCACATCCTCAGTCAGTTCACCTGCCAGATACTGGGTAATGTCTTCCGGAATAATAACGCCATTGGTTGTCGCCTTTTTTTGAAGAATTCTGACCCGCGTTCTGAAATTGGGCGGGTCAATGGCTGAAATCAAACCGCTGGACAGCCTTGAGCGCAGTTTGTCATTCAGCTTTGGGATGTCTCCCGGAAGATAAGAACTGGTAAAAATAATTTTTTTCCCTGAATCATACAGGGTATCCAGTGTCATGGCCAGCTCGACTTGCGTTTGACTCTTGCCGCTGAGGTAGTGCACATCATCCAGTAGCAGAACATTGCAGCCGGTTCGATATTTTTTCTTGAACTGGTCGATGGAATCATGTTGATAGGCGGAAACCATTTCATTGGAAAAATCTTCCGCGGTAATATAATAAACTTTCTCCGCCGGATTTTCCGTTAATATATGGTTGCCAACAGCCTGGACCAGATGGCTTTTTCCCATGCCGGTTTTTGAAAGCAAAAACAGGGAATGTTGCTGGGTTTTCTTTCGGGAGGCCAGCGCCAGGGATGCTGAATAGGCAAAATCATTGTTACCGCCAACCACAAACTGATCAAATGTATAATCTCTTCTTAAAAATCTGCCGCTTGAAGGCTGAGCCTCAGCCTGGGGGAAAAGTGGTTTTTGATAGCTGATATCCGGTTGCCCCTGACAGGCGGGACGCTTTTCGGATACTTCCATAGTAATCTGACAGGACTTGCCCGAAATCTTCTGCATTTCCGACAAGATCAGATCGCTGTAATGCTCAAGTACTCGTTTCTTTGAAAACTGGTTCGGGCAGGAAAGCACCACGACACCGTTATTCTCGTTCTTAAAATCAACCGGATCAATCCACATTCGGTAACTGTGACCGGGCATGCAGGTTTTAATAACGGC
>JBAXVB010000300.1:0-4926 GCA_037129415.1 Deltaproteobacteria bacterium
GATGTATTGCGCTTTTCGAGCGAAAAAAAAGCGTTACATTATTCGAATCTTAACATGCAGTCAAAACCATATGACAGAAAGGGAAGTACCAGAACAAAACAACCGATAAATGCAGAGATTTTTTTCAACTTTTTTTGCTCCTTTTCAAAGCGGATTTGTCATTGATATTCACCCAGTGCTGAATCTTGTAACTGGAATACAATCCCAGACGTCTGGCCAGTGTGCGGCACCGGTACAGCCCATACAATTGCAGCCATCATCAAAAACATGATACAAAATGCCGGTACCCTTGTTTTGTTCATACAGTTTCTCCTTTTCGCTCATTTTTTCTGCAAAATTAATTTATTTGCTCCGCTGGTTCACAAGCTCCTCAATGGCTGAGGTTCACCAGTATATATGGGATACCTGGAGAAGCTCAGCCAGATGAATAATCAGGACAGGTAAGTTATTAAGTGTTTATCGCCGTTAGCAAGGTTGACATTTAATTAGAAACAATTTCGTAGTTTTTAGCTTCAAAGTAGTCATCTTCCGCAGTAGAAAAAGCCGAACTGTATTCCATATCCACCCATAAATGAGTCACTCCATCCGGAAGCAGAACATCAGGAATATGGATTATTTTCAAATCATCTGATAATGTTGATGCTTTACATGAAAAAAAAGGATTTCCTATAACACCATAATCTGTCAACTTAAAAAGTATCAACGTAGGATTCTTATCATCGAACACATTAACTAAATCAGCCCAACGCAATAATTTCCCAGATGAAAGATAGGGTATATGGAGCAATAACTTAGCATCTATCGTTGCCGTACATGCATCTGCCTGTGTAAGTATAACAGTAACATCTTTGGTGCTGGTGCCGTCACCGTATGCCGTCACCCGAATCGTTCCAGTACGCGATGATGTACTGGTGTTGGCTGTGTATGCACAGGTAATGGTGCCGGTATGCGTTCCTTCAGCTGTTCCTTCAGCTCCGGAAGAGATCGACAGCCAGTCGGAACCCGCTGTTACGGCGGCCCTCCAGGGGATGGTGCCGGTGCCGGTTTTGGATATGTCGAAAGTTGTGCTGCCAGCGTCCTTTGTTACCGTCTGGCTCAGAGGAGAAATAACCAAATTATCCAATGACCCAGACTGCCCCCCACGAACAGCGCGGACGTAGTAACTGGAGAGCTTATTGGGGAAACCGATGCAGCCGTAGTCGAACTCCACGCTCAACTCGATGCCCGTATCGTCGGCTTCGGTAGTAGAAGGCCAATAAGCGGACGAGACTGTATTGGGGAAATAATCAGTAGTGATTGTCGGGCCAGGATATGGGATACTATAGTTGACAATGTATGTCAGTTCATTGAGGGTTGGCATCCGCCATAATGCGCATCGTTCAAGGCTTTGATGAAGTCTTCCGTATCCGTGCCGTTACCCGGTGTTCCGGCATTACCGCCGTTGGTCGCCGGATTGCTGTCGTACCAGGTGTAGGTGTTGTCGGCATCGTGAGGATCGTTGTAGTTTATTACCCCATCCTTGTTGGTCTTCATCTCCCAGATCAGACCGGTGACGTTGTCTTTCACCATTGTCCAGGATGTGGCCGAATACGGTAGCGATTTGCCGCTGGCATCCAGCTTCGTGTAAGACATCGGGTTGATCGTGTAGTTGGCATCCTGCCCGTAAAAAGCCTGACCCGGCGACGGGCAGGTGATCGGTGGTTTCATTGTAACACTGCGTCACGCCGGTCTCCGGAACCGGCGATGACCATGCAGCCGCAGCAATCATCAGAATAAAAATGCCGATAACCACTCTCGGTATTTTGAACATACCTTCTCCTTTCCTGTGGTTGACGAATTGATTTCTCTCTCCCCCAGCGGGGGAGGGAGGGTGGAGATTTAAAAACGGAAAGTTATGCCCGTTCACAATATTTTGTACCCTGGCTACCCCTTCTATGTGCCATCAAATATTCCGTCATTATTATCATCAATGGCAAAATAGAAATGGACATCGTCGTTACCAAGGTTCCAACTTAATTAGAAACAACTCCATAGTCTGTAGCAACAAAGTAGTAATCTTCCGCAGTAGAAAAAGCCGAACTGTATTCCATATCAAGCCAGTAATGAGTGCTTCCATACGGAAACAGAACATCAGGAATATGGATTGCAAAATCGGCGGATAATGTTGATGCTGCACATGGAAAAGAAGGATTTGTTATAACACCACTATTTGTCAATTTAAAAAGTATCAACGTAGGAAACGAAGAATTGAACTCCCTAACTAAATCAACCCAAGACGATAATGTCCCCAATTTCGGATCAACATATGAAAGATGGGGTATATGGAGCAATAAATTTTTATCTATCGTCGCCTTACATGTTTCCACCGGCTCAGTACTGACTGTGTAAGCTTTCAAACATACGTTAGCAGAATCAGAAGGCCAGACCGTGATAAGATCGGCCCATTTTGTACCATCATCAGACATGAAACTCTGACCTGGACTGGATTTAGCTTTGCTGGAATAACCGAATTGATACTTTTCTATCGCTACCGGGTAGTCGTATCCTGGGGTAGTCAATTTGATCACAACCGAAAATTTTTGACCGGAACTGACAGTAACCGAAGATGGAAGAGCAATTGTGTAAAATCCAGGTAGCGCAATTGTCCCACTGCTGGATGCCAGAAGTGTTCCACTGACCGGATTGCCGCTGGAAACACCGGTATAGACATAGAGCTGATAGGCGGTGTTAACGCTGAGGGCGTAAAAACCGACGGCTGTGATGGGATTGTTGCTTGATGCGGTATAGATATTCGCCCCCCATGCCGTACCCTTGGTTGCCGAATAATAAGCTGAGACTTGACCCAATGGATCATACTGATACACCCCGGAATAATTGGTTGTTTTCTCAGACTTGACTGCGGCGCAAATATCGTCGCTAGCAAATACTGAATCATAATAAGATACATACCCGTACCCCTTATCCCCCCAGCCGGTCCCCCAACTGTTTCTGAAAATAAATGCGCCATTCCCAGGTGCGGGTGTTTCGAATTTGTTTTTATCAAAATTATCATCCCATCCTACGATGGCGACTTCATGATTCGAACGTTCTGTTCCGGAGTAGTAATAGGATTTGTATGTCGAATTGTAACAACTGTCGCTGTGGTGATAGGAAGCGTCTATCGCCCCATAATCCATGACCGCCTGCTTGATGGCCGCGTTATCGGTTGCGGATGTTCTGTTCGGGAGGAATACAACATTCTGAACATGTTTTTGCGGAGCAACCGATTTTGGAGACGAATAATGGTAGGGATCGTCGCTTTCATAGACCGGCCCATCCCACCGGGAAAGGTACGCCACAGACATGTATATCTGGCCTCCCTCGCAGGGGCCACTATCAAATCCATGCGAATCAATGAGATGCTGCTCAGAAAAATCTGTGGTCTCGGTGGGTTTCAGATAAGACTCCAGCGAGCTGTACGCCCCAAATGCCCAGCATGACCCACAATCACCTTGATACCGAATCGCTGTCAGCTTGTCTTTTGTTCTCAGATCATAGCTGGTGGGCAATGCCTCGGCCGAAACGGCGGACTTATACCCTTTAAAAGACGGCGGCGACTGCGGGCCTGGAACATGCCCCAGCGCATAACCATCCGCAGTCACGGCGCTGTGTGCGCCCAGTCTGACTTGTTCGAGATAGTTGAGATAATGCGGGTTGACCGCCGAAAGTTGAGGCCCTTCATCGGAAGCCGCCAATGGACAGACCGTGAGGAAAAAAAACATGATGATGAACAGACTACTGATAAACCCATTCCTTTTTACTTGTTTCATTTTGCTCTCCTTTATCATGCGTTAAAAATATACTGCGACCGGGCATAATTTGCGATTTTTTTATTCTCCATCCCTCAGCGGGGATGCTTTGGGGTGGAGGCTCAAAATGCAAATTACGCACACATTTATAGTATAACCTACTTTTCGCTCATTCTTTCTGTGTTGCGCTACCTCCTTCCTTGTAAAGCATGTTATGGAAAATAGAACAAGGCCCGTATTGGATGATTTATGTATTGCAGTTCTCCTTGATTAGGCATTCCAGCGCGTACAGTCTATTTCGCAATTATGGTTGCAGACATAAAAGTTCCATATCTTGTCTCATACAGCTACGTTGGAAGCTATTCGGATACATAAACATGGCAACACGGAGCGTCATTGATCAAAACGCACCTTGCCAACGATTCTAACGATATAGCCCAGTTCCTTGATTGTAGGAAGCCGCCAGTCGTTATTACCGCCATAGTTGGCATCATTCAAGGCTTTGATAAAGTCCTCGGTGCATGTACCAGCACCTGGTGTTCCTGGATCGCCACCGTTGGTAGCAGGATTGCTGTCGTACCATGTATAAATGTTATCAGCATCGTGGGGGTTGCTGTAGTCTGGCTTGCCATCCTTGTTATTTTTCATCTCCCAGACCAGGCCGGTAACATTGTCCTTCACCATAACCCACGACTCAGCCGAATCCAACAGCGCATTGCCGCTGCCATCCAGCTTGGTGTATGACATTGGATTGCTGGTATATTGGGCGTCCTGACCATAAAATGGTTGACCAGATGAAGGACAAGGAATATCGACTGTGGCGTTATAGCACTTTGTCTGGCCGGTATCCGGAACAAGAGACGCCCACACATCTGCTGTGAACAGCGATAAAGCAAAGCATACAAATATCCACATCAGCTCTTGTCTTTTCATTGAAGTCTCCTTGTGTAAGTTTGGGCGTTTGTTTGAAAATTTCGTACCCTGGCTACCCCTTCTATGGCTTCGATACATATAGCGCGGCGCTTCCCTGCCATGTACCGTCAAATATTCCGTCATTATTATCATCAATGGCAAAATAGAAACGGTAATCTCCCGGGGTGGACAGTGCGCCATCCCAGATCAAATATGGATTCAGTTG
>JBAXVB010000301.1:0-4911 GCA_037129415.1 Deltaproteobacteria bacterium
TGACCATTGTCGAGAAAAATACTGTTTGGATCATTGTCATTCTCTCTCAGAAAAGCTGAAAATATGCCCGTTATCATGAACCATCTATGACAGTTCTGCAACAATGGTCCGCATCTCCTCGGCCTGCCCGGTAAGCTCTTCAGAGGATGCGGCTGCTTCTTCAGCGCTGGCCGCCACATCCTGTGTGACCTGATTGATCTGATCTATGGCTTTTGTGATTTCTTCCAAACCCTGGGCTTGTTGTACACCGGCTTGGGTAATGCTTTCGTTTCTTTCTCCTAAGGCTGTGGCGGATTCAATGATGTCTTCAAAATCCGTATTCACGCTCTTGATGGCGATGGTGGCATCCGCCACGCGCTTCATCGTGCCGTCCAGTAAATTCTGGGTATTGCAGGCAGCCTCGGTCGCCCGTTTGGCAAGGCTGCGCACTTCGCCTGCCACGACGGCAAAGCCAGCACCGGCTTCTCCGGCGCGGGCGGCTTCAACCGCCGCGTTCAGGGCCAGCAAATTGGTCTGAAATGCAATCCCGTCTATGGTCTTGATGATGTTTGCGATTTGCCCAGTTCAGGTGATCCACTTCTCTTTGCGCCAGAACGCCATCAAGCCGATTGCCGCTGATGACCAGCTCGGAATTATGGACAATATTGCCAATGCCAGTGACGCTGATGGTACCTGCGGCCACCAGCAGTATCAGTAAGCAACCCGATAGGAGCCCGATGCGCTTTCCGATGGTGAGATGTTTTAATGTCATCACTACCTCCTGAATCATTTCTTCTGCTGCATAACGATGGATATGAGGTTATTCAATGTATACTGCGAACTGGCATAATTTTACGTTTTTGATCCCCCACCCCAACCCTCCCCCGCTGGGAGAGGGAGTTTATGAAAAGCGCAGATTATGCCAGTTCGCAGTATAATCTGCACGATATCATTGTCTGGTGATCGCAAATATCTTGTTAAGCTTTAGCTGTGTCAGCAGATCGAAAATGAACGGCGAAACCCGCTCAATCCGGATAACGCCTCCGTGAGATGCAACGGACTTGTAAAACAGCAGCAGTTTGCCCAAGCCCGCGCTGCCGATGCGCGTCACGCCTAAAAAATCAAGTGTCACTGTGATGTTTGCTGCAAGGCGGACCTCCGCAAAACGGCGTTTGAACTCCTCTGCGCCGTGTTCATCGATCTCGCCGTTGACGGTAATGAGGGCACTGTTTTCAGACTGGGTAATGGTTATCTGCATGTGTCTGTCTCCTTTTTCATGTTGGTTATTCGCCATATCGGGTCCATATAATTGAGCGGCCCGCGCCGATTGGTGTCAATCGGGCGAGGGCGCCTGAAGAAACTGGCTGTCAGGTGACGACCGCCGTCGCGCCAGTAGATTTCGTCCGCAAACATACGAATCATGTAAATGCCCCGGCCAGATGATTTGACCAGGTTTGTGGGCAAAGTGGGATCTGCAATCAAGTCTGGATCAAAGCCGTCCCCGTTATCAATTATTTCCAACTGAAAGTCGTTGCCCTCTCGCCACCGGACAGTTATAGGCTTTCCAGGTTTTGCATGGTGACCGTTTTTCCACGCGTTCAGCAAAGCCTCTTCCAGAACGATGTGTACGCGCTGGCCGGCATTGACAAGTCCTGCCGCCTGCCAGGGGCCGGAAATGGCATTGCTAAGTTCGCGAATATCGGCGCAAAGGGCTTCCGTCGTTAGAGGCTGAAGTGTTTTCGTCTGTCCGAAGTCAATATCTTCCATTTCCAGACCGATGAGCGTCACATCATCGGCAGAGGAATTGACATCTGGAGGGTACACCTGCTGATTGCTCAGGGCGGCGACTGCAGCCAGCAGATCGACCATCAGATCGCCGACTCTGCAGGCTGGTTTCTTCCGTATGAGATAAGCAACCAGCGATTCCATCTGCTGGCGTGATATCTTCCACCCGTGTTTTTCAAGCGGCATTTCCGTGAGACCGTCGGTATAAAAAAGCAGTTTGTCGCCATGCTGAAGGCGAACCCGTCCCGCGGAAAAGGGAATTTCCCTGATGGCGCCAAGTGGAAGGTTCTGCCCTACGCCCGATGTCTGTGGCAGGCTCGCTATGTGACCCTTTCGGATGAGCAGAAACGGCGGATGCCCGCAGGAAGCGAACTGCATGTTCAAGGTAGCGTGATCAATATGCGCCAGAATGGCGGTAAGAAAGTCGTCTTCCGCGAACATGCCGCCTCGCATGAGCTTGTTGTTAAGCTGCTGAATGGTGCGTTCAAAATCGGAAACGCTGTCGTTTTGAAGGGCGGCATTGTGCGTAAGGTCCGTGAAAATACTGCGAAGAATGCAGTTGACCTCATGGCCGCTCTGGTCCTTGATGCTCAGGAAAGTGGCCGGTCCAGCCCCATTATTGTTACCCGGCAGGTGGCGAAAGAAAAAATGATCTCCGCCTGCGGCTCGGCAAGGCAGCGATATTGCCTCAATATGCAGCCCCGTCCGATCTCCAATCGCACAATACCGGGGAAGAACTGGATTGACCAGCGCCAGAAGGCCTTTGGCCAGTTCGATATTAACAGCTTGCTGCTCAAACAGTTGGCGCATATCGGAAATATCCAGAAAGCCGTGGATCGTGTAGTTTTGTTCGCGAATGCAGGCAGTGGCTTTTGAAAGGCGAATGCTTAGCGTCTTTCCCTGAACGGTTTTCAACTGGCCGTCTTCTCCATCCGCCCCGCGCTGGACTGGTTTGGTCCCAACCTGCGCTTCTTCCAGGAAACGGGTCCAGGGCTGACCAAGAAGCGCTTTGTCATCTGCGCCGATCAGCCGCGATGCAAAGGGGTTGACATCCACTATACGTCCGCTGTTTGTCTCACTGACCAATACGCCTGTTTGAATCGTCGCCATGATGGTACGCAGGTATTCTTCCTTTTCCAGAAGGGCTGCCTCGGCGCGCTTGCGGTCGGTGATATCCAGGAAATACTCGATGATCTGCGAAATGCGGCCATTGTTATCAAATATCGGATAGCCATGAACCTCTACATTTCTCATATCCCCGTTTTGGCTGTAGTGGATGTGTTCGACCAACGCGGGCTGTCGGGTTCGCTTGATGATTTCCAGGGGACAGGGGTGCTCCAGGTTGCTGCATGGGTACTCGGATTGATGGGTCAATTGATAGCATTTTCGGCCTGGACAGTTCTGTCCGGCTGCGGAGTTGCCTATTTCGATGCTGTAGTTATCAGCATTGATAACGATGAATGGGTGGGTGAGGGATTCAAGGACATGATTGAGAAATTGGTTTTTCTGCAAAAGCTGATCCTGCGCCAGTTTACGCTCGGAGATGTCCGTTGCAACCTCCAGTCGCACGAATCGGTTGTCCGTCCACCGGATCGCCTGGTCGCGGCATTCGTACCAGCGTTGATTGATAGTGTTTTGAGCCTCCCATACATGGATGCCGGTGGCGGCGCCATCCTCACTGAGCAGTCGTTTGTTGGTGCAAAACGTGCAGGGTCCAGTCTGGTTGCTTTGCAGAACCTGCCAGCAGATGCTTCCGGTTACTTCCCCCCAGGTCTGGCGTCCGTACCGATTGATAAAGAGCAGTTCGTAGGTCTCCATATCCGAGACATAGACCAGGGCATCGAGCCCTTCCATCACGGACCGAAAACGATCGTTGGAAACCGTCAAGCGGCGGTTGAGCGTCACAATGGTCAGTGTAGCGATCCCCAGAAAGAAAAAGCTGACAACTGCAACCAGAATCCATTTCCAGAATGCCCGCAGTACCTGCAACGGTGTAATTTGTCCGATGTTTTTGTAAGGGCCGATTTTCAGAATCCTGAGACACTCATCCACGCTTTGGTAGTTGAGCGGAATGCCCCATCCGGCGCTTTCGGCGGCCATGGCCGCCGGGGCGTCAGACGGCATCTGTAGTAGCGCCACGGCTACCTGCTGGGCCAGATCGTCATCCGTGTGGCGAACTTTTGCCATCGGCCACTCCGGATAGGTTCGCGTGGAGTGCAGAAAAGGCAGCCCCTCGGCTTCCTCGGGCGGGGGAGGGAATACATGAATCTGGTCGAGGCGGATGAGGCCCTGGGCGGCCATGCGCTCCAGAATATCCGATCGAACCGTGCCGGCATCAACGCGCTTTTCGAGGACGGCAATTACAACGGCATCATGATATCCGGCAAAGGTCAGGGACGCGAAATCATGGTATGGATCAATGTCATTTTGAAGCAATTCCCGCCAGGCCATGTGCCACCCGCCCATGGAAGATTCATCGACAGCCATGAACTGCTTGCCCTTCAGCTCTTTTAGGGTGTGCAGATCGGTTCGGTCAGCCCTTGTAAAAATCACGCCCGCAAAACGGGTATAGGCGCCGCTGGTGTGGCGGGTTCTGAGGGTTGCGATCCGGTTGACCCGGAACCCATGTTCCAATTCCACGTAAAAAGACGGGTTGGCAAGGATGAATTCCACTTCGCTGTTTTTAACGACGGAAAAGATTTGCTCGAAATCAACCGGTATAATTTGAAAGGATCTGTCGGGCACTTTCTCGGATAGGTACTGAGCGGTTGGCGCCCACTGGGACAAACATCTGTCGGACCCGCGGTTGGCAAGTACGCCGATGCGAACGGTTGGAGAATCGCTTCCGGCCAGCAGCGGTTCTGAATCCGATACCCACGCCAGCAGGAATACGATGGCAATGACAAGGGCGACTTTCGATGGGTTCCTCATCAGCCGCCTCAATAAACAATATGCAACTTTCTTCACGATTGCTTCCTATCGATAATTCAGGCCCTGATCACCGCTTCGCAAGTTGGGCGGATCAGCACCGGTATCCTTTATGTTTCAAGATCATTCATAGTCAGCCTTCGGATGACTAATCGTCAATCAGCCGTTGGCATTATCCAGAACCTCTCTAACTTTAAAGGCCAGGCCCTTCATAGAGAA
>JBAXVB010000302.1:0-4904 GCA_037129415.1 Deltaproteobacteria bacterium
ATTGCTGAACAGGGCCTCTGTATCTGCGGTAAGAGGTTCAGCCTGACGGTCCGACAGAGTAAACACAGAACTGGTTTCCGAAGATGAAGCCAAATAAACGGTAGCATCCTTTTCGGTTTTGGCGTAGAGCGTCAAGGTGTAGTCTTTCTTTCCCTTGATGACAATGCCGCCAATTGGATTTGAAAGCTCGCTGATGCTCTTCCCCTCCAGGTATGATTCGCACGATAGATGGGATAGTGTGGAAAGCAGCCGGTTTATTTTGGACAGATCGGCAGGTTTTCCCTGATCCGTAATCCACTGGGTTTCCGGCGGCTTAACTGCTGTTGCACTGGCAGGCGGAGCCCCATCAGCAGGCGGCGAAGTCTCATCTGCAGGCGGAGTTCCATCTGCAGGAGCAGAAGCCGCAGGCGGAGGTTCTATCTCACTTTTGCATATCACCGTCTGTTTGCCTTCCCTGGTGATGGCGATTTCCTTCACCTCTTCCAGGTTGAACGCCAGAACTGTTTTGTCGCGCAGCTTGTCCGTGGTCTGGTCAAAGGCGGTTTTCAGGTTCTGCTGAGCATGATAAACTTCTGGTTCATCGCCAACCCGTACAAATGTATGCTGAAACGTGGGGGCAGGTTTTCCGATCTGAATGTCGCGCTTGAGTCCGTCTCCTGTCCAAGCTTTGACGCGGATGGCTTTGTCGGACTCCAGATCGTACCTGGACCAAGACTTGGATTCGGATACCAGCACGGTCAGGGACAGCTTTTCCAGATTTTCCAGCATGGCGTTCACCTTGCCGGAATCGGCCAGATAGTTCTGAGGCTGAATCCGCCATGCTGTATCTTTTTTCTCCAGAACAACCGTCCCTTCAAGACGCGCAATCTCGATTCGGGTAATGTCGGAAGCTGCAACTTTGGCAATGGCCGGAAGCTGATATTCTGTCCTGTCGGTTTCTCGGACGGACAGGTATCCGACCAGCAAAACAATGGCAAGGGCAATAAATATATGTTCTTTTTTAATTTTCATAATCAACCTTCCTGTTTTTGAAACAACAATTGAATTTGCCGTCTGCGGGATTTGCGGCGAAGCCATATTGCCAGACCTGCAAGAACAACCATGACAGGAAGCCCGGCAATGTTCAGAGACTTGATGCCGGTTTTTGCCATCGGCGAAATATTTACCAGCGGATTGAAGCGCTGTTCCTTGCTGCGCATCGTCGCAATGTCCTGATGGTTGTTGAGATAATCCAGAACATTCAGGATAAATACGGCGTTGGGACTTCGGCCGGCTTCATCCAGGATGTTGTCTTTCAGCATTTCAGAGGATGCCATCAGAAAAATTCTTCCAGGACTTCCTTTGGAGATCACCTTCCCACCCCCTTCGATTTTTGAAAGATCGGCGGAAACGCCAGGGTCCAAAGGTGGAGCTGAAGCATCAGGGACCGGTTTTTTCTCCGGGTTTTCCATGTCTTCTGATTCATTTGGTTCTGTCGGGGATTTTTCCGGTTGCGGTTTTTCCGGGATCGGTTTTCCCGCAAAATAACTGGGGAATTCACCTTCCAGAATATAGGCCAGGGGTTTGGTGGACAGGCTCTCAGTTGCCGCCGGCGGCTGCATGAACATTGGATTGAGGTTCAGCGGCGCTTTCATTTCCCAGGATTTCGGGGAGGATGAAAACAGCAGATTGGCTTTTACTCCAGATTGACTTAGCTTATCACTATTCACCAGCAGGGGAGACATTTTATAGGCGACAAGACCCTTGATCGGTTTCATGAACGGATAATCCTTGTTGATCTGCTCATCTTTGATCAAAGGTGCAAAATAGATATTGCGCTCTCCGCCGCCGTATTGAGGGGGAATCTGCTGCTTGAAACTGTTCTCGTCCATCACCATCACCGGTT
Source organism: Deltaproteobacteria bacterium (assembly GCA_037129415.1). Taxonomy (GTDB): domain Bacteria; phylum Desulfobacterota; class Desulfobacteria; order Desulfobacterales; family Desulfatirhabdiaceae; genus RAAP-1. Next base: position 1,886 of record JBAXVB010000302.1, read on the forward strand.
TGATGCTGATGCCGTAATGCTCCAGAAGCTTTTCCAGGCCGGTGTTCAAAGGAACTTGCTGAGGCCCCTGGGCGTTGAACATGCTTTGCTGGGCGGCACCTTCTTTAAAAGAATCAAGAAAAATGGCCAGGTTTTTCCCCTTCATCAAATACTGGTCTATCTGGAAGAGATCATAATCGTTGAAGGGTTTTGTGGGGCCAGCGATCACCAGACAGTTAAAACCGTCTAAATTCGCTTGATCCTTGAGCTGAATATCCTTGAACGAATAGGTTTTGGAAACCAGGCTGCGAAAAGTTTCCACGTCTTCCGGAGCTCCCTGCTGGCCGCGGCTCATCTGAGAACCATAGAGATTGGGCGTGCCATGATCAGCGAGATACCCGATGGTTTCATTGATGCCGATGAGGGTTTCAACCTGTTGATTCATGGCCTCTTCGATAGCCTTCATATCCGCAAGTTGGTACTGGGTACCAAGGAGGGGAATCTGAATGACTTGCAGCAGTGGGATGGTAACGGTTTTTGCACCGTATTGCACCACCATGCCAATAGCGCCCTGGCCTGCCGGAATTTTGCCGTTTGAGAGCACAGGCCATTTGAGGGTCATGAGCTGGTGCGCCACGATATCTGACTCGATCTTCGGGTCCAGAGAAGGATCCAGGAAGGTATATGACAGTTTGCCATAGAGCTGACTATTCAGTTTTTTCACCAGGGACTCTACTTCCGAGTTAAGCACGGGCAAGGTTTTAAGTCCCATGTAGGGAGCAATCTCATCCAGTGAGGAAGACTTGTAGAGCTTCACCTGAATACTGTCTTTCAGTCCAAGCAGTACGCTGACCTTGTTGGTGAGTTTCTGAACGGCGGTGGTGATCTGATATTCAAGCCCATCGGTGCCGGTAATGGCCGGAATGCGTTCCACGAGATCACCGTGAATCAGGACCAGCCCCATATAGGCTTTCTGAAACTTGACCTCATCACTTTCAACTGCCTGAATCTGAACAGGCTGAACGCCGTAGGATTCAGCCAGCTTCTGATTCTCAATTTTGGCGGACTGAGGCGTACCGTCATCCGGGCTGACATCGTAAAAACGATAATTAAAGTTCTTGCCGGCGAATACCGCGTATTCAGCCAGAAGGTCGTGAAGATACCGCTCGGTGCTGTTGTGCGGCGCCGGAAGATTCCGCGTAAAGAAGACATGCAGAGTCAAAGGCTCGGAAAGGTTTTTAACAGCATTGCGGCTGGCCTTTGAAAGGGAATATATCTGGTTTCCGGTAAGATCAATGCGTGCAAAAATCGTCATGCCGGCCATGTTCAAAAGGATCACCGCCACTGCATAGACGATGAATTTGATGTATTTTCCGGATCGCTGTGTCAGGTTGTTCTGCTTTTCCATAATGATGCTCCTTAACATTTTTCCTGCATGGTCAGATTGGCGCCGTAGAGTCCGATAAATCCAACACTGATAAAATACAGGATATCGCGTGTATCCAGAATGCCTTTGGCGATGTTTTGAAAATGGAAGTCCGCTCCCAGGTATTCAAAGAAGCTTAGCAGGGACTGGGGCAGAAAAAATAGCATCTTGTCGATCAGGCACAGGCTGAAGCATACGGCCGTTCCCACGATGAAGGCGACAATCTGGTTCCGGGTCAGGGATGAGGCCAGAAGACCAATGGCTGAAAATGCTGCGCCAAGCAGCAATGCGCCGATATATCCGCCCAGTACGGGTCCCCAATCCAGGTCGCCCAGAACCGAAACAGTGATCGGATATAAAAGGGTAGGCGCCAGCATAACCGCCGTAAAACCGGTCGCCGCCAGAAATTTGCCCAGAATGACATCGCTGAATGTTACCGGAAGGGTAAGCAGGGTTTCATACGAGCCGACGCTGAACTCCTCGGAAAGCAGGCGCATGGTGATCGCCGGCACGACAAAGGCGAAAACCAGGGGCAAAAGGGAGAAAAAATTCCGAAGACTGGCCTGATTTTGCAGAAAAAAAGGTGTAAAGAAAAACCAGCCGGTGATGATCAGAAACACCGAAATGACGATGTAGGCAACCGGCGATACCATGTATGCGCTGAATTCTCTTTTAAATATATGAATGACGGGGCTCATGTTAGTTCTCCAGGGTAAGTTCACGAAAAATATGTTCGAGTGTCTGGGTTTCCTGACGGAATTCCAGAAGCAGCCAGTCGGCCTGCCGGATGACCTGATAAATATCCTTTCGAATGTCCGCATCAGATTGAACGGAAATTTTGATATCGAGAAAATTTGAATCCAGATGGACAAGCTCCTCCATCCGAACGATCCCCTCAATAGCCTCCAGCTTATGCAGAACCGCATCAAAGTCTGCATTGTCCAGCGTGATATAAATCGTCCGCTCCCTGCCGGCCGACTGCTTGATGGACTGGGTGCTGCCGTCTGCTACAATTTTTCCCTGATGAATAATGGCGATTCGATCGCAGGTGGCCTCGGCCTCACTGAGGATATGGGTGGACAGGATAATGGTTTTTTCCCTGCCGATTTTCCGGATGATTTCCCGGATTTCCACAATCTGGTTGGGATCAAGGCCTGATGTTGGTTCATCCAGGACCAGTATCTCCGGATCATTCATCAGGGCATGGGCCAGGCCGACACGCTGTTTAAACCCCTTGGACAGCTCCCCGATGGTCTTGTGCATGACCGAGTTCAGGGCGCATAATTGGGCCAGTTCGTAAATCCGGGACAGTTTCCGCTCATTTTTCAGCTCCCGGATATCCGCGACATAATTCAAATAATCATAAACAATCATGTCATGGTAGAGTGGGGCGGATTCCGGAAGGTATCCAATCCGTTTTTTGATCTCGAGCGTATCCGGGCCAATGGTGAAATCTTTCACCTGAATCTGGCCGGCAGTCGGCTGAAGATACCCTGTCAGCATACGCAGGGTTGTGGTTTTGCCGGCCCCGTTAGGTCCCAGCAATCCCAGAATTTCGCCTTTTTGAACATCCAGATTAATTCCATCCACCGCACAGAAATCATCGTAATACCG
>JBAXVB010000303.1:0-4901 GCA_037129415.1 Deltaproteobacteria bacterium
GGGGATTGTCCGCTCTCCCGATCTTTTGAAGTTTCAGATCGTCTTCATCCGCCTGACGGCAGAGAATATCAACGGGAGGGATCAGAAACCGCTGTTTGATGGCATATTCCGTCGGCAGGCAAGCCAGGGCGGCAGCCTCGCGGGTACCGGTCCCGGAATGGCAGGAATCCAGCAGCACTTCCAGGTGAACGCCGGCAGGCAGCTTGGAGAAAATGTTCTTGAGATCATCGTCCACGATGTAAGTCCCGTCCCAATCCATGTCGTGCGGACATATTATCTCATCCAGTTGATCCTTCAGCTCATCGCCGTCCCGATCCCGAATCTGGGAGCCGTGACCCGAGAAATGAAACAGGAGCTTATCTCCTGCCTTGGCATCTTTAACCAGCCAGTTCAGGAGATCCATAATGGCGGATTTCGTGGCCCTGGCATCCACCAGTACCCGGATGTCTTTGGTGGTAAAGCCGTAATACTTCAGCAGGATGTCCCTGACATTGGTGGCATCGTTTACGCAGCCTTGAAGATCTGAGCCGGGAAGTTTGTACTTGTTGACACCCACGATAAGCGATTTGCCGGACATAAGGTATAGTTACCCCCGAAAACTGGACAGTCTGCCAAGCTATAAAGTATATACTGCGAACGGGCATAATCTTGCGTTTTTGAACCCTCACCCCAACTTTGTGTAACAGCAATTCCCGGAAGAGCTGATGCTTTTTGAGTCTCAGTAGATAAAAGGACTGACCGCATAGGTCTATAAGTTATGGCTTTTTATTTCCATGTGATTTCAGAATCATATAATCTCTCACAGGCGATTGGCACCTTGGAACGACACCCCTGGGGCGCTGCAGTTCTGTGATCCGGTAATGTTTTAGCTTACAGTCTCTTTGACTTGAGCATCGTTCCAACAGAGCTTCACACTTCCATTTACCCTTTAATATTAAATCGTTAGAAAAGACATAACTTATAGATCTACGCGAATATTTAGTACTTAAAGGGTGTTGGGTTCCGGGGGAATAGTGATCTGTTATTTTTCGTATTTGGCCTGTTTTTCTTTTGCCGTGAATCCGATTTTCTTTTTGGGATTGATTTCCACGGTCAAAAGCTGATCGAAGGTTTCAAAAACAATCCGAAACTTTCCGTCAGTATCTTCTCTGAAATCCTCGATTTCTTTGCGAAGTTCAGCATTATCCACTATCAGGTGTCTGAATTTTGTAAAGGCACGCATTATCTGGATGTTTACCTGAATTGCAGTTTTGCTGCGGAGTACACTGGAAAGCATGGCTACGCCCTGTTCCGTAAAGGCATGGACTCTTTTTGAAAACTTGATATTCGAGGATGTCACAATTTGTGATATCCCTGATATCTCGTCTCGGGTTAGAGTCAACATAAAATCTTCAGGAAAACGATCTATGTTTCTGCTGACTGACTGATTCAGTACTCTGGTTTCGACACTGTAAAGCCCAGCCAGATCACGGTCCAGCATAACTCTTTGGCCGCGGATCAAAAAAATCAGGCCGGTGATGTTTTCAATTCGGATGATGTCATTCATTTTTTTCTATAGTGGACCCCAATTTCCGGACAATATTTTAAGAAGGTTGAATCAGGTACCACAGCGGACCGAGGATAGTTTGCTTGTACTGGGCGACAAAATCGCGCCACACAAAAAGCGCATATGTCTATAAGTTATGGCTTTTTATTTCCATGTGTTGAAACCGAAATCTTCATCAATTGCCTGCTGAAGTATCGGTGCGTAGTATTTTCGGTTCAAGAAAAACATTTCATCGCTGATCCGCAAGGTTCGCACACCCATGTTTGCGAGCTTTCGCATCTGACGATTTACCCATTCAGGGCTCCAGAAACGCATCCCGCGAGAATCGGCGGCATTAACATCATCGGCGTTATCAATGCGATTGACGATGTTGATCATGCAAAAATCACACCCAAAATTACAACCCAATGAGGTGTAAATTGCGGCAAAAAGCGTTCTCTTCGAATGGTCAAATTGCGCATGCCAGAAATGTGCTTGATAAGTGATGGGGGACGTTATGTTGTGAGTTTGGTTATGTTGCCAGTTTGCCCGGGAAGAGCCCCGCCTCTGAGGCAGAACCGTGGAGACGAGTTCGCCGTTTAGATTGAATATTCCGCAGATGCCGCACATGGTTTTTCAGCTCGAAGGCTTAAGCTCAACGCTCAAAGGGAAGGGTTATCAGTTATGGGTTATTGGGCGCTGCGCGGGTTATTAATGGGCTTTGGCGGCCTCTTCCTTCAGCCGTTCCTGCGCACCTTCATCAATAAGTCCTAAATTTTTCAGATGATCGATCACACCGACCACACTCGCCTTCAATGTCGTGGCCATTTCCAAAATCTCCTGAACGGTTATCCTGGAACTCGTCAACTGTCCGAACAGTTCCCGAACCATATGGGTGGGCATGATGAACATAGCTGCAAAGGCATTGGCGCGCCTTTCGATATCCTTGGGCGCCCACGGTCCTGACGCAATTGCCAGTTTCATACCATATGACCGGTCATAAAGAAGATGACATAGTTCATGGGCAAAGGTGAATCGCCTGCCTGAATCGTACTGATTGGTAGCGTTATTGGTATTAAGCAGTATGGTCGGCTGATGTCGAGGGCCTGCAAGGCTGATTGCGCGAATCTCGCTGTCTGACAAAGAGATATCCCCAAAATGAACACCCAAATTCCTTAAAAATCCTGTGATGTCAACAAAGCCGCCGGTTCGGTTGACTGGCATTTGTTCGTGCAAGGACATTGCCAGATTATAGCCCTGTTCCCATGGGGGCAACGGGTCGTCATCCAGTCGGATTGGTCTTGTCAGTCGCTCCAAAAAATCATCATGCGCATTGCACTCCGAAGCTTCTACCATCTTGCAGGCGATCACCAATACATCCCTATGGTCGGCGCAAGGGAACCGAACATCATGGCCGCATCACAAGAACCTGTTATAACGATATTTGCGGCAGATTGGCTTTCTGAAAAAAGACGATTGCCTGCATCGCTGAGGGTGTCGGTAACCCTTTCCACAAAACGGTTCCATCGGCTTATGGCTTTCCCGATCTCCAGGTCAAGACCCGCCAGCCATGCCAAACGCGCTGTTTGATCCGCCTGCGGAATATGCTGAATAGTCTGACTCAGGCTTTCTATCCTCTCTGAATCCGCGCATCGCTTCATCAGGAATTGGGCGGAACCTTTCAACAGGTCGAAAAGGGGTTGAGAAACCGCGGCGGGCGGTAACCGCACAAACCCGCCAGGAACACAAAAACGGAAACCCTGGGGCGCGCCGGGCTGCGGAATCTCGCCCCATGAGAATTCTATCTGATCTCGATACCGCCGAATGAAAAGATCCGGAAAAAGACCTCCATCCCTGGCCATCAGGAGACTGTGCCGAGGCATCCACACATGCCATTTCTTATCCCATTCCAAGGCATGGATGTCGTCATAGCCGATAGGCGGCTGAAAATTGCTCTGAAAAGAGGCCCATGCGGTATTTTTGGCGTCACTCTGTTTGATGGGAAGTTTCTGTTCATGCAAGAGGGGGTCCCAGTTACGCGCAAGCCATTCCAGAAAAGAAAGCAGGTACCAGTTCACGGAATGATTGATCCGACCATCCTCGATGTGTGCGCAGAGATTTTGCCCTCTTACCCAAATTTCCAACGATCCCCAAGAGGCAGCCTCCTCTGGCGTAGCCCCTTGTCCCTGATCCGGATCGGGCACAAAATCAACGGCAACAGCAAATTCTTCTTTTTCGCCAAAACTGGCTTTCCAGGTATCCATTTCTTTTTCCACAGCCAGAGATCTTTTCAAGTCTTGAGATCACGGCGCACGATCTTACCTTCGCTCAGCCATTTTCTCCGGACGGGTTCCGGGACTTCCCTCCACATTATCGGATAGCCATGCCACCTGCCTTCTGCATGCTGTTGAGCACAAAAGGGTTTCCTTTCGTAAACCGCATATCTCTTATTCCCCAAGAGATCGCTTTCGTCAAGCAGTTTCTGTGCCACAGGATGAACGTCAGACGAGCAGAGCGACCCACGTGCGCCGGATTGCCAGGGTTCTTTATGTTTGCGGTTGCTTTCGTAAAAAGCCATATCACGGTGATGGGGACGTTATGATTTGGTTAACTAATCCTTCACCACCAGCGCACCGATTCCGGCCAGAATCTTGCTGTCACGATACTCCGGCAACAACGTCCTGAAACGTGGCAACTTTTTCTGCATAAATTCATCCACAAGCCGTCTGCTTAACTTGTTCTTCACCTCTATCACCAACACCCTCCCCTTGTCATCTGCAACAATGTCGTACTCACCGAGACCTTGCACCTTTACATTCCGGCGAATCCGCACAAATCGCATATCCATGGGACTGAACAGACCTTTCACATTGCGATAAAACAATTCCTCCGCAACTTCGCCCTGCACGATGCCCATTTTCCCAAGATTTTCACCGATATCGTCCAGTTTTTTGATGGTCTTTTTCAACTGCTCGTCGGTCTTCTTCAACTGCTCGTCAGTCTTTTTCTGGGCATCTTTCAATTCCAGTATTTGCGCATCGGTCATCGCCTGGGATTCTTTCAGCTCCAGCATGCCTTTAGTAAATGCCATCGTAAATTCTTGAAGATATCTTTCAACCCGGTCCATTCGGGTTTCCTGAGTATTGTCCGTCATATCTTTAATCTCCATTCTGTGCGAAACATGCGAAGGATCAAATCTCTATCTTGTCATAAAAGGTATGTGCTGCCGATAATTTCATTTGAGTCAATATATGGGAACGCCCTGGAGTCTATAGTAGAATGGGAATGGTCCGCCATTATTCCAGAAGCTTTTTCTTCTTCGCCGCCGCCGGGCATTCCAACTGGGGAATCTGGTCGTAGCCTTCGTGCTTCAGAG
>JBAXVB010000304.1:0-4891 GCA_037129415.1 Deltaproteobacteria bacterium
GCACTATGGAATCGGGTGGCGTGAGAGTTGGGCATGCCCGGATCATGGAGGTTGCACAGATATGACAAAAGACAAAGGTGAACCTCAAACGCCGACATTGGAGGCTATATGGCTAAAATAGAGGGTATTCGAATACGAAATTTTAAAGCGTTAAAGGATGTGACAATCGGAAAGCTTTGGAGCCTACAGAACGCTGTATCGTTGACGCCGATGACCGCTGTTATCGGAAAAAATGGTGTTGGAAAGAGTACATTATTTGATGTCTTCGGTTTTCTTGCCGACTGTTTGAAGACAGGCGTGGAAGAGGCTTGCGACTTGCGGGGATGGGGGGGGGTATGAGCGCATCCGTTCACAAGGGCAAAACGGTCCGATGGAATTTGAAGTGTATTGCAAGGAGGATGGCAACGCGCGCCCGATAACATACGAGCTTTCCATCAGCCTGGACAAAACCGGCAGACCTTATGTACAAAAGGAGCGGCTTCGTCAAAGAAGAAGGGGGCAGGACTATGGCAGACCATTTTCATTTCTCGTGCTGAATGATGGCAAGGGGGTTGTATGGAAAGGCGAAAAAGAGGGGTGTCAGATAGATGAAGACAAAGTACAGCTTGATGTATCTGGGCTAATCGATTCCATTTTGAAGGTTATGGTTAGCGAAGAAAGCAAAGAAACCGAAGTGGTGGAGCTTGAAGACAATCGTAAATTGGGCATTGCCACCCTGGGGTCATTAAAACAGCATCCAAGGATTTCAGCTTTTAGACGATTCATTGAAGGCTGGTACCTAAGTTATTTTACCCCGGATGCGGCCAGAAGACTTCCATTGGCTGGCGCTCAAAAACATCTGAACATTCATGGGGACAATTTGGGAAATGTGGTGCAATTCATGGAACGGGAGCATCCAAAGCGATTCAAGTCGATTCTTGATCGAATTTGCCATAAAATTCCCGGTGTGGAAAAGATCGATACCGATAAGACGGCAGACGGCAGATTACTTTTGAGATTCAATGACAAGGGTTTTGCAGATCCATTTTATGCACAGCAAATGTCTGATGGAACTTTGAAGGTCTTTGCCTACCTTCTTCTTCTTGAAGATCCGACTCCCCCACCGTTTCTTTGTATTGAGGAACCTGAAAATGGACTCTACCACAAACTTCTGGAGTCGTTAGCCATGGAATTTCGCAACCATGCCACGGGGAAAAAGGGTGGGTCTCAAGTATTCATCACAACACATCAACCATACTTTGTTGATGCATTATCACCAGAGGAGGTTTGGGTGTTGGAAAAAGAAGAAATCGGGTTTTCCACCATCAGGCGCGCAAGTGACGATGCAACAGTCAAGAATATGGTCGCGGAAGGCCTGCCTCTGGGTGGCCTATGGTATAGTGATTACTTGGATGCGAGGTGAACGGATGCATTTTGAAATCGTATTGGCATCAATGTGTAGCATTTGTTATGGATTACGGAACTGTATATTCTTGCTTCTTTCCAATTGGGAGTTCATCGGCTACAATGAAATCCAGAATCCCGGATCAACAATAGATAGGACTTAATAGTGGCTCTCTCGCTCAACAAACCGAAACTCGACAACCTTGCCGGCGACATCTGGAAATCTGCAGAGCGTCTACGTGGCAAATTCAAGGCGTACGAATACCAGGGTGTCATCCTGCCGATCATCGTCATCCGGCGGCTGGAGTGCGTGCTGCTGTCATGGCGCGAGGCAAAGAGCGCTGAGGTGCTGACCAAGCGACCAAAACTCACCGAGGAGAAGCTCGCCAAGCTGGTCAAGGAACTCGAACTGAATCCCCAGCAGTCGGCCTTCTCGAACAAGACCCTATGGACGCTGCGCAAGGTCTATGAGGAAGATCACACGCTGCTGGAGGAGAACTTCCGCGCCTACATCAACGGTTTCTCGAAGAACGTTGACGACATCATCGAGCATTTCAATTACCGGGCCACCATCACCACGATGATGAAGAACAACCGCCTTGCTCCAATTCTGAATCAATACAAGGAACTGGAGCTTGGCCCGGACCAACTCTCCGGTCTGGAGATGGGCTACATCTACGAGGAACTGCTTCGGCGTTTCTCGGAACAAAGCGGCGAGGAAGCTGGAGAGCACTTCACCCCGCGCGAGGTTATCCGGCTCATGGTTGAGTTGCTGGAAATTCCCATCCCGACCGACCGGCACATCTCTGTTTACGACCCGGCCTGCGGCACAGGCGGCATGTTGTCCGTTGCCAAGGAACACCTGCAGGATCGGGCCGCCACACCCGTACAGCGAGACAGCGTTGAGCAGTTCGTCACCGTCCACGGGCAGGAGCTTTCACCAACCAACTACGCCATCTGTCAGGCCGATCTGCTCATCAAGAACGACCAGCAGGCCAAGGTCTTCCTTGGCAACTCGCTCATCCCCCACGATACGCACAGCAAGGAACCAGGCGACCAGCTTCCCGAAACCAGGTTCCGCTTCGACTTCATGCTCAGCAATCCGCCCTTTGGCGTCACCTGGGGTGGCAAGGACGGCTACGAGAAAGAAGCCCGGAAACTGAAGAAGACCCGCTACCAGGCCGGCATGCCGCGCGTGAACGACGGCGCGCTGCTGTTCCTGCAAACCATGTTGGGCAAGATGCAAACGCCGGAAAAGGGCGGCAGCCGCATTGCTATCATCTTCAACGGCTCGCCGCTTTCGAATGGCGACTGCGGCTCAGGCGAGAGCGAAATCCGCCGCTGGATTCTGGAGAACGACTGGCTCGACGCCATTGTCATGCTGCCCGACCAGCTTTTCTACAACACCGGAATCTTCACCTACATCTGGTTGCTGCGAAACGAGAAGCCCGCCGCTCATCGTGGGCGGGTGATGCTTATTGATGCCCGTCAGCAGTTTGAGAAAGAACCTAAGTCCTTCGGGAACAAGCGCAACCGCATGACGGATGTTCATCGGCAATTGATTGCAGCGCGTTACCAAAAGGGCTGGAAACGTGGTTTTGACGATGAGCATGTGAAGCTCTTTCGCGAGAAGGACTTCGCGTTCCACAAAGTCAAGGTGGTGTTTTGGCAGACAGACGGACCAGCCGGCCATCATCACAGAGCCTTACGAAAAGGCGTTCACCGCCGCCAACCTTGCCAAGGAGCAAGCGTTCCACGACAGCGACCTCACCTTCCGTGTACATGTGAAGGTGGATAACAAAGAGAATACCGTGGAGTTCATTCTCAAGCCGACCGACAGTGTAGCGAAGAAATTCAAAGCGGCCTTTGGCGATCGGCCGGAAATTCTATCCGTAAAATGGACGCACCGGCATTATGTGCAGGACAACGAATACATCCCGCACGGCGAGGATATTGTGGTGTTCCTGAAACGGGAGATCGCCAAGCCCATCATCCGCTGGGAAGACAGCCCGCAGCTTGGATACGAAATTCTGCCGAACAAATACTTTTACCGCTATCAGCTGCCCACGCCGGCGAAGGACTTGCTGGCGGAGTTCTGGAGACTGGAGAAAGAGGCGGAGAAGATGTTGGAGGGCTTAGCGAAATGAGCAGCATCACAATGACAAAAGGCTGGGCAAGTGATCGCCTCAAAGATGTGGCTGCAATCAATGCGGTTACGCTGTCCGCTGGGACAGATCCAAACTACGAGTTCGACTACCTTGAAATCTCCAATGTTGACTACCACGGCATCGTGGACCCGAACGCCATCGAACACCTTCGTTTTGAAGATGCGCCTTCCCGCGCACGACGACGGGTGGCTGCCAGGAGTACTGTGATTTCATCAGTGAGACCCAACCTGCAGGCGATAGCCTTCTTTCCGGATGCTCCTGCACACTTCGTATGTTCAACCGGCTTCAATGTCGTGGAGCCAAAAGTGAGCAGGCTGTCACCGCAATTCGCCTACTACTACCTCATATCCGAGAACGCGCGCCAGTATTTCGAGGCGGCGGCGACCGGTGTTGGGTACCCCGCAGTTGGGGACAAGGCATTCAACGCCATAGACGTTCCATTACCGCCATTGCCTGAGCAACGGAATATCGCGGCATATCTGGATGCGAGTTGTGCGGCCATTGATGCAGCGGTGGATGCCAAACACCGCCAGATTGGAATACTTGATGTACTCCGCACGACGTTGATTTACGAGGCAGTGACACAGGGAATCAACCGAAGCGCAACGACAGTCGTTCACGATATTCCGAGTTATGGGCGCACACCGAAACATTGGAAGCGCTCGAAGCTGCGCTACGAGATTTCTATTCAGAACGGCGATTTCGCCTCGGACAAACTTCAGGAAGGCGGCGCTTATCCTATTCTTGGTGGCAATGGTGTGATGGGTCATACCGATCTGTCGAACGTGGACGGTGAAACCGTGGTTATTGGCCGTGTCGGCGCATACTGCGGTAACGCACACTATGTGCAGGGTAAAGTGTGGGTTAGTGACAATGCACTCATCGTAAAGTCGCGCCACTATGCGCGCTTCCTCTGTCATTTGTTCAACGCCCTCAATTTCAACGCGCAGGCGAATAACACGGCCCAGCCCGTGATTACAGGAACAAAAATCAAGAACACATATATCGTGCTTCCGCCGCTCGCCGAACAGGAGACCATCTGCACAGTCCTCGATGAGAAACTCGCTGAGGTGAAACTTATCGCTACTGGTATCGAATCCCAAATCACCACTCTCACCGCCTACCGCAAGTCGCTGATTCACGAATGCGTCACCGGCCAAGCGGCGGGTGACGGAAGAGGATGTGCAGCGTGCGGCGCATATCAACAGCATATTCACCGGAGAACACAAGACATGACGAAACGAAAATCAATCAAGCGAACCACCGAGGCCGATTTGTCTATCCACAAACCGACAGACCTGTTGACAGAAGTGCGGGAGTTGATTCTCCAGGCGCGTGAA
>JBAXVB010000305.1:0-4887 GCA_037129415.1 Deltaproteobacteria bacterium
TGGCATCAATGATCGCTCCATCTTTGGGATCAATCAGCAGCATCACTGCTGAATTATTTGCGAATTGACTGCGGTAAGATTCCTCGCTTTCCCGCAATGCCGCCTGTTGGGCGCGGATACCTGCGTCAGTGCGGCTAAGCAAGACATAGATGAATCCAAGCAGCAGCGCCAGCAGCAATGCGGCGCCAGTTCCGCCCAGAACCATCAGGCGCGCAAAAGCCACCTTTACGGTAGTGATGTCGCGCATGATCAGCAGGTCCCCAACCTCTTTGCCAGAGACATCTTGCATGGGTGTCGCAGATACCCGCCAGTCCTTCCCATCGAAGGCGATCTCCCGACTTGTTTCGCCATTGGCTCGCTCGCCCGCAGTTTTGTCTGCCCAGGACGCGAAGACATCGGCCAGGCGGCCATTGGAGGCATATATCACCGCTTTATGGGGCAGGCGATCCCAGTCGGGCAGCCGTCCTAACAGACGCATGCCATCTTCCCATGTCTGCCGGTTCAGATGTTCCTTGCGGATAACCACAGCCAGTTGGTTGCCGGATTGGGTGTCTATCGCTTGCAGTATGTCCTCAATCTCCTTGCCCAGTTCCACATAGCCGACAAGCTTGCCGCCTTCGAAAACCGGCTGCACCACCCTAAGAGTGAATGTACTCAGCGGTCCCAATTCAATACCAGAGGCGATCTTGCCAGTGCGTTCGGCTTCAAGGGCGGTAAAACGATCTATGAGGTCGCCGCGATTCTCCGGTTTGTGGACCCTCAGCAGACAGATGCGGTTTGCATCGAAAAAGTAGAAGTGCGTTAGTTTGTTCTGCCAGTGCAGCGCCTCGAACACAGGCTGCCAGTCGGCCAGGAGACGGTTGGTGTCGCCCTCGCGCAGTGCCTTTTGCACATTGGTGTTGGTGGCGATGGGTTGCACCGCCATAGACAGGCCAAAGGCCTGCTGATCCATGATCGTACGCAGATCGCCGGAAACCTCGGAAATATTGGCTGTAATCTCCCCAGCCAGTTGCTGCTGATGCTGTTGCCACAGAAGTATCCACGCGCCGACAATCAGCAGGATAACCATGGCCGCCAGGGAGGGCAGCATACGCCGCAGAACTGGCTTGGGCGAGGCGTCAACGCGGCGGGCGGAAGCTACGGCTGAGGCTATGCCGATGAGTAGCAAGAACATCAGTCCTACTGGCAGCGCCGCCCGGACGGCCACATCCCATTTCCATTCGTGTGCGTCAATGTCCATGCCCAGAACTGCGACCACGGCTCCGGTTCTCGGGTCGGTAAGCGGAACCAGCGCCGAGACCCAAACTCCCCAGCGATCTTTTACCGGGCCTTCGACGGTAGCGGACCTGGAGTCGAACACGCGGCGATAAACTTCCGGGATTTCCTCATAGACCTGCCCTGGTGGTGAATAGTCCTTCGAGCCGGCAGGTTCGCTGTCCACGAAGAAGAAGACTGCGCCATCGGATCTGCGGCCCATGATATAGAGAAACCGGTATTGCGAATTGGCCGAACGAAAAGCAGCGAGCTGTTCCTTTATCCGGCGATAGCCGGGGCTGTCCATGTCCGCTTCCGTACCCAAGAGAGACATGACACGCTGGACATTCACTGGCTGCGCCACCAGATGCGCCTGCCGGAGCAGTTCTGAGCGCATCTCGCGATCGGCCTGCGCCGACATCCACCAGACAAACAGCGCCCCTGCTGCAAAAATGGCCAGGAGCAGAATCGCCGTCAGTCGCGGGTTTTTCATATCTTGAGATCGCGTTGTCTGTTGATCACTCATCTGAAAGTCTCCTCCCTTGTTTCTTTACGATTCATTGGGGCATAATCTGCGCTTTCGTGATGCGAGTTGTTCTATAAAGCGATCAGCGGTGCATCGTAGGTGCGAACAAAATCCGGGAATCTCTGGATCAGCAGGCTGGTCTCGGGGCCAGGTTTCCCGTTTCCGATAAAGGTGTCATCCACCTTGACAACCGGAACAATGCCTTTGTTGGTGCCACAGATGAAAACCTCATCGGCATCAAGCAGTTCCGAAAGAAAAAGATCCCTGATTTTGAGTGAAAAATGAGTTTGCGCAAGATCCAGAATGACCTGCCGGGTAATTCCGGGAAGAATTCCCCTTCCCGGAGTGATCAGTCTGCCGGCTGCTATCGCAAAGATATTGGATGTGGCGCCTTCAAGCACCAACCCCTGTGGAACCACATAAACCGCTTCCTGAGCGCCATGTTTTCGCGCAATTTCAAGGGCAATGCTCGCCTGAATATAGTTGATGCTTTTGGCCCCAGTCAGAGTTCTTTCGGTAACATGGGTAGTGACATGAATGCCATCGCTATACCACCATGCCGGCATATCGGGAAGCGGAGAAACCATGATGATAAGCCTGGGATTACCCTGGGGATTCATGAAATCCGGGCTGGACCCGCCGGTTACGATAATCCGGACATTGGATTCTTTGTGGGAATTGCGACTGAGCGTTTCCATTACGAGATGAGCCAGCATATCCTTTGTCCATGGGAACTGAAGCCCAATTTTCCGGGTGGAAGCTTCAAGTCGCTCCAGATGCGCCCCAAGGCAAAACGGTTTGCCCGTATATGTTCGCATGAAATCAAATGCACCCAGACCACGAAGAATGGCCAGATCTGTTACTGGAATCACCGCTTCATCAGACGGAACAAACTTGCCGTCAATGTAATAAATATCCACTGGTTCTGCTCCTGTTTCAGTTACTTCTTTTTTTTAATGGCAGCATATCCCTGATTTTTTCAAGCAGAGATTTTTCCAGCGTGATTTTAAGAAATAAATCTCCGGAAGGCATTCCGTTTTTTCCTTCTTCTCCCATTCCCGCCAGACGGATTTTCTGCCCTTCCCGCGTTCCGGGAGAAATTTTAACCACAAGCTTTCTGCGATATGCCCGAAGATGGTAGGCATAAGGGCCGCCGTTATCAGCCAGAGACTGATTGATACGAATTACATCGTGATAGTCGGCGCCTTTTTGAGGCTGGCCAGTGGTTGCTTTCTGAAGCAATTGCTGGGTGATATTTCCTATTTTTTCCTTGATAGCCTGCGTTTTTAGAAAAGGCATTTGACGGACTCCACTGAAAAAAAAACCCTGGATATTCAATCCGGGCCGTTTGAGTTCAAATTTCTTATAGTTCTGACCATAGTATTCCTTGAAAATGGCGTCAAATCCCCGGATGCCAAATCCCCTGGCCATCTCCTCGAATATCTGCTGAAAATCTGACCCTTTGAATATATCCTGCTCCGAATAGGATTTGCGGAAATGCCCATACGCTGCATCACCATACCGCTGCTGCATCGAATCGTATTCCTTCCGTTTCTGGGGGTGAGACAGAACAGAATATGCCTCGTTGATGGCCTTCATTTGATCCGCACCTGACGGATCTTTGCAGCGATCCGGGTGATATAAAAAAGCCTTCTCACGATAAGCAGTCTTAATTTTCTGTGAGGGGGTATCTTTGGAAACCCCCAGAACCTGATAATAATCTTTCATGGGCATCATTATTTTAAGGGTTGATGGTGAAGCGGGAACAGCTCCGTTTCCGCAGAACCATTTATGCTGGCATCATACTACTTATGTTTCGGTTTGTCCATAAAGGGCAAGTGGATTGATTATTTATTTTGACTCTGAAACTTCTTTGTTTTATGAGTAGATCATGTCTTTATACTGAAGGCGGATTATTGAATCTTCACAAAAGAAAATCATCAAAGGCATTGTAATGATCATAGAGTTAGGTGAGAAAAAACCCCGCATTGGCCGGAATGTCTTTATTGCACCCACTGCGGTGATTGTCGGGGATGTTGAAATCCAGGATGGGGTCAGCATCTGGTATGGTGCGGTACTCAGAGGGGATAAGGCTCCGATTTTTGTTGGAGAAAACTCCAATGTCCAGGACAACAGCACGGTGCATACGGATTATGGAAAGCCGACACACATCGGAAAGCATGTCAGCATCGGCCATAATGTTGTGGTACATGGTTGTTTTATTGAAGATTACTGTCTGATCGGCATGGGATCTCTTTTACTGAACGATTGCAAGGTACTAAAGGGATCCCTTGTCGCCGCGGGTTCTCTTTTGAAAGAAGGCCAGATTGTCGGGCCGTTTCACCTGGTTGCAGGGGCTCCGGCGACACTCAGAAGGGAATTTCCCCACGAGATCATTCCCCGCATCGCCAACCCCATCAAGAATTATTTGAATACGGCGCACGAACACATGACCCTCAGCCGGATTCGCGAAGGAGGGTAGCATAACACCGGGAATGGCGGGTTTTCGGTTGAATCCATTGGTCAGTCAGGTTTTTTAGGCTGATGCTTGATTACCAAATCTTCACAAAAAAAATAGTCATAGGTATTGTAATGATAATTGAGTTAGGTGAGAAAAAACCTCGTATCGGCCAGAATGTCTTTATTGCACCCACAGCGGTGATTGTCGGGGATGTTGAAATTCAGGATGGAGCCAGCATCTGGTATGGCGCGGTACTCAGAGGGGATATGGCCCCGATTTTCATAGGAGAAAACTCCAATATTCAGGATAATTGCACTGTGCATACGGATTATGGAAAGCCCGCGCATGTCGGAAGGCATGTCACCGTAGGCCACAATGTTGTGGTGCATGGTTGTTATATTGAGGATTACTGTTTGATCGGCATGGGGTCACTTCTGCTGAATGGTTGCCAGGTTCTCAAGGGATCCATGGTCGCCGCAGGCTCCCTTTTGAAAGAAGGCCAGATTGTCGGTCCGTTTCACCTGGTTGCTGGCGCTCCTGCAACATTTAGAAAGGAATTTCCCCATGAGATCATTCCCAGCATCGCCAACCCCATCCAGAATTATTTGAATACGGCGCACGAACACATGACCCTCAGCCGGATTCG
>JBAXVB010000306.1:0-4877 GCA_037129415.1 Deltaproteobacteria bacterium
GGCTTTACCGAAAATGGCGGAAATTCGTCATGACCGGCTGCAACCGGCGTATGGGTGGTAAAAATGGTTGTTCGGGGAACAATTTCCATGGCGGTTTTAATATCGATATTCAGACTGGACATTAACAAGGCCAACCGCTCCAGACTGGCAAAAGCGCAGTGCCCTTCATTCATGTGGCACACGGTAGGAAATATTCCCAATGCGGTCAGCGCCCGCATGCCGCCAATTCCCAAAAGGACTTCCTGAGTAAGGCGTTTTTTCTGGTCTCCGGTATAAAGACTCGATGTAATATCTCTTATTTCCTGAGGATTATCACGAATATTGGTATCCAGAAGATAGAGCGGAATTCTGCCGATATTCAGCTTCCACACCATTGCATGAATGTCTCCGTCAGGACCTGAAATTGAGATTCGAACTTCATTTCCTTCCGGATCCAGAGCACGTTCAAGGGGGATGGAATACATATCGGTTCTGGGATAGGTTTCCTGCTGATAACCATCATAATCAAGATATTGATGGAAATATCCCTGCCGGTAGTAAAGGCCAACACCGGTCAGCGGCACCCGCATGTCCGATGCGGATTTCAAATGGTCTCCCGCCAGAATGCCCAGTCCTCCGGCAAACAACGGAAGACTTTCATGAATGCCAAATTCCATTGAAAAATAGGCAACCGTTTCCCTGTCTCCAAAAGCAGAATAAGACGGATTCATCGGCGCTTGAAGCATGGATTCAAAACGCACTTTGACACGCTCTTGATGGGCCAGAAAACTTTCATCCTGAGAAAGCACCTCAAAACGCTCCTGAGGAACCAGTGTCGAAAAATAAATGGGGTTGCCATTGGACTCCCGCCAGAGTCGGGGATCAATGCGGCGAAACAGTTCAACTGCATCCCGCTGCCAGCTCCACCAGAGGTTTCTGGATAATTTATCTAAAAACAGCAATGGTTCGGGAATGGTCGGAAAAACATATACAGTTTGAAATTGTGTCATAAGCATCCCTGAAGATATCTATTAAAAAAGTTGGAGGCAAAGCATCCGTTGATTCTGCCCAAGGTATTCGGTTAAGCATTGCCGAAGTAGGGGCGACCGGCCGGTCGCCCCTACTTCACAATCAGCATTCAGCTCGTTTGACTTTCGGTTCACTTTTGTATAATGCTCATAAAAACTGCCCAAAGTCAAGAATGACCCTAAATGCGATTTCAAGAATCGCTATGATATTTTTTGTCATCCCTTTGAACCGACTTGTAATCCGCTTTGTCTTTTTGAAAATACATATTCCGTTGTTATTTGACCGTGGTTATAGTAGTGTGCTGATGTTTTGATTGGTTCAATTGCAGTCTGTTCATCGTTTTATCTGCGTTCCATGTTACATTTTACTGGATGGTAACCATGTTGATCAGTATCAATCCCATAACTCCGCAGCCGCGACTTGTCACCAAAGTGGTGGACATTCTGAAAGATGGAGGCATCATCGCCTATCCAACGGATACATTTTACGGTATCGGCTGTGATATCATGAATAAAAAAGCAATTCAGAGAATCTATCAGATCAAGCAGCGGGATTCATCCAAACCTTTTAGCTTTATCTGCTCTGATCTTAAAGATATCAGCGACTACGCCAAGGTAACCAATTACGGGTATAAAACCATGAAGCGCTATCTTCCAGGACCTTATACCTTTATCCTGGAAGGCTCAAAACTGGTTCCGAAAATCATGCTGACCAAACGCAAAACCGCCGGCATTCGAGTGCCGGAACATCCAATCTGTATCGCCCTGGTAAAATCTTTGGGAAATCCCATTATCTCGACCAGCGCGACAGCTCCGGACGGCTCTGTCTTTGACCATCCGTCTTTGATTCATGAGTATTTTGGAACCCGGATAGATCTGGTAATTGATGCGGGTTCCGTATCGGGAAATCCTTCAAGTGTTATATCGCTGATCGGCGATACGCCTGAAGTCATCCGCAAAGGAGCCGGGGATTTAAGCGCCTTTTATTGATGAAAACCGGTAATCTTTTAACAAAAAGTTTCTGGACCGGCATCCCGGCCTGGGTGTTGATCGGCGCAGTGTTGGTTCTACTGCCCATTTTCTCGTTAATGACGATTGAAAACATCAACCGTCAGAAGGAGAATTCCGAGAGGCTGTTGAAAGAAAAAGCCGCCGCTCTGATCCGCTCGTTTGAGGCCGGAACCCGAACCGGAATGGCAGGGCGATGGGATGGGTTTCAGCTTCAAAAACTGCTTATGGAAACCGCTCAGCAGCCGGACATCGTCCATTTGACTGTAACGGATGCAGGCGGAATGATCATGGCCAGCAGTGATCCGGAACAAATAGGCAACTCTCATGGAAAAGAATTGGACCTGGAAGCCATTTCAGGGTCATCGGAAAGTTTCTGGCGAATTCTTCCCGAATATCACGGAAAAAAGACATTCGAATTCTATCGAAAATTTACCCCGACCCGCCCTCCGCAGGGTTTCCATCGGGGTCGCATGAAAGGGGAATCTCCCCTCCCTCTCCCGCCGCCACCCTTGTTGCCGTTTCAAGTTGAAGGGCCGGGCATCTCCCGGATTATTTTTATCGGTCTTGACATGGATTCCATTGAAGAGGCTCAGCGTGCCGACACCATGCATACAGTGGTCATGGGAACAATTCTGCTTTTCATCGGTTTTGCCGGTGTTATGATGCTGTTTCTGGCGCAGAATTTCCGTATGACACGGGCATCACTTTCCAGAATCAAAGCTTTTTCAGATACCCTGGTTGAAAATATGCCCATCGGATTGATTGCCCTGGATACTTCCCTGGTCATCACATCCTTTAATCAGGTAGCAGATCGGGTACTGAACCTGTCTGCAATCCACGCATCCGGAAAAAAGGCGTCCGATATTCTGCCCCGGATGTTCCTGGAGCTGATTTCACATCCGGATATCGCGACGCGGACAGTTGAAAAAGAAATCATATATCACATAGCTGAGAAAACGCGCCTTCCGCTTCAAGTCAGCGCTGCAAAACTCCAGGATGAAACAGGCATGTTTCTCGGATATGTTCTGTTGTTCAAAGATCTGCGCGAGGTCCAGGCCCTTCAAAAAGCATTAGCCAGGTCTCAGCGGCTGGCATCCGTTGGAAGCCTTGCAGCCGGTGTTGCACATGAAATCCGCAACCCTTTAAGTTCGATAAAAGGTTTCGCCACCTATTTCAAGGAACGGTATTCACACATCCCCGAAGATCAGGAAGTTTCATCTATCATGATTCAGGAAGTGGATCGGTTGAACCGTGTGGTAAGCCAGCTTTTGGCGTTTGCAAAACCCGTGACCGTAGCCAAACGGCCTGTTTCAATTTCAGAGGTCATTCACAATACGCTGAAGCTGATGGAGCGTCAGACCCATGACCGTCAAATTGACATCGAAGCAAATATTCAACCGGAACTTCCTCTGATTTCCATGGATCCTGACCAGATAAGCCAGGTATTGCTGAATCTGTTACTGAATTCCGTGGAGGCCATGACGACCTGTGGAAGCAAGATCGTTATTAGCGTCACGCTCAATCAGGATCGGCTGATACTTCAAATATCGGACAACGGAGCCGGAATTTCAGAAACAGATCTTTCGCAGATTTTTGACCTCTACTTCACCACCAAAACCTCGGGGACCGGCTTGGGACTGGCCATTATACACAATATTGTGGATGCTCATGATGGCGACATAAAAGTTGAAAGTCTGGCGGGAAAAGGCGCCACGGTAACGATTCGGCTCCCCTTTGAGAACACTCACCCATGAAAACAAAATCCTGTTCAATCCTTGTTGTTGATGATGATACCGCGCACCGAACCATGCTGCGTACTTTAATTGGTGGGTGGGGATATGAAATCGTTGAAGCCAACGACGGAGCCGTTGCAATCGCAACTGTTCAAGATCGGCCTTTTGATCTCATCCTGATGGATGTGCGCATGCTGAAGGTCTCTGGTCTTGAGGCGCTGGGCCGCATAAAGGCAATTAATCCCGCCATACCGGTGATTATCATGACCGCCTATTCTTCCATTGAATCTGCGGTTTCCGCCCTGAAAGCCGGCGCTCATGATTATCTGACCAAACCACTTGATTTTGACAAACTGAAAATCACCATCGAACGGGCTATGGAACACGTCCTTCTTCGGGAAGAGAATCGCATGCTCAGACAACGCCTGGATCAGCGATTTGACCGACGACAGATCATCGCACAAAGTCTGAAGATGGAAAGGCTTCTGGAAACAGTCGCCCAGGTAGCGCCATCCGAGGCGACCATTTTGATTCATGGTGAATCCGGAACTGGAAAAGAATTGATTTCAGGGGCGATTCATTTTAACAGCCATCGAAAAGCTGGCCCTTTTATCAAAATCAATTGTGCCGCCATTACCGAAACCCTGCTGGAATCTGAACTTTTTGGTCATGAAAAAGGGGCCTTCACCGGCGCTGATCGCAGGAAAGAAGGCAAATTCCTGCAGGCTAGCGGGGGCAGTCTCTTTCTGGATGAAGTCAGTGAAATGTCTTTGATGATGCAGGTCAAACTGCTTCGCGTACTTCAGGAAAGGGAAATTACCAGGGTGGGCGGAGAGCAGGTGGTGGCCGTGGATGTACGGCTGATTGTGGCCACCAACAAGGATCTTTTGGCGCTGACCACAACTGGACGTTTCCGGGAGGATTTATACTACAGACTCAACGTCGTGAACCTGAATCTGCCGCCCCTGCGCGAGCGAAAAGAGGACATTCCGCTGCTTGCTCAGCATTTCCTGGAGAAATTCTCAACCCTGAATCAAAAATCCATCAAGGGCTTCACTCCTCAGACGATGGATCATTTGATCCGGTACGACTGGCCTGGAAACGTTCGGGAGCTGATGAACGCCGT
>JBAXVB010000307.1:0-4828 GCA_037129415.1 Deltaproteobacteria bacterium
GTCATGGATTTTCCATTTTGCTTGTCAATGATTTCAGCGGAAATCTTAAGGGCCAGCGGCGCTTTGAATCCGATAGTTTTCAGTGTTTTTGCTCCACTGTCGGCGGGTACGCTTACCGGGACTTTTCCCTCCAGCCAGGATGAAACAAGATTCGTTGTAAACATGTCCGCAAGTGGTTTGAATTTGCCAGGAAGAGCCCTGTATCGGTATTTATCCGGTCTGCCTTCAGAAACCAGCGATTGAATAGCATCCGGAATATCTGCGGGATCAACCAGCTTCTGTACAATGCCCATATCTTTGGCATCCTGCGCGCTAATGTTAGCGCCGGTGAAGACATAATACTTGGCCAGTTCCGGCCCTACCTGACGGGTCAATCGCAGCATGCCTCCCAAGCCTGGATAGATGCCGATGCCGGTTTCAGGAAAAGCCATGGATCCTGCGGATGTGGCCACAATAGCCTGACAGGCCAGCGCCAGTTCGCTGCCGCCGCCAAGCGACAATCCATCCAGAAGGGCGATGGTGAGTTTGGAGGAATTTTCGATTTTCAGAAAAACCTCATGACCTTTTCGCGTAAAATCCACAATATCCGAAATCCGATCCGCCTTGATCTTGTTGACAAAATACCGGATGTCTGCACCAGCCACAAAGGCTTTTCCTGCACCTTGAATCACGATGGCTTTGACATCCGGGCAACTCTCGGCATCGGTAAAGCGGCTGCCGAGCTGAGCCACAACCTGCTCATTCAGCGCATTCATGGCCTCCGGACGATTCAGGGTTAGGGTTGCTATACCGTCTTTAATCACAACATCCACTAAATTGAATTCAAAAGGTTTCCCCAGTTGTTTCTGCCGTTTGAGAAGTTCGGGGAACTTGAAATCCGGGTATTTTTCGCTGATGGCCTGAACTGCGGTATATGTTTTGTCAATTCCGATCCGGTTCATTATTTCAAATGGTCCAAATGTCCACCGAAGTCCGATTTTTGCGCCGCGATCCGTATCTTCGATGCTCGCGACACCTTCATCCACCAGGGCCGCAGATACACCCAGGCATACCCCGTACATACGATCCGAAACGGCCTGAATCCTGGATTCTTCCACAGCACCATCCAGATTCCAGTTTTCCTTTTTTTCCATCTGGGCCTTTAGCCTGTTGCAGGGTGCATAGAACGGTCCTAACTCGTCACCCAGTGTAGTCGCAGCATGAACGGCAATGGGGATTCCGGTAACGTTCATGAGCTGAAACGGCCCCATACCGATCTTGAAGGCGCGCTTGGAGGCCTCTTCAATGGTCGAAATATCGGCAATGCCTTCTTCAAGCATTCTGACAGCTTCATTAAGAAATGGAACAAAAAAACGGTTTACGGCAAACCCTGGTGCATCTTTGACCAAAATGGCGGTTTTGCCGTGAAGTTTTGCCGCCAGCAACGATTTTTCGATGGTTTCAGGGCTGGTTCCAGCGTGCGGGATCACTTCAAGCAGCCTGTTTTTTGCCGGATGATAAAAATAATGGAGACCAACAAACCGGTCCGGCCTGGAAATTTGTTCAGCAAATTCCCGGACATAAAAACTGGATGTATTGGTTGCCAGAATCGTTTTTTCTGAGCATAAGGCATCTAATTTTTTGAACAGTTCGATTTTGACAGCCTTGTTTTCGAAAACAGCTTCAATGATCAGATCGGCATCACGCACAGCCTCGAAATCGGTTGTCGCCGTGATCCGGGACAGGATTTCCGCTACCTTTTCGGGCTTGAACAGTTTGCGCTCCACGCCTTCCTGGAGCAGTGTTTTGATATTATTGAGCCCTTTTTGAACAAATTCGTCTTTGGTATCAATCATGACCACAGGGATACCTTCCTGTGCAATCTTTTGGACAATACCGCTGCCCATGTTACCTGCGCCGATGACGCCGATTTTTTTGATCTGTGACATTAATTATGGCCTCCAAGGTAATAGAAGATATCAGGAAACAAAGGGTAGGGGCGGGTTCTGAACCCGCCCCTACAGAAACCTGCCCCCTGTACCCTATTTTTATTTATTTTTCCATACGGATTTTCGTTTTTCATAAAAACTGGCGATACCTTCAAGGGTATCTTCGGTTTTCATAAGGGTGTTGAGAAAAAGGTCGCTGACGCTGCCGATGGCTGTGGAGAAATTCATTCCAAGATGCGATTTGACCGCTTGTTTGTTCAAACGCAGAATCAGGGGGCTGCTGGTCTGGATTTCTCCCACGAGCTTGGCGATTTCCGCATCAAACTGATCATTTTCAACAGCACGGGTGACAAATCCCATGGCAACCGCCTCATCCGCGGAATAGGTTTTACCGGTGGCGCAGATTTCAATGGCCTTGGCAGGCCCCACCAGGACAGGCAGACGGATGGCCGCGTATGGCGGAAAAAATCCCAGTTTGACTTCTGGTTGGCCAAACTTGGCTTTTTTGGCGGCCACCACCATATCGCAGGCAATTGCAACTTCCATTCCGCCGCCGAGGCAAGCGCCGTGAACAGCGGCGATTACCGGAACCGGAATGGCTTCGATGAGTTCAAAAATCCGGTTGAAAGTGGTAATCATAAGATCCACCAATTCCGGCTTATGATCCCCCACGTCCACGCCCGCGCACCAACTGGGGCCTTCTCCCAGAATCACCACGCATTTCAAACCGCTTTCTGCGATCAGGGATTCCAGCGCGATATTGAGTTCTTGCATCATCGCGATATTGAACACATTGTGTTTGGGCCTGGCAAGTGTCAGACGAGCAACGCCATCGGCATAATTAGTCTGGATGGTTTTAGAATCGGTCATGTCTGGTTTCCTTTCTAATTCGCTTAAAGCTCTCTGCGAATGATCATTGCTGTTGTGACCCCACCGCCGCCGCAGATGGAAGCGCAAAGCATTTCTTTGCCCATTGTCTTCAACGCATGGTATCCGGTGATCAAAATCCGGCATCCACTGATGCCCGTGGGGTGCCCAAGGGCAATGGCGCCGCCGTGAATGTTGAGTTTGGTGGTATCAAGATTCAGGGTCTGGATGTTGGTTAACACCTGCGCGGCGAATGCTTCATTGACTTCAAACAAATCCATGTCGCTTAGGGTCATTCCTGCTTTTTTAAGGGCCATCGGAATAACTACTCCGGGTCCTTCTCCCATGGTCGAAGGTTCAACCGCTGCCTGGGCAAAGCTTACAAACGAAAACAGAGGCTTTGCGCCAATAGCTTTCGCCTTTGCCCGGGTGGTAACCACAACAGCGCAGGCGCCATCGCTCATGCCACAGGAATTGCCGGCGGTAACACATCCGCCCTTTCGAAAGGCGGAGGGAAGTTTGCCCAACTGTCCGGAATTTGCATCGTGGCGGATGGTCTCATCTTTGGCGAAAACACCCGGCGCTTCTTTTTTACTGGCTGCCGGGACTTCAATCGACATGATTTCTTCATCAAACAGGCCTTCTTTCTGAGCGCGTGAAGCTTTCAGATGACTGGATACGGCAAACATATCAAGGTCTTCACGTTTTAGTCCGTATTTTTCAACCAGATTTTCCGCGGTATCTCCCATTCCCTGACCGGTTATGGGGTCTATGGAGTCGCTCCAACCATCTTCGAGGATTTTCGGGCCCATCTTGAATCCTTGCCATCTGGCGCCTTTCAGAAGGTAGGGAATCGTACTCATTGAATCCATGCCGCCAGCAACAACGATCTCGCTATCTCCGAGGCGAAGAGCCTGAGTGGCCAAGTGTACGCATTTCATGCCTGACGGGCAGGCCATGTTGATGGTGTTGGTGGAAACGTTAATGGGAATGCCGGCCTTTATGCTGGCAGTTCGGGAAGGATTCGGGCCGTTTCCGGCCTGGCGGCAGGAACCATAGATGAGTTCGGACACATCATCTGCCTGAATTCCCGCTCTGCGAATCGCCTCACGGATGGCCGCAGCCCCCAGTTCATACGAGGGTACATCCTTGATAGTACCGCCGAAACGCCCCATTGGGGTTCGTACGGCGCCAATGACAACAATGTCTGATAGTTCAACTGACATGATTCTCTCCTTTTGATGATGTCATGAATCAGGAATTGCAAATAACAGATTATTTTTGATTCGCAATTCCTGATCCTTTATATATATTGTCCGCCATCAACCTTGATGACTTCGCCGGTAATGTGACGGGCATTGTCCGATGCCAGAAACACGATAACGTTGGCCACATCTTCGGGGGTTCCCACGCGCTTCATGACGATCTCACCCAGAGCAAGATTGACAATTTTGTCATGGGCCTCGGAATCCTTCAGCATGGCGGTTTCAATCAATCCAGGAGCTACGGCGTTTACATTCACATTGAAGGCACCCAGCTCCTTGGCCACGGCTTTTGTATATCCGATGATTCCGGCTTTCGAGGCTGAATAATTGGTCTGGCCGAATTTTCCGCGAATGCCGTTGATGGACGTGATGTTGACGATTTTCCCGTATTTCTGTTCCTTTAAAAG
This sequence comes from Deltaproteobacteria bacterium, assembly GCA_037129415.1. Lineage (GTDB taxonomy): Bacteria > Desulfobacterota > Desulfobacteria > Desulfobacterales > Desulfatirhabdiaceae > RAAP-1. Next base: position 4,468 of record JBAXVB010000307.1, read on the forward strand.
AGGGGCGACGTGGCGGGTGAAATTGAAATAGCCTTTCAGGTTTACCTCAATCACCTTATCCCACTGATCCTCTGTCATTTTCCAGCAAACCCCATCCCAGTTCATTCCAGCATTGTTAACCAGGATATCGATACGACCAAAGGCCGCAAGGGTTGTTTTCACCACCTGTTCCGCTTCGGCAAACACAGCGATATCACAGGAAAGGGCAATGGCCTTTCGTCCCTTTTGAATAATTTCGTCTCTGATTTTAAACGCCTCATCCTCATGTTTCCGGTACAGCAGGCAGACGTTGGCTCCTTCAGCAGCCAACCCCAAGGCTGTGGCAGCCCCGATTCCCTGTGATCCGCCTGTAACCAGCGCA
>JBAXVB010000308.1:0-4814 GCA_037129415.1 Deltaproteobacteria bacterium
TATTCAATGCGAGGTTCGGGTTTTACAGCCGCTATATCCGAATCCGGTTTAGGTGTCGTGGTCTGTTTGTTCTGACTTGAATGTATCGGCACATGGGGCGGCTGAGCCCAGGAAGCCATTTTGGAAAGCAGCCGCTGGTAGTCCGATTCCTCGAAGCGCCGCAGGTTATCGCGGATCATGGCAATCAACTTTTGCCGCTCCACCGACTGGGCAAACTCCGTGAATGGTCGGGTTATCTGATCCTGTTGCTCCAAAGAGAGCGCAACAAATTCAGCCATGCCGCACAGACGTTTCTTTAGTGCTTTGGCGGCATCCCTGGACTTGGTGATCTCCACCTCAATCTGCGCCGTCACCTTTTCTTGCAGGGTATCCACCAATATCTTTACCTGCTGCATGCGATTTCCCTTGAAACATTCCGGATCTGCCAGTGCATGCAGCAAGGTATCAGGTGTCAGGATAGAAGCTGAAGAATGCCTTGTGCTGTCTACTGCTTCCTGTACACAATTTTCTGTTCCCTGCCTCCCTGATGCCTCTTTTATATAATCAAAGTTCGGCTCCTGCGCCTGTACAAATTTGATAGCATTTTCGAAGATGTCTTTTTGCGGACCGCTCATGAATTTGCGGATCGGATCGATGACCTTCTCCTTCAAATCGAGCAATACGTTTTCCTGGCTCACCAGCCCGGTGATATGCCAGGTGTAGGATTTGCTGCTCAGCCCCTTCAGCATCTCAATCACCGGAATCAGCGCATTCAGGAAAGGATATCGCGATGACTGAGCCGCCAGAGGCTCCAGTTGATACAGCATTTCCAGCAGGGCCGCACCGGTTTCCTTGCCAAGCGCCTTGGCTTCATTGGCGCGGGGCGGTGAGTCGAAAAAGTCTTCAAAGAATTCCTTAAGCTTTCGAACCTGGGAGGCGGTGAAATCTATCTGTGGTTCCAGCACAAGATTACCATGTCCATGCGAGTTGAGCAGAGCGCGTTCCAGGTTATCTTCCTCAAGGAGGTTGCCGTCGACCCGAACTTCCACTTTGCCGCGAGCGCACAGGTTGGCAAGCGTGCAGAGTACGGCCGCGTAGTACCAGCCATAGGGCTTGCGCGCAAAATTCTCAAGCAGGTTCTTCAGCGTCGTGCGCACACCGCTTCGGTTGTTGCTCTGGATGAAAGCCAGCAGCTCCTGCTCCGATTCCGCCAGTGTTGTAGCATCGTTTGCAAACAGCCCCTCCTGGGAATGATTGAGGTACTTGGCGACATCGTTTTCGGTGTAGGGTATCCCGCGCAGCATGCGCAGGTTCGGATAGGTCCGCGTTATGAGTTCATGGAAACCGCGCGTAATCCGGGTCTGCGGATCTTCTCCGCCAATCTCGATCTCACTGCCGGCCACAAAGAACTTTGCTTTGCCCAACAGGCTCAGGATGCACAGCTTAAGCTCCGCGTAGCACCCCAGGTTCTGGAAGCCCTTGTCGGCCAGGATACGTTTGACCGTTTCTTGCTGAGTGATGAAGTTGTTCTGGCGGATGTATTTTTCAGTTCGTTTGTACATCAGGATATCGCGTATAAGTCGGTCATCCGGTGGCATCACGACCAGCAGCTCGTCCCGCCCCATGTTCTGCGATCGCAGAATGGATTCGTTTTCCGCATTTTCGTGAAACGGGGTAATGACATGAATGGTCAACTCCTGTTCCCGGCCGTGCAAACGGTCATCGAGCTTCCTGGAATAAGGGTAATCCTGTCTGTTTTCGTCGTAGCGGATTTTCTTAGTCTTGATAACGTGATCAAATACGAGCTTTTCCAGCTCTGCTGCGACTTCGGCGGTCTCAACGTCGGTGTTTTTGATTTCCTGCTCGACATCTTTTTCCTCGTCGGTAAGGTATCCGTAAAGTTCCCCACTTCGCTGGATATACGTCTGCTGTTCCAACAGGTTCAGCGCTTCTTCAACCTGCTTGCGGAGCAGCGGCAGATCCTGGTTAAAACCATCCAGCATCAGCACGCACAGGTTGCGGAGTGTCGGCTTGAATTCCTTCATGTACTTGACCAGGAAAAGGGTCTTCAGCAGGCGTATGGCGAATGGGCTTTCCAGATGTTTCTCGGACTGCATAATGGCTCGCTGAATATTGGATTTCAGGGCCGTGCGAATCCCCTCGAACATAAGGTCAAAGGTTGCAAGCTGTCCGATCTTGTGGGCGCCAATATGAATGGCCACTTGCTGAAATACGCCGAGCATTGAACGCTCGCCAACCGAGCTGTGTTTGCCCTCGAACGCGTTATGCTGCGACAGGTTCTGAATCGCGGACTGAAACATCGCAAACTGATAAGGGATAAACGGATAGCTGTGAATGAAGTGCTCCCGGTCCAGAAAATTGCGGTAAGTCTGGGAGCCGTCCACAAAGTCAAACAGTGTCTTAAAATTGTTCACCTCGGTATGATAGACATCGGACAGCAGCCGAACCCCTTCGTCATTTTTCATGAGCAGCCGTTTCTGGATCACTTCGGCGACATCGGCGCTGGTAAGCTTCATCCGGTTGGCAAAACGGTCCAGAATCTTGGAGAAGTCGTTGCCTTGTTGGCGGCTCATTTCTCCAAGGGTCGTTGACATGTCATCCTGTGCAGTAATGATAATCCAGGCACGGCCTCGGCATTTGGTAGCGAGACTTTCGGCGATAGTTTGCAGGTTGGTCTTTAACTTATCGTTTTTGGCAATGAACTGCCCAACCTCGTCAACAAAGAAATTCAGCCGGAATTCGGGTGATTGACGATCTATATATGCCCTTACCTGCTCGGCGAAGTCCTCAATGGAAACCCGATACTGATTTCTGTATTTATCAAGAATCCCCGATGCGGATGTTTCGGAGTCACCAGTGACATTGGCATAAGCTTTTGCAATACTCCGGGATTCCAGAAGCGCCTGTTCCCGCCCTTTTTGCCAATCCTTTCCAGATATGCCTTGATAGGCTGTCTTGAACGCTGCGTACAATCCCCGGCTGTCCAGATCGCGTTCAAATTGGGCAATGTGCCCCTGCTTGCCGTAATAGCCGCACATCTCGACAAACACCTTGACGAATACAGCCAGGAGCGCATCGATCTGTGTTTTGCTTATCACATCGGCCTTCTGGTCGATGTTGAACAGAATGCTTTTGGATGGAATGGCGACAGCCCGCTTGAGATCGCCGCGAAGAATTTCGTTGTCCCCGCATTTTGGCAGAAACAGATCAAGCGTCGGAGAGCCATCAATCTCGCGATTTTCCAGGATCAGTGCCAGCATCTTCAAAAGGTGAGACTTGCCGGAACCAAAAAAACCTGAAACCCACACACCGTTGGCCCCTTCATAATTGTTGTAGGCATCCAGAAATGACTCCAGCCGCTTTTCCACCTCGTTGGTCAGCACATACTCTTCTATTTCAAGACGAAGGCTTGCTTCATCATCGGCTTTGATGACCCCTTCAATCGGGCGGTCAACCGGCTTTTTGAAAATAGTCTTTAGAGTCATCTCATTTCCTTCATTTAGGCTTCGCAGTGATAGATGTTGAATGCCCGATAATACTTGTCGTCATGCAGTTTCCCGAAAAGTTCAAGCGATGCGCCGGATTCCAGGGAGTGCGTGTAGTCCCCCGGAAAGAATATAACGGTTGGCTTTTCCTTTGCCGTGCTTTGCAGGTTGTTCAGCACATTGTGAGATCGGATATAGGGGAAGACTTCCCCGACTCCGGCCAGAAAAAGTACGTCAAATTCAGTGTTCGCAAGCTTGGCGGCCATGGCAGGCACCAGGTGTGCTTCTGGATCTAACACCCCCTGGAGCAATTCCTTTAGCTGATCCTTGGACACGGAGGCTTCCATTTCAAGGATCTGCTCCCAGATTCCCCGTGCTTTGAGTATCTCGATGGAAAGATCGTAGAGGTTGATTTCCAGTACCCGGACACCGGTTTGAGATAGTTGATTGACGAGCTGCTGCTGAAGCAGATCCATCTGGATGGATTCCTCCGGTTTATATGGGCAGATAAAGAAAGGAACTTCGTTTCCGATGCCTTGCTTCTGGAGAAACCGCTGTCCTGAGATTACGGATAGTAGATGCTGAAATCTATCTTTTATGGGTTTATTGCCAATATCCGGAATCACTGTACCTCTCTTAAATCAGATTCGAAAGCAGGAAAAACCAGAATGTCCTGATGGCTGCCACGGGGAATTGCCTCAAGGAGCCTGGGACTCAACATGGCCGCATGGATCGTGTTATCGGCGGTCAGGATATCGGCTTCTCGCAGAATTTTAAACAACACCTGCCTCAGCTTATTTCTGGTGGTCGGCTGGATTTCATCAAGTTCAGGATGCCATTCTGACTTTCTGTTAAAAAAGGAATCATAATCTTCATAATGAAGATCAATCTTTAGGCTGATGAAGCGTTCCCGAATAACCTCGATCGCAAAATCGGCAATGAATTTATACCGACGGCAAACCGCGATCCACAAAAGATATCCTTGCTCCTGAGCGCTGCCATGGAACAGTAGCTCAATCTCACGGGGGCCGAGTGTCTTTAGCCGGGAAATGATTTCCCGACAGACACGTTTTAACGTATTCAGCGTTCTGGCCTGAAGCAGATTGCCGGAAATAACTTTATCCCGAACGGTGTTCCATTCGCCCTGGTCAAGAAACAGCGCTGCCAGCTCTACCGATTCCAGGTGAAAAAGGCTTCCCGTGGTAAATGACATGCTATATCTTTCGGGTTTCATTTAGAGTCTTGATTCCGTTTTGCAGGCACAACCGTGCAGTTGAATTTGACGTTAACCTACCATGGCCTTCTGGTCAATAAAAAACCCATAACCTT
>JBAXVB010000309.1:0-4808 GCA_037129415.1 Deltaproteobacteria bacterium
GAATGGCATTCCCGGACATTGCAAAATGAAAGGGCTCGGAAAGATAGACTGAGTCATAAATCCCGTATTGCTTCCGGCGATGCCAGAGCGTCACCGAATCCATATCCAGGATTTTTGCTGCCTCGTCAAAAGATTTTGAGATGCGTTTTCAAGCTCTGGAATGACTGAAATGTCTTCAGAAAATTTTCCAGAACCGCTTCCGAGACCATTTTTCAATTTATAAGTGCCTGAAAATACATGAGCACAAAATTCGGTAGAATCAGAGATAGGTAAAGGGTATCACGGCAAATACAACCAGGCCCACAAGTATGGTCTTTTTTCTGCCGATCACATCGGAAATGGCTCCCGCCGGCAGTTTAAAGAAAATTCCCGTCACCGTTGATATTCCGATTGTGTAGTAGAGTTTAATAAAATATGTAACTAATGTTACAAGTTATTATACAGACTGAATTGACGATGTCAAGCGTTAATGCTCCATTATTATATTTGTTATTTAGAAAAAAACTGAATTCCGTTCCTATTGACAAAGAAATTTTAAGATAATATTATGTATCATAAGTTACGTTTATTTGTCATTCATTAAAATTCGATCTCATTTGAAGGAGAGATTAGAAAAATTGAAGTGGATCATGCTCATCTATAAATTGCCTCTTGCCAAGACCACGGCCAACAAGGTTGCGGTATGGAGAAAGCTGAAAAAACTGGGGGTTTTCCCCATTCAGAAATCGGTATGTATCCTGCCCCATTCAGAGCGCACCCTTGAGCATTTCGAGTGGCTTGCCGCGGAATTTCTGGAAACAGGAGGGCAAGCTTCTGTCTGGGAGGCTGCGTCGCTGACGCCATCCCAGGAAAAAGAGATCCGGGATTTTTTCCTGGATCAGGTGAACGGGGATTACCGTAAGATAATTCAGGAAGCCGCTCTGGCAAAAACGGAAAGGCAGGTCAGGGCGCTTTGGGCTCTGTATAACAAGATTAAAGCCAGGGATTATCTGAAGTCTCCGCTGGCTGCCGAGGCCAAAGCCGCCTGCGAAGTGCAGGCGGGGAAATTTCATAAAAAGGAGGAACCAAATTGAAGTGGATAACCTGGGAAAAAGTTGGGGTGGACAGGATTGCCTGCGCCTGGCTCATACGAAAACATGTGGACCCGGATGCGACTTTCGTTTTTATCAAGCGCGGCTCCGACTACAAGGAAATGGACGGTATTGCATTTGACATTGCCGGCGCCAACCTGAGCCACAAACGCGGGAAATGCAGTTTTTGCACCATATTAAAAGAATACCAAATCGCCGACAAAACTCTGGATCAGATCGGCGCCATTGTGAACGCCGCGGATTCCGTCAATGATCTGCTTCCCCCGCCGGAGGCAGCCGGGCTGGATATGATCTGCAGGGGACTGACCAAGGTTCTCCATGATGATTTGAAGGCCATTGAAATCGGCGGAATCATTTTTGATGCGATTTACAAACAATTATCCGATCAAACCTGAAGGAGGCAGAAAATGAATGAGACCATTACACCCAAAGAGCTTCAGTCGTTGCAGGAAAACCGCCGGAATCTGACCATACTGGATGTGCGGCGGAAATCCGATTATGATGCGGACCCGAAGAAGATTCCAGGCGCGACCTGGCGAAACCCGGAAGCGGTCGAGCAGTGGCGGGATGAACTCGCGGATCAGGAAGTGATCCTCTACTGTGTCCGGGGCGGGTCCGTCAGCAAATCGGTTTCAGGGCGATTGATAGAAAAAAACATCAACGCCCGGTATATCGAGGGCGGTATTGCCTCATGGAAAGACAGCGGCGGCGCTGTGGAGGAAAAATAAATGCCAGATGTCTCTTTTTTGCCGTCTTTTTCAGCATCAATACCTTTCCCCCGCAAAAGGCGCCATCGACGGGTTCGCCATTGGTGTTGCGGGAGTGACATTTTTAGCCCTGCAACGCTTTCATATTCCGATTCATGTGGTCATTTTACTTGGAGCCCTGAGCGGAATGCTCTGGAAGCTGTACGTTTAACAAAATACATTTATCCATTAGGAGACGATCATGCCTAAAATTAACGAACATATTCAGAGAAGCATTGATAACACCGGAAAAGACTACAAAGAGGTTCATGAGTTCGTGGATAACGCCGCCACCAAATTTCACCGTCATGACATTACCCGGATATTTGAAATCGGGAAATATTTTGAAAAAACGCAAGGCCAGGAAGCGGTTCAGGAATATATCCAGCACATCCACGACGATGTTAAAAGTAAATTTGAGCATCTTTTTGAAGACCTGGAAAAAATTGTTTCTCCCGAGACCCTGCCGAAAATTCAAAAACTGGTCTGGGATACGTTACGATATTTCGGAATCAAACAGCTTTCCCGAAAAATCGATCCCTCGGATATTGCATTAATGAAAAGTTCCGGAATGTCTGATGCGGATATTGGGCACAGCGTCAAGGTCGCCCAAAAGGCTCTGGATATCGCAGCCCGCACCAGTGTCGAGCTGGATATGGAACTGGTTGCCCGCGGGGCGTTGTTTCACGATCTTGGCAAATCCAGAACCCATGATATCGAGCATGGCAGAATCGGGGCCGAAATCGGCGTGGGTCTGGGCCTTCCGACCACCGTAACCGCCATCATGGAAAAGCATATCCGCGGCGGGCTGACTGCCGAAGAAGCCAAGGAACTGGGACTGCCGGTAAAAGATTACACCTTAAAGACCCTGGAGGAGAGAATCATTATCTATGCGGACCGGCTGGTGGATATTGTCATGGATGGGGTTGCCGGCGACTGGGAAGCCGAAGACCGGTTTGAGGAACTCCTTAAAACCATACCCAGATACGGCAAGAATGATCCGACGCTTCAGCGTTATCTGGGTTATCATAAAGAGATACAAGGGCTCATCAACCAATGAGACCCAGTCCGTTCATCTGGCTTTGCGGAACCGGGCTTTTTGCGATCTTCAGCTCCACGATTTCAAAAAGTCCGGTGCTGCCCCTTTTGGCGGCGCATCTTGAGTGCAGCCCTTCAGAGGTGGGGATGATCGCTTCTGTATCCACCCTGACAGGTGTACTCTTCAGTATTCCAGCAGGACTGCTTTCGGATAGATTCGGCAGGAAAAATCTGCTGAGGGGTTCGCTGTTCGTTTTTGCTTCAGCGCCATTTTTTTATCTGCTGTCCATAAACACATGGCAACTTGTCCTTGTACGGTTTTATCATGGCCTGGCAACCGCTGTGTTTACCCCGATCGCAATGGCGCTGGTCGCCGATATCTTTCAAACCCAGCGGGGCGAGCGACTCGGATGGTTTTCCACCTCAACCCTGATTGGCCGATTCATGGCCCCGATGGTGGGTGGGAGTATTCTGGGAGCAGCGGCGCTGCACCCGGCGATGGGGTTTAAAGTGGTATATGGCTTTTGCGGCATTGCCGGAATATTGGCACTGCTGGCTGGATTCAGAATTCAAGCCCCTGCGGTTGAGTACCGGAAGGCGCATACACTTCAGAGCAGTTTAAAGGCATTTCAAATCGTCATTTCCAATCATGTCATTCTCTGGGCAAGCCTTGTGGAAGCCGCCATCCTCTTTGCTTATGGAACTATGAAAACCTTTCTGCCACTGTATGCCAGGCAGCATGGCATGAATCCCTATAAAATCGGTATTCTTCTTTCCGGCCAGATCCTTACGCTGATATTGACACGGCCCATGATGGGAAAGTTTTCGGACAGACACGGCAGAATCCGGCAAATATTCTGGGGTGCGGTGTTCGGTGCCTGTTGCATCGGAAGTATGGGGTTTTTTAAAACATTTTTTCCGCTGCTGAGTGTGAGCATATTATTCGGACTCAGCCTTTCAACGGTGACATCCGCAACATCTGCCCTTATTGCCGATATGACAACGCAGGAAGGTCGGGGAGCGGCCATGGGGGTTTTCGGCTCTGTCATGGACATTGGGCACAGCACGGGGCCCCTGGCAGGCGGGCTTATCTCCGGCTATTATGGTTTTGGCTATTGCTTTATTACCGCTTCATTGTCGCTTCTGGCCGTTTCAAGCCTTTTTCTGGTCAGGATAAAGCATCACAATCAATGTCATTGACCAGCCCTTTCAGGGTTATACCTATTATCCCGTATTGCTTCCGGCGACGCCAGAGCGTCACCGAATCCATACCCAGGATTTTTGCCGCCTCGTCAAAAGATTTTGAGGATGCCAGGATACGGCGGATATGGAGCTCTTCGATTTTTTCAAGTGAAACCCGATCTCCAACATTGGGCATCAGCTCTGCCGGTTTCATCCGCATCGGCAAATGCGCCGCATGGATATCTTCGCCGTCTGAGAGAAGAACCGCACGTTCTATGGTGTTACGCAATTCGCGAACGTTGCCGGGCCATTCGTAAGCCCTGAGAGCCCCACGCACATCATCTGTCAGATGCAGAATACCCCGGTGATTCTGCCTGGCAAAAAAAACCAGCAGACTTTCGGCAAGCGGAAGAATCTCTTCGCAGCGTTCGCGCAGCGGCGGAACGATGATTTCCAGAACATTCAGCCGATAAAAGAGATCTTCACGAAATTTCCCGGCCTTTACCGCCGCTTCAAGATCGATGTTTGTCGCCGTGATAACCCGAACATTGGCTTTGCACGTTACCACATCCCCTACTCGGTTATATGCTTTATCCTGAAGAAACCGCAGCAGTTTGGGCTGGACCGGCAATGGCAAATCTCCGATTTCATCCAGAAAAAGCGTTCCCCCTGCGCAGGCCGCAATCCGTCCCGGAGCGTCGCGCAACGCCCCGGTAAATGCGCCTTTCACATGCCCGAAAAGCTCGCTCTC
>JBAXVB010000031.1:0-22400 GCA_037129415.1 Deltaproteobacteria bacterium
CCTCAGCTTGTTGTGGGTCCTGATATTTTGACCCGGATTCATCATGCGGATTCTCTGGAGGGGCAGTGTCATCTGCAGAACCTGATCGTGGATGGCCTGAACCGGCAAATGGCTGAACTTTGTGCATCCTGCGGATTTGCGTCAACCGATGTTTACTTAATGGCCATTGCCGGAAACACGGCTATGACCCATCTGTTTATGGGGCTTAATCCCCGATGGATTATCCGGGAACCTTATATTCCGGTGGTCAACAGGCCAGGAACGCATCTGGCTTCACAGCTTGGACTTCTGGCGAATCCTTGCGCCAGAGTGTTCGTATTTCCAAATATCGGCAGTTATTTTGGCGGCGATTTGATTGCCGGTATCCTGTATTCCGGTCTCCATCAACGGGAAGAAACCGCCATTCTGGTGGATGTCGGCACCAATGCTGAAGTGGTTCTGGGAAATAAAAACTGGATGATCGCCTGTGCCGGAGCAGCCGGGCCGGCGCTGGAAGGCGGGGCTGCAAGAATGGGCATGATGGCTGGTCCCGGTGTGATAGATCGGGTTGCCATTGACCCTGATACCTTGCAAATGGATATCCATACCATTGAAAACCTGCCGCCTGTTGGGATTTGCGGTTCCGGCCTGATTGACCTGGCAGCCCATTTATTTTTATGCGGCATGCTTGATATCCGGGGAAAATTTGTGATTTCCAGGTGCAGCAACCGCCTGAAGGAAATTGACGGCATCAAACATCTTGTGGTAGTGGATCAGAAAGATGCAGCAGCCGGTCGGAACCTTTCCATATCACAGACGGACATCGACAGTCTGATCCGGTCCAAGGCGGCCATGTACACCATCCTGGAAACTCTTACAGCTTCGGTGGGAATGGCGCCCCTGGATCTGACCCGATTTTATGTGGCCGGAACATTTGGGTCCTTCATAAACCCGATTTCCGCCATCGCCATCGGCATGATTCCGGATCTGCCGCTGAACTGCTACAAGACACTGGGAAACAGCAGCCTCGGCGGCGCGGCCCGCATACTTGAATCCAGTGAATTGTTCGAAGAAATCGACCGTATCCGCGACAGCATCACCTATCTGGAACTGAATGTGAATCAGGACTTCATGAACCGGTTCAGCGCGGCTAAATTTCTGCCGCATACGGATACATCGCTGTTTCCGTCGGTAAAAATAATGACTTAATTTTTATTCATTGAAAAGTGCAGTTTATGCCCGTACAGTATAGATCAGTTGATCTCCTGGATCGCCTGCTCCAGGTTTTTCAAGGAGTTTGCCGTATAGACCTTGCAGGGGTAATCTTTGGGCAGTATCTGCTTTAGGAGTCCCGCCAAAACCCTTCCAGGCCCCACCTCTACAACCACGTCGATCTGGTGCTTCATCAGGAGTTTCATTGACGGATACCAGCGAACCGGGCTGCAGAGTTGACGCGACATCACCGACCGGATTTCGTCCGGATTCCGTGCGGCCGCTGCTGTAACATTCAAAAGCACATCGCACTGTGCGGTTTTGAAGGGAATGGTCTTCAGGAAATCCGAAAATTCCAGCTCTGTGCCCTGAATCAACTGGCTGTGCCAAGCCCCGCTTACCTTCAGGGGAAATGCTTTTGCACCCTTCTGCACGGCCAGGCCAGAAACTTTTTCAACCGGCCCCGGAGCGCCGGTGATAACAATCTGCTTTTCGGTATTGTGATTGGCGACCGCAACGATGCCTTCAGCTTGCGTTTCCTGAACCAGTTGCTGGATGGTTTCAATCGGAAGCCCCACAATGGCATGCATGGCGCCTATATTTTGCGTGGCTTCCCGGTGCATGAGCAGTCCGCGTTTGTGGACGAGTTTTAACGTGTCTTCAGCAGGCAGAACACCGGCGGCGCAAAGAGCGCTGTATTCTCCCAGGCTGTGCCCGGCAGTCAGATATGGGGAAATTCCCTGCTTGTTCAATACAGACAGGCAGGCCAGATTCACCGTCGTAACTGCTGGCTGAAGGTTGATGGTCTGGGTAAGATGTTCCATGGGACCTTTAAAACAGATATCCCTGATGGCGATGCCGGTAATGGCTTCCGCCACGCTGAAAATCTCTCTAACTTCAGAGAATGCCTGATATATATCTTCTCCCATGCCCACGTTCTGAGATCCCTGGCCCGGAAAAAGGAAAGCAATTTTTTTCATAAAACCTCCTTAAATCAATTTTGTGTTTCATCGTCCAAATTGAATAGTTTGCGGGTCACGTCAATGTGAACCGATTTATCTCCGTAACAACCGTTTCTTTTTAAATATACCGTTGGATCATGAAGTATTTTATTGAGCATGGCCTGAGTCATTCTCTGAAGGGCAATGCAATCGTCTTCTGAAAGATGTTTGAGGGATTGCGTGGTTTTCTGAACTTCGAATTCGGCGATACGCTCCAGTTTAGCTCTCAGCGCCACGATGGTGGGTACAACTTCCAGACTTTCATACCACTTGCGGAAGTGAATAACAGCCTCATCCACGATACGTTCCCCTTTTACAGCCTCCCGATTCCTGTCCTCAATGTTTTCATCAATGACATTTTTTAAGTCGTCGATATCGTATAGATATGCATTGCCAAGAGTGTTGATTTCGGGATCAATGTCGCGTGGAACTGCGATGTCGATGAAAAAAATCGGACGGTTTTTGCGGACTCGCATCACTGATTTCACCTGCTCGCGGTTAAGAATGAATCCGGGGGCGCCGGTTGAGCTGATGACAATGTCCACTTCTTTCAGGCATTCAGAAACTTCTTCAAGCCGGATCGCCTTGCCTTTGAATCGTTTCGCCAGATCTAGGCCGCGTTCAAACGTACGGTTCGCCACGAAGATATCACCGGACCGGTTTCGAATCAGGTGTTCGACCGCCAGTTCAGCCATTTCTCCGGCGCCGATCAGAAGCACTTTTTTATCCGCCAGCGAGCCAAATATCTTGCGGCCCAACTCAATGGCTGCATAACTGATGGATACGGCATGGTCGCCAATACCTGTTTCACTGCGAACCCTTTTGGCCACGAAAAAAGTCTTGTGAAGCAGACGGTTTAAAATCACACCGGAGGTGTTTTTCTGTGTTGCAGTAAGATAGGCTTCCTTCATCTGCCCCAGAATCTGGGGTTCTCCGACGACCATGGAATCCAGGCTGGAAGCCACACGAAAAACATGGCGTATGGCATCTTCTCCTATGTGAATATAAAGAGCTTGTTCAAATTCAGAAATGGGTATCTGTTTAATTTCAGAAATATATTGTTTGGCAGTTTGAATTGCAAGCAATCTGTCTGAAGTCGTCATCAGAATTTCCACCCGATTGCAAGTAGAAACCAGAACCATTTCAGAAAGATGCGGATAATTGCTGAAATCATCCAGAGCAGTTGCAATTTGCTCCCCGGAAAAGGCAAGGCATTCCCTAAGCTCCACCGGAGCGGTTTTGTGATTTAATCCCAGAAGTACGATATCAAGCATGATTAGGTGCTACCAGCGGGTAAATACCCCATGATGACCTTTTAAAAACAGATTAACGCCAAGAAATGTGAAGATTACCACGCAAAAACCAATAATGGCCAGGATTGCCGCTTTTCTGCCGCGCCAGCCGACGGTCAGTCGTTCGTGAATCAGAGCCGCATAAATCAGCCATGTTATTGCAGACCATACCTCCTTGGGATCCCAACTTAGAAACTTTCCCCAGATCAGTTTGGCATAGACAAAGCCCGTGGCAAGTCCGATGGTCAGCAGGGTGAACCCCGCAACAATGCATGTATAGCCGGAAGCATCAAGAAGATCCAGAGAGGGCAGGCGCCTGTAAAAAAAACTTCGTTTTTTGGTTTTTATGGCTTTTTCCTGAAACAGGTAAAGAATGCCAATGCCGCAGGCCAGAGCAAAGGCGGCTTCTCCAATAAAAACAGCCATAATATGGAAAAACAGCCAGATACTGCGAAAACTGGTCTGCGCCTCAACGGATGCGCGTGGTAAAAGGGCGGAGACGACCATCACCAGACTGGTCAGAGGAACAACAAAAGCGCCAAGAACTTTTAAGTTAAAGCGAGAGAGAGACAAAATATATGTGCCGGACAGGGTCCACGCAGCCATGGACAGGGCTTCGTGAAGATCCCGGACAGGAATGTGACCGGCTAAAAAAAAATTGTACCCTATGGCTGCCGTATGACTTAAAAAGGCAACTATAAGAATGTAGCCGCTGATCTGCTGAAGGGCGTTTTTCTGCAGAAAAAGATAAGACAGATATCCTGCCGAACTGAGTAAATACAGGAAAATGATGCTGATTATCACCGTTACCATTCAATTGCACCGTATAGCCTGTCTGAAGGCCTATTGTTAAATATCATCCCCATGCTCACACACCCAGTCATATCCATACTCCGGACCCAGTACCGATATCAACATATTGTCGATTGCAGATTTGTCGCCATTTCGAACGCATTCCAGCAGTCCATGTTCAATCAGGCTGTTAAAAACTTGCCGATGCGTCTCGGGATCACGGGTTCGTTCCAGCAATATTTTGCGAACAATTCCCATGAGTTTTAAAAACCCGGCATGTTCCGGGCCAAACTGCGCCTCAAGCTGCTTTCGAAGATGTCTGGCATAAGCCGGACTTTTTCCCGAAGTGGATATGGCGATAATCAGATCCCCCCGTTCGACGACGGAAGGAAGGATAAAATTGCACAGATCTGGCTGATCCACAATATTGCACAGTTTTCCCTGTTTACGGGCATCATCGTAAATGGTGCGGTTCATATCCTTGTTGTCGGTTGCGCCAATAACCAGAAAAACGCCGTCAAGATCAGATGCCTGGTAGGGCCGCTGTTTCAGCAAAATACGATTTTCCTCAGTCATGACAGATAGTATATCTGATACCTCCGGGCTGACCACCGTCACTGCGGCGCCGCAGTCCAGCAGCATCTTTACTTTACGGGTTCCCACAGAGCCTCCGCCAACAACCAGGCAGGACTGGCACCGGATATCCAAGTTTACAGGATAATATTTCATAGACGCATGAGATCCTCTGCCAAGACAAGCTCCCCCTTATATGTTTTCCGGCATTCTTTTTCAATATCAAACACATCGCAACTGGGATAAAAATGGGTCAGCACCAGTTTTTGTACACCGGCGCTTGCAGCAATTCCGCCCGCCAGAGAAGGACAGAGGTGCCCCTGAACTTTTTCTTCATCAGGATGCGAACACTCACAAATCAGGATATGCGCATTATCGGCCAGTGTAATCAGATTTTCGGTATAGTCCGTATCGCCGGAATATACCACCGAATAGCCTGCTGGCGATTCAACCCGGTAAGAAATGCTCTCCGGATTGTGCGAAGCTGGTCGGGTGCTGACCGAAAACTGATCGAAGTCCAGACGGTCAGGCGACTGAGTGTCCATCTCGATAACCGACAGGATGTCTGCGTTCAGTTCAATCCATGCGCCATAGGCCTGTATAAGCGCCTGATAGAAAGCAGAAAACCCTTTTCCAGCAATAAGGGTAAGCGGCGTTGTCCGAGACTTGTGTTCTGAATATTTGGTTGCAAACAGAAAGGGGATCATATCTGCGGTATGATCCGGGTGAAAGTGGCTGAAGAAAATACAGGAAATATCAAAAACTGAAACGCCGCATTCCAGCATCCTTCGAAGGGTTCCTGCGCCGGCGTCAAAAAGCAGTTTTTTCCCGGAGGTTTCCATCAGAACCGAGCAAGAGCTTCTGCGCAGCGATGGGACGCAGGTTCCTGATCCCAGAATGGTAACGGTAATGGGTGGGAAGACATCTTTCATGATTTTTTCCTTTCGATTCTGGAAATTACCCAATTCAGCACCAGCCCTTCAGTTTTATGTTCCAAAATCCCTTCAAGGTTGACAATTGGAATTTCAGCTCTTGCCATGCCTTTATGCCCTCCGGCAGATCCGAATGATCCAAAAGCCTTTTTGGCCAGTTTACCGGCATCCTTTCGAAGCCCATCGTTTCTGAACACAATGACCAGTTTATGTGAACAAAGGCATGAGACAATGCTCCAGGTGATAGAATGAATTCGCATGAAAAAATCCGCAATCAGAACGCACACATCAGGGTTTTTGACCGATCCCAGATGTGCGTAAATTCTGCCGCCATGAATCCGCTTGCTCTGAAGCGCTGTGGTAAAGTATTTCAGGTATTCGGGTCTGATTTCAGCATGTTCAATCTTTCTGGCCAGTTGAATGTTGGCATGATGATGCAGAAACTGAAACGCGCGTATATCTTCCACAAGAGATGGTCGCTCAAAATTGCAGGTATCAGTCTTTATGGCATGATATAGGCCAGTGGCCAGCTTGGACGATGGCTTGATACCGGCTGCCCGGAGATATTCGGTCAGGATACTGGCGGTTGCCCCATAACATGGACGGATATCGGTAAAGGCGGCCTTAACATCGGTTACGGGGTGATGGTCGATCACAACATGAAGGGGGCTGAATCTGGCAAAGGCGGGATGATGGTCGGGCTGCGAGTCCACAATGACAAATCGGTTACATTGGCCTTCCTTGATGGCATCTACATGGGTTAGGGTCACACCCAGCAGCTCAATCATGGCGATGTTGTCGGGTCGCTGAATAATGTTGATGCTGGAGATGGCGACACCCGCTGTTTTACGCCAGAGCAAACGCTTGATGGCCATGGCGCTGGCAATTGCGTCAGGATCGGCATTGATTATGATTAGCACATGATCCTCTCCGGAAAATTGGTCATAGAACCGGCGCAGTTTTTCAGCAATCGACAATTTCATCCGTCCCCCAACACATCAATGTGCAATTTTCCTGTCATTTCGGATGATTTCGGGCTGATATGAATATTTTATGGCCATCATTTCGGTATATCTCCACTTATTGTCTGAAATCTAAGCCTCATCGCATATTGTGTCAATATCAATTATTGTTCAGCATCCTTTACGCTGTTGTCGATTGTTTTTCTTGACACCCAAGCAGGGTTTATCCTAATACCAAAAAACAGGACGGAATCGCATCCTTGTTTTTGCCGATATGCCGGAATACCGGGATCCCGGCAAAAAGTGTCAACTACTTTTATGGTAATATGAAGAATGCCAAAAACTGCGTATGTTCTGTATTGACTTCCCTTATATTTAAAAGGAGATAATCTGATGTATGTTGGCCGCGTCATGCACACTGATCTGGTTACCGTTTCCCCTGAAACCACTCTGGTGGAGGCGATGGAGATTTTAAACGAAAAACGAATCGCGCATCTTCTGGTTGTGGACAAAAAAAACAAGCTGCTGGGTCTGGTCTCTGACCGCGATCTGAAACAAAACTGGGCATCACCCGCCACAACCCTGAGTACGCATGAACTGAATTACCTGCTGACAAAAGTCACGGTAAACATGATCATGATCAAGAAATATGTTTCTGTTACGCCGGCGACCACCATAGAACGAGCTGCCCTTATAATGCAGGAACATCGCATTGGCGCGCTTCCGGTTAAGGAAGGAGACAAGCTTGTTGGTATCATTACCACGACAGATGTCATGGGCATATTGTTGGAGGCTATCGGGATTGATAAGGAAAGCGCCCGCTTTACGGTTATGGTATATGATCGTATTGGCTATGTTGCGGATATTTCCAGGATTCTGAAAGATGTTCAAATCAATATCCGCAGCATTTTCGCGTGGCCAGACAAGAAATATCCCGGCATCTATCATCTGGTGATGCGGGTTCCGTCCAGAGACGGAGAAAAGGCTATTTCAGCCCTGAAACAAGGCGGATTTAATGTACTTACCGAATATGTCCAGGATATGACGCCTTATCTGCCAAAGGCGTAAGAGAGCAAACGAAGCGGATGAATTTTACAGAGGGCTTTTTATGGGTACTGGTTTATTGAGGACAGTACCATGCAATAAAAACAAAACGGATAAAGGAGAAAAAATGAACAGATTGCTTAAAGGATTGGGGTTAGCGGTATCTTTTGTTTTTTTGTTCGGGATGATCACAACCGTTTCTGCGGATTCGCTTCAGGAGATTCTAAAGCGCGGAGAACTGCGAATTGCCGTTCAAACCCAGGGCCCTCCATTCAGTTTTGTGGATAAGGCAGGGAACCGCACCGGAAGCTCTGTTGAATTCTGCAAGTTGATGGCGCAGGAAATGGGCGTCAAAGCCGTATTTCTGGATTTTGACTGGGATGGTCTGATTCCTGCTCTGCTTTCCGGAAAAGCCGACATGCTGGCAGCCGACATGACGGCGAATCTGAAACGCGCAATGAAAATTCAGTTTACAGAACCATTTTATTTTACAGGGTCCATCATTTTTACCAAGGTCGGCGAAACCCGTAAATCCCTTGAAGAGTTTAACAAGGAAGGCGTAAAGGTTGCTGTTCTTCTGGGTGCAACCGGCGAGGCAGTGGCGAAAAGATTTCTTCCCAAGGCCGAAATCAAATCCTACAAAGGCGGCGGCCCCCTTCTGATTGATGCGGTTTTAAAAGGCCATGCCGATATCGGCGTCAATGATGAATCTGCGGTAACCGGCCAGGTGGCTGAATTTCCTCCCAACAGCGTGAAAGTTCTGCCGATCAAACTCTCCCGTGAGCCTCTGGCTTTTGCTGTAAGGCCAGAAGATACCCATCTGGCCCAGTGGATCAACCTGTTCTTTGAATGGGTCAAGGAAGATGGCCGCTACGATCAGAACATTAATTACTGGGTCACAACCCTGGATTGGAAGAAAGATCATTAATGGTAAAGCGCCCAGTTGTCAGTAACATTGAATCATTGGTCAGTGAACAGTAGTGAGTCAGCAGGTCGTGAATCCCGGCCTGCTTTCTTTTTTTCGATCTTTTCGATCTCAACTGCCCAATTTTTCAATCACAAGATGCAGGAGGATACTGTAACTTCATGCTGGAGACTTTTAATTTCCGGGTTATTATCGAGTATCTTCCCCAGTTTTTGCTTGGCTTGCTGGCAACAACATGGATTTCCCTGATTTCTTTTATGTGGGCTTTGTTTATTGGCGCGCTTGCCTGTATGGGTCGGCTTTCACATCTTCGAATCCTGAATATTCCTGCAGGCATTTTTATCGAGGCGATACGATCAACGCCGCTTCTTGCACAGCTCTATTTTTTTTATTTCGGACTACCCAGTCTGGGGTTGCGCCTAAGCGAATATCAAACCGGCATTCTTGCTCTTTCCCTGAACAGCGGGGCATATATGGCCGAGATTCTGCGGGCTGGCGTTCAATCCATTGACTACGGCCAGATAGAGGCAGGGATGACTTCCGGTCTCGATTATTTTCAGCGCCTTCGGTATATCATTTTACCTCAGGCGATCGGCGCAACCATTCCGCCACTTTTGGGACAGACCATTGTTCTTGTCAAAGACAGCGCCCTTCTTTCTCTCATTTCCGTTTTTGAACTGACCCGCGCTGGTCAGCTCATGAATTCAGAGAGGTTCATGCCGGCGGAAGGGTTTTTTACCACAGCCCTGTTCTATTTGTTGATGTATCATATTTTAAAAACCTTTTCATCATGGTGGCGGAAAAAACTCATTTTCCGCCCTGCAATGTGATCTTTCATGTGGCTGTATTATTTTAATAATCTTGTGGCATCCTTTCCTTTTTTCCTTAAAGGTGTCTGGATGACCGTCATCGTGTCCCTGCTCAGTCTGGTTGGCGGTACGATTCTGGGTTTTTGTATCGGCATTGGTCGCAACAGCCGGATACGGGTTCTGCGCTACAGTCTTGCCATATATGTTGATTTTATGAGAGGAACCCCCTTTCTCGTCCAGATATTCATTGTGTTTTTTATCTTTCCGGAGTGGGGAATCCAACTGGAGGCTTTTCAGGCTGCAGTATTCAGCCTGACGCTTTATGCCGGAGCGTACATCAGCGAAATTGTCGCAGGTGGCATCAGCACCATCTCTCCAGGACAAACAGAGGCTGCAATGTCCGGTGGTTTGAATTGGTTTCAACGGCTTTGGTTTGTCATCATGCCTCAGGCCCTGAGGCCGATTTTGCCGCCTCTGGTAGGTCAGTATGTGCTGTTAATCAAGGATTCATCAGTTATATCGGTGATCGGTCTTACCGATGTCACCCGCGTGGGGTGGCTGACGGTTCAGAGAATCCCGGAAGGACTGATGGTGTTTGGACTTGTCGGGATTCTATATTTTTCTATATGTTATCCCCTGATCCGTCTTTCAAACTGGTTTGAAAAACGGCTTACCATTGAGAAGTGGACGGTGTAGTGAGAAACGCTCTTGTGTCGGCTACCAGTTTTATATATTTTGGTCATTCATTGGGGCGGCATAAACCATGCCATAACCGTTTATCAGGAAAATGCATTAGATGATTCAGTTTACGCATGTTCATAAATGGTTTGGAAAACTTCATGTGCTAAATGACATCAACTTGACGGTATCTGCCGGAGAAGTTGCTGTGATCTGCGGACCCAGTGGTTCTGGCAAAAGCACACTGATTCGGTGCATTAATAAACTGGAGCCGATTGTTTCTGGAGAAATTCTTGTGGATGGCATCCAGGTTCATGACAAGCATACCAGTCTTACCCGGCTTCGTGCTGAAATCGGGTTTGTGTTTCAGCAGTTTAACCTTTATCCGCACATGACTGCTCTGGATAACGTGACGCTTGCGCCGATGAAAGTTCGCAAAATGTCCCGAAAGGAAGCTGAAGAATCCGGGATGATTCTTTTGGAGAAGGTCGGCATTCAGGACAAAGCAAAGGCGTACCCAGCGCAACTTTCAGGTGGACAACAGCAGCGTGTGGCCATTGCACGGGGTCTTGCCATGCACCCCAAAATCATGCTGTTCGACGAACCGACTTCAGCACTTGATCCGGAAATGATCAACGAGGTTCTGGACGTGATGCGAAAATTGGCCAATGAGGGTATGACGATGGTTGTTGTAACTCATGAAATGGGATTTGCGCGTGAAGTATCCAGCCATATTATTTTTATGGATCAGGGACAGATTGTCGAGGTTGGTACACCGACCAATTTTTTTGAAAACCCCAAAAACGATCGGACCCGGCTCTTTCTCAGCAAGATACTGACGCATTGATGGTTTGGGCCGAGTGTTATTTTTCTTCCATTCATCAAAATTTGCTGCCAAGGCTTGACAGCCTGCCTTTTATCGTGTTAATAAGCCAAAAGAGTCGGGGCGTGGCGCAGACTGGTAGCGCACTTGAATGGGGTTCAAGGGGTCGAAGGTTCAAATCCTTTCGCCCCGACCAATTAAATTAGTAAGTTATAACTAAATTATTGGCCTTTTTTTATCGGAAAAATTGACGGGTGTACAAGATGGGGTACAAGGTAAGCGCGCATTGGAATAATTACAGCGATATATTTTTGCCGCTCCTACCTTCTATACAGTTTCCTGTCTTTTGCCCCCGTAGCTCAGTGGATAGAGCAATTGATTCCTAATCAATTGGCCGGGTGTCCGATTCACCCCGGGGGCACCAACGTTTATCGGCATTCATGGCTTTTAACGATTGTCAAAACCACTCAAAACCGCTCAAACTGTGTCGCTTTTTATGCAGGAAATAGCACAAAAATAGCACAATTTAACCTTGATTTTATGCTATTTAACATGTAGAACAAATATACCCCCTGTGGTTTCGACCAAGGGCTGCGGGGCTGTTTCGGTAGCCCCTGCTTATAAAAAAAGGCAGGACAAACAGATTAATGTTTGTTCTGTCTTTTTCTTGATTCAATTGCAGTGCGGATTCACAGACACAACCGTCTGTAATGCCCGCCACGGCATTTAAAATGGAAACGAATGGTACAGGTTGGGTGAATTACTCACTTTGCCTTGAAAATGGCGAGTGTATCTATTGCCAAACCAAACAATCCCCTGACTTTCTCCCAAACAGCATCATTCCCGATGATAGCAGATAATCCAGCGAGTACGGATATTTTCTTTTCCGGCCCGGAATTTGCGGGGAATTCCTGTTGTGCCAAAAGCATTAGCTCCCTAATAAGTTTTATGAATCCTGTAATACCCATCAATATTGCAAGAGCGCTTTCAGCGTTCATGATGTTCCCCTTCTTGTGGTTCGTTATCCTTCACAAAATCCTCATATTTTTTGATATTCGCCAAACTGCGTTTCAACCGCCAATCTTTTAAAAATTGATATGCGGAAGTGATATTTATAAAGAAAGCTTTTTCATTCTCCGGTGGTTGATCTCGGTTCATCGGCATTCGGTTCTTCCTTTAGTTTCCTGATTCTGGCGATGTCCCTTGCTATATCCCAATCTCGATAGATTTTATAAGCATCACCGAAATTTGTGTAATACGATTCAGGTTTAGGCTCGTCCTTTTCCATTCATTTGTCCTGTTTGTTAGAATCTACGATTAAAGCAATTACCTGCCACAAAGCCGACAACAAAACCAAGAATGAAATATACAATAGTCAATATGTCCTTATCCGTCATTTGTCTTCCAGTGATTCTGGTGCTTTGCCAGTCCTAAGCGCGGTATAAACACCTGAGAACAAAGAAATGATACGGTCGTCTGTGGCGGATGGTGTGATAATAGCAATCCCCTTGAGCAAAGTAAGCATTAAATAAATACTCATCCAGTTTTCACCAACTATTTTTAAAAGCCATGCGTCCATTTTTACTCCGTAAAATCTGCAATTCTATATGATAGTATTGCAGAATATTCTCTCATTGTGTGAAGTTGTTTTTTTAATAACTCCAGGTGATTTGGAGATATATCATCATGTCTTCCGCCGAGAAACATATCCAGATTAAAAATTTTTTCAGCAAGTTGTCTCTGTTCCTCAATAACTCGTTTCTGCCAGTCTTTCATCGTTCCCATCCTTTTTTCTTCCGCACATGATGCGGTTTTTTTTTCTTTTCGGCAAATTCAAACTCAGAATCATATTCTTCAGGTTTCCCTCTATGAAATGCTATCGGATAGACTGAAATATTAGAAAATGGAGTTTGATTATCAGTAGCATCAGCATAAGCTACTAAATCAGTACCTGAGGTTATTTCAAAAGCAGTCATATTTCACCAAGCCAATATTGCCTGGTACAACTTTAAAACTCTAAACAAATGCCCTTTAACGTAAATATCCTTTGATCGCTTTTGATAAATCAGCATTCTCTGAAATAAAATATCCTGCCAAGTCCCCATCCACTCCCCCGGAGCGCCCATGATTGTCTTGATTGTCGAGATACCCTGATTTACAGCCGTGTCAAAAAGAACAACATCATCCGGCCATTGTGCGCTATCACATCCTGCGTCTATCCAGTATTTCGTTTTATAGATTTCAGCAGCCTGTTCAATAGTCATATCCAGAGTGACGTCAGGATTATATCTTGACGACAATCCCCACACAGTGAATCCACCATTTGCATTGCCAGGGTCTCGTGGATCAATTGAAACAGCGCCCTCCAGTCTCAACACAATTGCCAAAGCTCTATCAAAATTTTTACGCATCACATTCTTCCTTTTTATCAGTAGCTCTACGACCAAATGGCATTGAAACTATTGCACTGTTTACTCGTAGTTTTAATGCCTTTTCCAACTCATTAATCCTATCTGTATGATCCGAACGCTCTCGTAAAACCAAATCATGAATACTGAACATAGTTTTGTTTGATTCTTGATTCGCCATGATCGTAGCGAGTTTCTCATGGATTTCAAGCCAGAAAACATGAGTTTTGTTGTTCAGTTCATGCCTTTTTAAATCCTGCAAATTTATGCACGCTTGTATTTCATCAATTTTCTTTTCTAAAGAATCCCTTACTTTATCCCGTGCCTTAGTGCAATGAGATGTTTCTTCTTCGCACATTGATTTTGTCACAACATGTTTCATGTCTCTGATATAATATGCTTCCATGTGATCGACTTTTGTTTCAAGTTTTTCCATGACTTTCCGGAGTTCGTCAAGGACTCGGATGTTATTTTTGAATACGAAGGCAGCGCCGCCAAACGCAAAGGAAAATGTGATTAGTGGAATCAGGATGTCAATGTGGTCGAAGATATTCATGAGTTTTCCTTAATGTGCATTCATAGATTCAACTGCAAAGGTTTTCCTACTTTTCCACTCAGCTTTTTTGCCTGGATTGAAATTATTCACTGGCCTGTAATAGCCAACGCAACGCGAATACACCTCGGTTCGAGGATTAAACACCGGATTCTTTTCGTAGCAGCCATCACACTTCATCAGATATTCAGTCTGCGAGTGCCAGTCCGCCGGCGGTTGGAACACTGCACCACCAACGATAGTCGTTTCTTCGCCGTCCTGAGCCGCTGTAACAATCACTGATGATCGACAGTCCATACATTCACCCTCGAAAGTGAAAGGGTTCTGTGTTTTAAGCATTTCTCTAAGTCTTTCTAATTTCAATTAATATCCTCCCTTAATGTTTGCATAAACACGGATAGCAGCATACATCAGTAACGCTATACAAGGATGTCCCTTTGCAGATACACACCGTCTGAGTTCTTGATCGGCTTTCAGACGCATGGGAGAAGACTTTTGACACTCAGCATCAGCAACAGAGTAGTCATGCGCCTGGCAGCACTCAAGCCAGTTTCCGTTTGGAAATCCTGTGCATCTATTATCCTGCATTGATTATCTCATCCTTCAATCGCCATGTCTCAGCAAGAAACGCCTGTCCCCACGCTGCAACCTCAGCCATCATGGGAATTGCCTCTGTTGATGTATTGAGAGTGTGGACTACGTTATTGTAATCCCGAATTTGAACAGTGGGAGGTAAAAAAGCCATAATGTTCATCATCAGTTGCGTCCACCTAAGAAGATCATCCTCCCCGACTTGTAATTTAATCCCATTTGAGCAAGTGAAGCCTGCATCTTGTATAGTAGCTTGCCGCACGGACAATTCAAGCAACTGTAATGATTTGGTATCTTTAAATACTTCTGCTGCGTTAACAACTGGTGTAATTGTTAAATCATAACTGTAACCAGTTTGAGGTTCTTCATTCACCATCTGATTATTTATTGTAACTTCAGAGATATTTACTGGAATAGCGATATGATCTGAATCATACACACTACTAGTGGGATAAATATTGCTTTGTGATTTCAAGGTTCCCCCTATGGAGTACAGTAAGATTGATTGTTTTTAATTTTGTCGATAACACGGCTACAGCATCCATAAGCAGATGCTATCTTTCTATTAGAAAACAGATTTGATAGTGCAATTTTTCTTATCTCAACTGCTTCACCATAAGAAAACAATCTCCGTGCTTTCTTACCGTTAATAGCTCCTGTACTTTTCCCATTATTAATCCTTGTTTCTTTTTGCTTTTCAGACAAAAAATAGGAAAACCCACTCTCTTTAGAATGCTGCATGTTCTCGGATGAAGTAACCCATTCAAGATTCGATACATTATTGTTTAATCTATTTCCGTCTTTATGGTTTACTTGAGGCTTGTTCTCAGGATTTGGTATGAAAGCAGTTGCTACAAGCCTTGAAATTGCATATTTTTTATGGATACCCAACTTTTCAAAGCCAATATATTCATACAAATAAGGTTTAATCCTGTCTTTGCGCTTAACTCTGACTTGTGTTTTCATGAACATTCCAGGATTAGAACGTCTTGGATAAACCCACACCCTACCATCATCAAATATCGTATATATGCCCTCATATCCTTCTATATCGACTGATTCCATATATTCTTTTCCTCCTTATGCTGCACTACGCCCGCCGATAATCGCGTCCCGACTACCGGACCCTGAATCAGTCGCATCCAGATGCGCGGGACCCGCAATCACGCCACTATTCAGAGCGCCGCCCGAAACCAGACCCCGCCAACCCGCCGACGCGCCAGGTTGGTAAAAATAATCACATAGGTAGGTAGCGGAATCGCCTGCAATTAATTTTGGCAACAATCTGCCAGGAAATAACGCTGATGTATATCCGTTCGATAACGGAAGTTGGTATCCTGTGTCCTCATAATTTGTGGATGTACCTTCGGCCCATTGTGCTGGATTATTCGACAGCCATGCTTTACCACCTGTTGCTATCCAATTAAAGTTTGCTCCATCTACCCATTTCCAAATATGACCATAAATATTTTCAATCCCACGATAGGAATTGGCAACATATAGACCGGCTGTCAAAATCCCGGATAAAACAGAGTCCAACCCGGCTAAATCAACAACTACACTACCGCTGGCGTTCCCAAGCCCCATCGTCCGCCCTGTTTTCCGGCAATAGGCATATGACCAACCACTTGCGGCTGTGAACCCAGGGAGATATGTCTGTACGTTCAAAGACGCGAATTCAGTCGTCATCAGTATCCAGATCGCCTCGTAGCCATAAAATCCATTACTGTGAAAATTGGCTCCGAAATTGGTATGTAGTGTTCGATAATTCGGGCTGGTAGTCCCACGATATTGACAGGTTAATGGCGTGTATCCAGGGAGCGAAACAGCTTTATCATCTGCTGCACAGATAGTCGCTCCATCGTGACTTAAATATGCAGAGGCGGATGTGTCGTACCAAACTGATTCAAATGATGAAAAATACTTCGCAGTAGAATAAACACCGCCTTCGTTAAACCAAGGATGAACCACACTTTCAACCAGCGTTCCCGCTGACGGTTTTCTAAAAACAAATGGTGACTGACTGATTATAATGTAGGTGTTTGTGCCGTCCTCAGTCCAAACATAATGGAACGCAGGGACTTCGGTGAATACCGCACCATCGACTTTGGGATTAGCTGTTCCAACTGAGTACGCATTCCCGGACACAAAAATATCATCATTGACGGATAGTGCAGTGTTGCTGTCAACTGCGGTTATCATCGACCTTTTGCCAGTTGTAACATTTTTAACCCACTGGCCCGCCACCACACCCTTTGTTGAGAACGTCTCTGCGCTTGCTACTAATTTGTTTGCTGTCGTTGACGTAGCTGCACCAGTGATTGTAGGTGCTACGTTGATTTTGTTAATTGAATCTGTTGGATCAAGATCATAGACTTTTGCCTTGGTAGCGTTTAAGACACAGCGTTTCATCTGTTCTTGAATCGGGAATGATGAATAAGCAGTCTCAATCCAGACACCACCGCCAACGACAATTCCCTTTGTTAGAGTCGGGGAGCTATTTGCAGTATTCCATTTGACGCCGTATGCAAGATTTCCAGCCTCGAAATTCCCGTTTAGCTTTTGGATAGCTTGGAGAACCGAATCAGTTGAGGCTACCGTTCCGGCACCTGATGTATAACCAGTCAATACCGTTGCTAATGTTGGGTTAGTATGGACATGATCCCGTCTCGCTGCAACCGTAGCTGATCCTGGCCCCGCTGTACCAAGTGCAGCAGGATTATTAGCGTCAAACGCAAGAATTGTATCATCTCGC
Organism: Deltaproteobacteria bacterium; assembly: GCA_037129415.1. Lineage (GTDB taxonomy): Bacteria > Desulfobacterota > Desulfobacteria > Desulfobacterales > Desulfatirhabdiaceae > RAAP-1. The sequence goes on from JBAXVB010000031.1 coordinate 17,330, forward strand.
CTGATGAAATTCGTTGATGTTCCTGCGGTATTCGCTACCCCGAGAGTCAATGCAGGAGTTCCACCAGTTTGATCTCCCGTATTCGTACCTGACACACTTGCATCAAGAGGCACAGTCAGCGTTTTTGATGTTGTTCCTCCAGCGATGGTGAAGCCTGTCGCTTGCTTCGCTAATGTCAAATCATTCGTTAGGACAGATTGCACATTAGCCCACTTCTTCGCTGCCGTACCTATACTGCCTTCGTTATTTGCCTGGGGGGCTATATCTCGTGTGGCCATAAATATCCTTTATACCGCTTTCGGCATTACAGCGCCGTTTATATCAAGTTCAAAATACGGATCAGATGTCACAGTATTTTTAGGCATTAACGCACCATTAATGTCTATTTCAAACATTCCGTAATCCAGAATAGCCTTTGTTTCAGCTAATGTTTTTTTAACAAATGTACCGAATGGTGTAGGCGCACCTATAAGGAAATCATTCTCAGCAGTTGCTAAAGAATGGGAAATTTTGCCAGATATAGATGTAGTTTCATCGACTGTCAATGTTCGTGTAGTAATTCCACCCGCGACTGTAAAACCAATAGACTGTGATGTCAATGCTAAATCATTGAAAAGGCCAGATACGGTGCTGCATAAAATCCATCGCTTGTTTACAGCATTGGTATCTGGAGCGATTATCAACGGTGAGTTTTCATCAGCACCAGATGCCGATTCCAACTTGTAGTGATAAATAACGCCTTCCATACTGAGTACTATGGCCATATCCCCTGTTGCCAGGGCTACCCCGTCCAGCGAATCCAAAGTCCCAGCAGTTCCGCCAGTTAATCCGTATCGTCTATAAGTTGAAGCTATAATATCACGTCCTTAGAGATTGAGTGTCTCTTTTGTTCTCTGCCTAAGAGTACTTAGATTATCGTGATCTATTTGGCTTGCTATCTGAAACGCACGTGCGGCATCAGTTTCTTTTTTGAATAAGCCAAGATTAATTTGCTTAGAATTAATCTTAATAGACGCGTACCATTTCCTTTCTCTTTTATCATAAGAAACACCTTTAAACGCACTACTTTTATGCCGATAAACCCCAACTGCTTTCTGTAAAAATATTGAGTTTATATTATCAAACACATCAACAATAAAATCTGCGACATAGTATACTATTGATGCGTCTTTTTCTGTATTAAATGATGATAAATGAACGATTGAACCATTTAACATGATCGACGAACAGTATTTTTTGCGTCTTTTATGCCAATAAACGCCTGGATATTCGCTTGATCTTTTATCGTGTCTATTTTGACAGTTTTCCCTATGAGTGACAACTCTTAAGTTTTCTTTTCGGTTATCCAATCCATTCCCATTTATATGATCTGTTACTAAATTATTAACTGGATGCCCAATAACAAAATGGTGCATCAAAATATTTTTTCTTCCTATTTTGGCCTGAGCATAATTTATTTTTTTATTTTTTAAAATACACCATTTATATTTATCCAATATCGGATACATATCGTTATCGACTACTATTTGATGTTCTCCAATAACTATATTCGCCATTTACACCGCCTCCTGCAGAGTAAAACTGCATTTTAAATGAGAGTGATATTCATATCCAGCAGATGGAGGATCAACGATATGAAAAAAGCCAGACCATTGATCATCTGAATCTATTTCGTCTGCAATCAAAAACGCTAACGGTATGCTGCCATTGGCAATAAATAAAGCATCTATCGTATTATACTCTGAGTATGTCATTAAAAACGATAGGTCGTACTGCCTGGGGGTATGTCTGTTGTAAATATACAATCCTCCGTTACTTAATTCTTTTTTAATTGAATAATCATGTCTTTTTTGCGTCAAGCCGTATTGAGGATTGGGGAATGATAACAGTGTTCCGGCTCTGCATATTCCGGCATAAACAGTCGTACCCGATGTCAAACTGACAATGATATGCAAAGTTGAAGCATACACAGCATCGAATTTAACAAAGAACTGGCCGAATGTACCAGCTAAAGTATGTGTTTCGTGCGTTACGGTTTCAGTTGAATTTTTGACATACACAGTCCCAGAAATAGCATTTGTTCCTGCGATATGGATACCTGCAACAGCGCCAGTCGTTACTATTGTCAAAATAGCTGTAGTAACGCCTGCCACTGCTTTCCATACTTTAGACGGATGATCGTCAAGCAAATTGGCAACAGGATATTCAGCGTCAAATGAATTTGCAGACAAAGAATATATGCAATCTGGGTAAATGATTTTCATACTACGGTTCCTTCGCCTGCTATCATAATTGTGTGATTTCCAAAATCATATTCAATGTCACGCGCGTGTATCGTGATTTGTATTCCCTGCCCCATAGATTCGTCGTAAGCAGATATTTTTGACCCTGGAAGAGGTAACGGGTCTTTTATCGGTATTGATGTTTCCCACCGGACTGCTTTGATGTATGTTAATACCCGCGTCAATGATGCCACCACATCTTGTCTTGATGTTTGAAAACAATCAATCGTTTCTTCACTACCGTAGGGATGCAGACCTGAAATTGAAACTTCTTGTGGTATTTCCTTAATGTGTTTCCCTATAGTTTCTTCCACAGCTATTCTATCAGTCCATGTTGTTTTTATTAGCGCAACTGGAGCCGCAAATGTGATTGATGAAGGAAAGAAATCAGCTTCTGTCAAATTGAAATCATCACCGACATCGCTATCCATATCAATTAATGTCATAGTATCATTCTTGATATGGAATAGGTGACAAGCAGAAGCCGCGATCCTGTCAAGAAATGACACCAATACTTCTTGGCTATTTGCCCAATGTGACACGTTAAAAGCTGTAGCATAAGTCGATTCGTAGGATAAATTCAGCAGTGAATCTGCGCATGCCCATTCAAAAATATTAATCAGACTGGTATCTTCGCCGGTTCCAGACATAGTTACCTCGCCAACTGGACTTGCGGTTAATTCTAAAACATTATCTACAATCTCAGTCGCGTTTGAACATATATCAACTCCATCATCATACACATGCCAATCTGTATGTTTTGATCCTGTGAGATAACCCGCGCTATATCTGATATTGCCAGATTCAGCGTCAATGAGCCTGGATGGTTGCTGATGTGTTATTTGTCCGAATGCTATTGGTAATGGTATCGTCGTATATAGAGATGAAGAATGTTCCCAATGATTTGGAGTTGTTCCGATTGCTATAAATTCAGCACCATCAGCATTGACACCGCCCACATTGGTAAAATCGTCATTATCATTCCAATACTCAATTTTATATCGTTTACCAATAGTTAGAACACCACTTTCTTGTGATGTATCGTAACCAAATTCTGTATCTTCGTCTAAAAGCATCTGATCAAAAGTACGTTCATAAAATTGATATGTGTAACCATCTCTTGATATTTTTTGTCTGTGAGCTGTCCCGTTGAAAAGTTCGGTAATTACATCGTTTTCATCGGCATACGATATAACTACCGGTGTTGACTGAGGCGGAGGCCATATTGACGCTATATTAAACACATCTCTGGTTAATGTGATATCGCCAAAACTTAGCTTGCAATATCCACCCGACGCATGGTCAGTTCGGAATTGTGGAGGCGTTACTGATATAATAGTTTGATCCCAATACTTTTTACCAGCATATCCTTGTTGACAGGCATTCACTACAATACCACTGTCAACCCAATGCTCGTCGCCTGAATCCAGCCACACAAATTCAGTATTCGAGTCCCATGAGTCCCCCACGAACAATACCATTTCAACGAGCATAGGCATTAGTTATATAGCCTCCGCCTTGATACGCCTTTTCGTTCATTCGCTGAGACCCTCACGGTATCCGCTTCGCTTCGGATATACCCTGACAGTTCTTTTCCATTATCGAGCGCCAGAGTTACCCGTTGTTTCTGCCTGCCTTGTGCCACAAGTTCCCTGAGCAATGATTTCGTTTCTGGATCGTTATACCCGCCGGCTGCGGCGCCTGATGATAACTGTACCGGTACAGCCCCATTTTTTAATGGGATAATGGCTTCTGTGCCATGTAGCATTGCTGGATATCCTGATAATGGCCCGGATGCAATACCACCATCTGCATATCCATAATAAGCCGTAGGTGAATTCATCTTTTGATTTAGTAAATATGAATTCATCGCTATCGTATGTAAATATGTTGTTATGGGCGGTAAATAATTCATCAACGATTGCAATAAACCATACGAGACTGATATATAATTACCTATTGATTGCAATTGGAGATAATTATTTGCTGCGTGATATGCAGCATTGTTATAAATTAATTGCAAATAAGACTGAACCCCTTGCGTATAAGCTGTACTCGCAGCTATCTGTTGTAGATATGGCGTATTGATGTCCATGGAACTCGTTTTTGATGACGATGCAAACATGGCAGTGTTAGATGCTATTTTTTCTAACCAAAAATTTACAGAAGCCAACCAGTCCGAAATTTTATTTAAATAACTAAAAAAGACCTGGAAATAGAATGCTGATAGCTCTAATAATGTTATCATTGTTCCACCTGATGAATTTTCATCAAACGCAGGCTTTTGGTTACCATAGTAAAAAGGTTTCCACTGTTCAAAAGTAAGACCCATAACCGACCCCTCCGGCAAATAACCAGAGCCACCAACCAAGGTTTTAACATCATTGTATATCGAGCTTAAAGTAGTTCCTATTGCGGTGTACCAGTCCCCGTTTATCATACTCTGCACATTACTATTTATGGTCTCTACAATAGTTCCAAAAGACGTTGTAAATGTAACTTTTCCGGCTGTAAGTTCCGCACCTTTTAACCAATCTGATATAAGCGACTTTGCAAGGACGATTTCAACAATACCTGACTTTGTTGTTTTATTATCCAGCCAATTTGAAATTCCGACACTTCCTGCATCCTGAGTACTCCACCTGAGTGCAGCCCATACTAATCCAGTGTATTCAGGGTCTTCAGGCCATTGTTTATTCAGCCATTTATAAATACTCAGAGCATAAGGGTCAATAGTACTCCACCTGAGTGCAGCCCATACTAATCCAGTGTATTCAGGGTCTTCAGGC
>JBAXVB010000310.1:0-4804 GCA_037129415.1 Deltaproteobacteria bacterium
CGATTGGGGACATCCTTATTCGCGATACACGTTTCAGTATCTACCTATAATAATTAATCATTATTGAAAAATCCCCCACACCAACTTTGGAAAAGGTGGGCCAAGGGGGAATTTCGTACAATCAATTCGCATAGGTCCACAACTGTTGGCATTTTATCGTAACCTACTGAATTTGAGACTTTTATTTAAAATTCAGAGAAAATTAAAATTATCTTTTGTTTTCAAATGGTTAGGCATATCCGAAACTCAAGATGCCAAAACTTGTAGACCTATGCGCAAACATTTATGACATTGAGGAAGGAATCCATCACGATGAAAACATGGGCATGTATTTTCAGGTTTATTATTCTGATAGTTATCGCTGTTGCAGGGGGAGACTTATATGCCGCTACCATCTCCGGAACCGTGTATAAAAGCGATGGGGTAACACCGTTCACCGAAAAAAACATATATATATTGGCTCTCCCTACCACTGCCCATGCCTCTGAAGATTGTCGCGCTTCAGTCAATCCAACAACGGGGAAATATACGATAACCGCTTTGAATCCCGGATCGTATATTTTGCTTGCAACAGGTACTGGCAATTACTGCTCCCGATGGTGGGCATTACCTCGGAGCGTTAGTTCAGGTGCTCAGCCAATAACGGTTACTGCTGGCCAGACAGTCACAGGCAAAAATTTTCAGCTGACTCCCGGTGCAACCATAACTGGAACTGTATATCAAAGTGATGGTGTAACGCCTCTGACCGGAGTTAACTTCCTTGCAATAGGCGCTATCCAGCCAGGAAACGCATGTCTCGATTTTGCATGGCTTTTTGCCCAAGGTCAATTTACTGTTTCTGAAACGACGGGGCAATATACGCTAACTGGTGTGCCTGCCGGAACATGGTATTTAGCAGCTCACGCAGTGAATGCTAACTTACTCCCCCTCCAATGGTGGGCAACCCCACGATGTGATTGGAATTGTGCAGATGCACAACCTATAGCAGTCACTACAGGGCAGACTGTCACCGGCAAAAATTTCCAATTTCCTCCATCGCCTCCTCTTCATTCACCTACTCCTACTCCGACTCCTACTCCAACACCGACGCCAAGGCCTACCCCAGCTCCTTATACCATAACAGTGCAACCCACAAGTGGAGAATATTATACGTCTTATGGACTGAGTGGTACGGGGTTTACCCGCAACAGCACAGCCACCGTGGATATCCGCGAGCCAAATGGGATAGTACATTCTAATGTATACAGCGAGACCATAGATGCTACCGGGCACTTCAATGACCCTCATGGCTTTTCGTCCGCATCAGGATTAGTTGTATTTTATCCTGGGATATATACCTTCTATGTAACTGACGGTGTTACTCACACGAAAAGCAATGAAGTTACTTACACCCTTGGATCTCTGTCTGCCGGATTGGAGGTTCAGGCGATAAATCCTCAATCCGAGACTTCTTTTTATAATAAATATTTCCCTCTTCCCAATCCGGATCAATTGATTACCGGTGGTCATGTATCTTCCGTGATTGCAGCAGATGGTGAAAGCCGACTTCTTCTACGTCTAATAGCCAATAGTAATCCAGGGCAGGTCACAGTCAGCGTACCCAATGACCACATAGTACTAACCGACCATGTAAACGGGAGTGTTTCGGATCTTACTCATTACGTAGATGCTTCCCCGGCTGCTTCAGTCTCTGTTCAGTTCAAACAGTATGGTTATCAGTACATCGGGTTTGCGGTTTACAGGGCACCAAAAAACTTTGTTAATGCTCTCTCTAATCCTGAAAGTTTACGCAGCCTTACACGACCCATTACACTCAATATAACCTCAAGCATCGGAAATACCACGCTACCCCTGACATTACGTCGACCGCCGATTGTGATTTCTCATGGTTTTAACTCCTCACCCCACGACTCAGGAGCAGAAGCATTTAGGAATACGCTTTGGAATCAGGAATATTTTCACGACTGCATCACAAATAATGTTGATGATTTTATTTATCTCAATGATTGCACACAAGAAAGTGTCCAGCCTGTTGCCGTTGGTGCAATAATAACCAGGTTGAATATATATTCATTATTATCGAATCTTCGTTCAAAAGGGGTTACCGTTACTCAAGTGGATTTCTTAGGGCACAGCATGGGTGGTTTGTGGGGGCGCCTTGTAGAGCAAAAATACAGCTCGGATCCCTTGACATACAACAGGGGCTATTTACATAAACTGGTCACACTTGATACGCCCCATGCAGGCTCTTTTCTAGCAAATATTGTACAGGCCATCTACAACGATTCAACTATTCATAATCAAGATGTCCTGTGTGATGCTCTGAGTATAATCTTTGGACAACCTAACTGTGTTACCTTAATTGAACTACTTGCTGATTTGTCATCATCAGGATGTAGTAATAATTTGAATAGTATTTCAGTTCCTTCTCATGTCATTGTTTCAAGTGCAATAAATTTTCCTAATGTAAATTCCGGCGAAGTCTGTGATTTGCTAACATTAGGAAATGTTTTAGGCGATGCCGCTGATATTAAAATTGGAAATATATTCACGGTTCTTTCATCCCTCACCTCGTCGCATAGCTGCACTACTTGGACTGTCCCCCAGACCAGCGATACAGTCGTTGGTCTGGATAGTCAAGTGGGTGGCTTATCATATTATTTTCAAGTGGATAATTTTGATACCTATACTCATTTAGGTGCATTGAAAGATGACGTAAAACATTCGATTCTATTGGCTTTTTTTTCATTACTAAATGAAGCAGTTGACAATAGTACAATATTTGCAGCAGGTTTTCCGGCTAGCGCTACTTTGCCAAATCCTCAGGGTTCTCAAGGTTCAGCAATTGCCCATCAACACATACAAACATCTGGAGGTCAGTCTCAACTGGGGGAGATTGAGTTCGTCCAGCCTGCGAATGATGCAACAGCCCAGCCAGGGGATCAGGTTAATGTTGAGCTGAATTTAACCGGAACCCTGACCCTTAACGATGTGTTTATTCTGGCACCGGGGTCTAACATAGTTGCACTTGCTGACCCACCTTACACTGCTGTTATTACAGTTCCCAATGATGCTTATAATACATTTGTAATTTTTGCTTTTGGTCATGGAACTGATGGTAATCTTTACTCTGCTTCTGTTACGCTTTCGGTTAACAACACTGCTGTTTTACAGACAGTCGATGTCTCACCTCTATACATTTGCCTGAATCTGTGGGAGGAAATAACCCTGTCGGTAACCGGAACCTACTCAGACGGCACAGTCCGCAGTTTAAACTCCAGTACTCAGGGGACAGTTTACACAAGCGGTGATGAAAATATTCTTACAGTAAGCAATAATGGTACGATAACCCCCCATGCTGTTGGCGTGGGGTATGTAATGGTAACTCCGGCTTCTGCTGCTCCATTTATCGTCGAAGTTTATGTTTTCAATTCCAATTCACCATCACCATCACCATCACCATCGCCATCACCACCAGAACCCCCTCCCTGTTCGCTTTCAATCAGTGCATTCAACCCAAGTTTGACAGGTAATGCAGGTACAACGACATACGATGTATCCAACGTTGTAGGCTACACAAATGTTTCCTGGACTGCATCGGTACAGCAGGGTGGCGACTGGTTTACCATTACATCCGGAGCCAGCGGAACAGATTCTGGAACAATAACATGCTCATTTACCGCCAATCCCAGCACCGCTGTCGCCCGAACCGCATATATCTGGATAGTTCCCAGTGATGGGTTATGCCAAGGCCGTCTGGGAATAATGGTGACCCAGAACCCGCTTAGCGCCTCATCAACACTTCTGTGGACAAAAACCGATGGAACTGCATGGGTCTGGTCTTTGGACGCCCCTGGCAATCCGATGGGGTACGGCAGAACTTACGGTCCTTTCACGGGCTGGACAGCCGATAGCTTTCACAAAAGTGCTGTGAGCGATGGATACGCTCAGATGCTTTGGAATCATATCGATGGAACGGCAATGATCCAGTTCATGAACGACATGGGCGATATGGTCAGTATGGAGTACGGACCTGAAGCAGGTTGGACTGCTGTAAGCTATCATCTTAACAGCAATGGAACCGCTCAGATGCTTTGGGATCATACTGACGGAACTGCATCGGTCTGGACGCTGGACGTCCGCGGCAATATTACCAGCCGAATACTATATGGCCCTTACACAGACTCAATTGAAACCTGGATAGCCACAGACTATCGAAAAAACAGTGATGGAACAGCAAACATGCTCTGGTCGAGGGAAGAATATGCGTCGGTCTGGACCCTGAACAGCGGTGGTAATATTACCAGCCGAGTTCTTTATGGTCCTTTCACAGATGCGACAGACACATATTTATGGTATGCAAGAAGTTATTTACGGAACCACGACGGAACAGCTAACATGCTCTGGTCGAGGGAAGGATATGCGTCGGTCTGGACCCTGAACAGCAGTGGCAATATGACCAGCCGAATTCATTACGGTCCTTATCAGGGCTGGACTCCACGGAATTACGACAAGATTAACTAATGTCATCATTCCATAGATAATACCGTTCGGCGTACATTTTGCTCAATGTACGAAATCAAAATGTTATTTATAAAGTGAAGTATCTGCAAAGGTAAACTATACTTGAGACCGGATAGATTTGTGAAAATGAAAATTTCATATTGCACGATCTTATAAAATATCATGCAAAACGATTGCGCGATCCTAATTTGTTGAATTCATAAATTTATGCGGTCTCAAGTATATACGGTGGTCCGGGATTTTAACATGCTCTGGGAGTATTTTAAAAAAGGGAAGGAAG
>JBAXVB010000311.1:0-4787 GCA_037129415.1 Deltaproteobacteria bacterium
TGAAAACCTCTTGTTTATTGAGGAAATCAGGCACAGTGTGGATTGCTTGGAGAGGAACAAACCCAGGGGTCAAGCCGCTTTCTCTATTCTGACGGCGCAAACTTTGAATTCAGGAATCTTGGAGACTGGATCAAGGGCACCATTGGTCAGCCTGTTTACCGCTGCTTCATAGAAATGAAATGGCATGAAAACCACGCCACGGTCTGTCATTTCTGAAACCGAAGTCTTTACTTTCAATCGGCCACGCCTTGAAATAAGATGGACATAACTTCCGTCTGAAATATTCAAGACTTTCGCATCTTCGGCATTTATCTCCGCAAGCGGTTCCGGATAAAGACTATTTAAAGCACTTCCCTTTCGGGTCATAGTTCCGGTATGATAATGTTGATGCACACGACCTGTCGTTAACAGGGATGGATATTCAGCATCCGACAACTCTGCTGGAGCACGATACTCAATAGCGAAAAAAGAGCCTTTGCCCTTTGTGAAGGCTTTGGTATGAAGGACGGGCGTACCCGGATGGTCGGGAGCCGGACACGGCCAAACCAGGCCGGTGTTTTCAATGCGGCTATACAAAATTCCCGCGTAGCTGGGCGTAAGCGCATTGATTTCAGTCATGATCGCAGAAGCGTCCGCATAATTCATGGGATATCCCATTCTCTCAGCAATAGCCGATATCACGCGGGAATCATCCCAGGCCTCTCCCGGAGGATCCAATGCCTTGCGAACCCGCAACACTTTTCGCTCAGTGTTCGAAAAGGTCCCATCTTTTTCGGCGAAACATGTACTCGGCAGCACCACATCGGCAAGTTTTGCGGTTTCCGTTAAAAAGATATCCTGAACGACCATAAAATCCAGAGCAGACAGGCATTTTTCAACATGATGCCCATCGGCATCGCTAAGAATCGGATTCTCGCCCATGATATACAAGGCTTTTATCAATTTTCCAGCGGCAGGGACCATTTCCGTGACAGTCATCCCCACTTTGGCCGAAAGGTTAGCAACGTCCCAGGCCTTGGCGAATTTATCATGTGCAACTGCATCAGTTACCGCCTGATATCCTGTAAAAACATTAGGCAGGCCCCCCATATCACAGGCACCCTGAACATTGTTCTGGCCGCGAAGTGGATTGACACCGCCTCCATTCACCCCAACATATCCGCAGAGCATTGATAAAGCTCCCAAGGATTTTACGTTGTCAGTGCCGCTGATATGCTGAGTAATGCCCATGGCATACAGAATCGAGCCCGGACCCTCTGTTGCAAAAAGACGAGCCACTTCAACAATGTCTTGTGCAGGAACCCCTGTAATACCGGAGACGTACTCAGGTGTATATTTGGCCACACAGGCCCTTAAATCCTCGAATCCCGTAGTGCGCTCGTCAATATAAGTCTGTGCCTGAAGGTTTTCTCGAATTATGACGTGCATCAATCCATTGATCAAAGCCACATCCGTGCCGAGTTTGTGACGCAGCCAAAGATGGGAGATACCCACCAACGGTATTTTTCTCGGATCAATAACAATCAGCTTGGCGCCGCGCTTCTGGACAGCCTCATAAATATAATTTGCAATAATCGGATGGTTTGATGTGGTATTAGTGCCAATTATCAGAATGACTTTTGACTTCAGCACATCCTGCAGAGGATTGGTCATCGCTCCGCTTCCAAACGTGGCGGCAAGTCCTGCCACCGTTGAGGAATGTCAGAGGCGGGCGCAGTGATCGACATTGTTGGTGCCTATCACTGCTCTCATAAACTTCTGAAACAGATAGTTATCCTCGTTGGTGCAGCGAGCCGAAGTAAAACCACCGATTGCATCCGGTCCGTTTTCATTTTTAATTTGAGTGAATTTCTTCGCCACCAGATCAAGCGCTTCGTCCCAGCTAGCTTCTTTAAATATTCCATCTTTCTTGATAAGCGGTTTAGTTAAACGCTGATCGCTGGCAATAAACTCATAACCAAAACGGCCCTTAACGCATAGACTGCCCTGGTTTACGCCCAAATCATCCCTGCCTGTTACACTTACCACCTGATTGTTAAGAACATTCAGATTGATCTGGCACCCACATCCACAATATGAGCAAGTGGTCGGAACTTTTTTTACCTGAAACGCTCTGCCCTTGATACGGCTAACATTTTCCGTGAGAGCGCCGGTCGGGCAAACTTGCAAACATTCGCCGCAGGACACGCATATATCCGGATTGACAGCAAGAAGGTTAAAACCGTCCGAGTCGGATTGCATTTCCAATGCGCCAATGCCTTTTATTTCCTTGCAAGCAGTAACGCATCTCAAGCACGCTATACAACGCTGCGGCCAATATTTGATTAAAGATGTGGCATAAAGCACATTGTTGGACTTCCTGGGAGCGCGACATTCCACATCCTTGATCCCGTACTCAAATACCAGGTCCTGAAGCTGACACTCACCTGCTTTGTCACAGATCGGACAGTCCAGAGGATGACTCACCAAGAGCAATTTCAACGATTCCTGACGAAGTCGGAACAGCCGGTCGGAATGAGTGTTAACTGCCATACCTTCCGTAACAGGTGTTGAACATGCAGGCATGGCATCTGCATTTCCGTCTATTTCAACAATGCACAAGCCGCAGGATCCTATGGGATTTAATCTCTCATGATAACAAAGAGTTGGAATCTTGATACCAGCGCTCTTTGCCGCCTGAAGAATAGTGGTACTCTCCGTAGCGACAACTTCCTTGCCGTCAATTGTAAACTTGACCATACTCATATGTCTTTATGCTCTTCCTTTGGTCGTTATTGCAATGCAAGAAAGGATTGCTTGGCAATGGCAATATATTCTGAAGGAAATATCCCCATGCGCAATACCCCGCATGCTGAAATAAGGATCGCGATAATACAGGCGGGAGAGAAGACCAGCGATGGGCTTTCTCCGATTGTAGATGGCTCTTTCATGTACATGGCTACCGTTACCCGCAGATAATAATAAACGGATACCACACTGTTGATAACTCCAATGATGGCAAGGCCAAGATAACCTTCCTTGATAGCAGCGGAAAAAATATAAAACTTCCCCATAAAACCGGCTGTGGGAGGTATTCCAGCCAGAGAAAAGAGAAACAGACTCATGGCGATCGCCGCCACCGGATGCCTGTATCCCAGTCCGTTATAATCTGAGATATTTACTTTCTCTTCGCCTTTTCCGCCCAGTACAGTAATTACAGCAAACGCCCCGATATTCATGAAAGTATAAGCCAACATATAATATAAAATACTGCTGATGCCCAGTTCACCTGCGGATAGAAAGGCCACCAGTATATAGCCAGCATGGGCAATACTGGAGTATGCCAGCATTCGCTTGATATTATCCTGTACCAGAGCAATAACATTGCCAACGGTCATGGTAAGGACAGCCATTATCCATATCAGCGCCACCCATTCATTCTGCAATGATGGAAGCGCATCCACAAAAATCCTGACAAAAGCGGCGAATGCAGCAGCTTTGGGACCGGCGGACATAAAAGCAGTAATTGGCGATGGTGCACCTTGATACACATCCGGCGCCCACATGTGAAATGGAACCGCGGCAATCTTAAACCCGAATCCAATCACCAAAAGCGCCATCCCAAAGATGAGCATGGGATTCCGTAAGTGGGTTTTCGCCAAAAATTCTGAAATCCCATGAAGGTTTGTCGTTCCGGTAGCTCCATACAAAAGGGCCATGCCATAAAGCAGGAAGCCGGTGGCAAATGAGCCGAGAAGAAAATATTTCAAGGCGGACTCATTCGAAACCATGCGTACACGGGTATATCCCGCCAGTGCGTACAGGGAAATGGACATTAACTCAAGACCCATAAACAAGGTCATCAACTCTGTCCCGCTGGCCATTACCATCATACCGAGTGTCGCAAACAAGATCAGCGCAAAGTATTCTCCATGCTGAACCCCCTCGTTTTCGACATATTTTATGGAAATGAGTATGGTAAGCCCTGTACCCAGAAGAAATATCAGCTTGAAAAAACGGCAGTAGTTGTCCACCACCCAAAGCCCGTTAAATGAATATTCAACCGATTTGAAGTCGAAGGGAGCAGACCTGACAACGATAAAAATAGCTGTCACGACACCGATCAGGCTGATATAACCGAAATAATTTTTAGCACGGGTACCGGCAAAAGCCTGTACAAGTAAGACAATTAATGCAAAAAGGGCAATAACGATTTCGGGATATACGGCACTCAGATTAATTGTAGGCATCATTGGTTCCATAATTCATCGTCTTTTATTCGCGGCCGGATAGCGCACGGTTTTGTAGCGTATAATTCGGGTTCAACGCAGCGATCTTTTGTCCCTCAGTTGACACGGCTTTCTGGTCGTTTACTCTTTCTAAAAGGTGCTTAACAGATGTGTCCAGTTTATCAAGAAATGGCTTGGGGTAGAATCCAATCCAGAAAATAAATAAAATGATGGGCAATGTGTAAGCAAGTTCTCGCCGAGTCATGTCTTTCAAGAATTTATTTTCGGTTTTGGTAATTTCACCATACATAACCCGCTTGTACATCCATAAAAGATAAACTGCTCCAAAGACCAAGCCAAGCGTAGCAACGGCTGCAAACCAAACATTGGCCTTAAACGCACCTATCAGAATCAGCAATTCGCCGATAAAACCGTTTAGTCCAGGAACTCCCATCGAAGAAAAGGCAACCAGCAAAAAAATAGTGGCGAATACAGGCATAACTTTCATGATTCCGCCATACTCTGAAATAAGGCGAGTATGCCGCCGCTCGTAGAGCATGCCAACAATAAGAAAAAGCG
>JBAXVB010000312.1:0-4784 GCA_037129415.1 Deltaproteobacteria bacterium
GCAGACAGAACGGTTTGCTGATACGAAATCATGGTCTGTTCCTGAAAAGCCTCCATTAGCTCAATGTTGGAAAGAGTTCGACCGGTGTTAAATACCTGCCAGCTTACCGAAGGTCCGAACGACCAGAAGCGGTTCGACCAATCCATCCATGAACTGAATTCCCTGTTCTGAAAGCCAGCGGAACTGTAAAGAGTGACCTTTGGAAAAAGATCCGCAGTAGCCACGCCAATACGGGCTGTGGCTGCATGGATTTCAGCCTCGGCCTTTCTAATATCCGGTCGTCTCCTAAGAAGCTGCGATGGCACCCCTACTGGAACCAACGGCGAAGCAACCGGAATAGCCGAGACTTCGGACAGCTCTAATATCAAGGCTCCAGGCTCACGGCCGATAAGGAGACTAAGCCTGTAGATCGCCTGCGCGGCGGATGCCTCCAGAAGCGGAATTTCTGCGGCGGTAGTCGCTGCCTGGGCATCGGCGTTGGCTACATCCAATCCACCGATAAACCCGCCGATAAACCGTTTCCGCGTCAATTCTGCGTTATGCTTCTGGGCCCTCAGATTCTGGCGGGCGATCAGTGTGCGCTGCTGGAATGCGCGAAGGTCTATGGTATTGACTGCTACCTCGGCTGCCAGCGTCACGAAGATGCCCCGGCGTTCTTCCACAGTAGCCAGAAGGTCGGCATCGGCAGCCTCTACACTGCGTCGAACGCCGCCGAAAATATCAAGTTCCCAGGCAGCATCGAAACCTGTCTGAAACTGGCTTGAAGTCACCCCATCGGTTCCGCCGGTGCTACTTCCAAACGATCCCAGCGAGGATTGGCTGCGCTGGAAAGAACCTCCTGCATTGACACTGGGCCCAAAACCCGCCAAAGCAATATTCCTGGCAGCCCTGGCCTGCCGAATCCGGGATGCAGCAAGTTTCATATCCAGATTCGAATAAATGGCTCTTTCCACCAGAGAGGACAACATCGGATCATCAAAAGCGGTCCACCATCGAATTTCATCCGTTGTTGACGACACAGCGCCAGCAACAGGGCCAGCATAAGATTCCGGAACGGATATCTGCACCGGCCGATAGTCGGGACCAACCGCACAACCGGTTACTGTCGCCAGACAAAGCAGCATCAGTCCATAGACTTTAACCGATTTGATTGAGAAGAATTGATGATTTTTGCAAGACATACAAATACTCCTTTGCCTGCCGGTGATTTTCCCTTACTCGTAGCGCAAAGCTTCGATCGGGTCCAGCCCCGACGCTCTCCACGCCGGATAATAACCAAAGATAATGCCCACACCAGCAGACACAATAACGGCGGCGGCAATTGCTGTCGGCGAGTTTTCGACAGGCCAGTGTAAAAGCCACTCGACAAGCTTGGACCCTCCATGACCCAGCAGAATTCCCACTCCACCTCCCACCAGGCAAAGAACAACAGATTCCACCAGGAATTGCCTGAGGATGTCTCTGGCTCTGGCGCCAACCGCCATGCGAAGGCCGATTTCCCTGGTCCGCTCGGTAACCGAAACCAGCATGATGTTCATGATTCCCACACCGCCGACCACCAGCGAGATAAGCGCCACGGACAGCAGTAGATTGGTCATCAGGGCTGTTGTAGCGGAAAGGGTTTTGGTCATCTCTGTCATGTCGCGGACGTTGAAATCGTCTGCATCATCACCTCGAATGCGGTGGCGTTCGCGAAGCACTTCCGTAATCTGCTTGATGGCCGCAGGAATCTCCTCTGTTGAAACCGCCGCCACCATGATCTGGTCTATGTTGGTAAAACGTACCGGCATCGGGCTGTCGGCTGCCTGGGTAACTGATTGCACCGGATAAAGGCTCATCTTGCCACCTGGATAAAGCTGGCTAAGCGAGTTCACCGTGGAAGAAGTTTCGGAACTGCTGCTCTGATTGGTACTGGCCAGAGGGGAGCCTGTAACCCGATACTTGATGGTGGTCCACGGCGCCAGAAGAATATCATCCTGATCCGAGCCCATCATGTTGGCACCTTTGGCCGTAAGCACGCCAACCACCCGGAACGAAACATTCTTGATGCGAATCTCCTTTCCTACGGGAGATTCCCCCTGGAACAGCTCCCTTACCAAAGATTGACCCAGCATACAGACCTTGTTGGCATTCAAAACATCCCGGTCGCTGAAGGCCTCGCCCTCCGCCAGGTTTGTCCAATCGCGCACTTCCAATAATGACGGCGTTGTGCCGGAGATAGACGACGGCACCCAGTTCCGATTCCCGTAAACCACCTGGGTTCGCGCTCGAACCACCGGAGCCGCGCTGCGAACTGAAGGACATTCGCGGACAATAGCTTCATAGTCCATAGGCGTTAGATTCATTACACTGCCTGCGCCAAAGCTTATGCCGCCACTGGCTGCGGTTCCGGGAAGAATTAGAATGGTGTTGGCGCCCATACTGGCGATGGACTTCTTGACGGCCGAGGACGAGCCTTTGCCGATTTCCATCATGGCGATGACAGCACCCACGCCGATGACGATCCCAAGGGTTGTCAGCATAGCCCGCATCGGATTTCGCTTAAGCGCCTGAAGCGCAGTTCGAATGGTTCGAAGTATTTTCATCAGGCGCCTCCCGAAGCAGATTCGGAAAGCTCGCCAACCCTGGCCGTCTGCTCACCAGTCTTTTCGCCTGGCTGTTCGCAAGAGGATTCGGAGTCGCCCAAGATCAAGCCATCGCAGATGCGGATAACCCGCCTGGCATGTTTGGCGACAAGAGGATCGTGGGTAACCAGAATGATTGTAATACCGTCTTCCTGGTTCAGTTGCTGAAACATTTTCAGAACCTCTCCGCTGGTATGCGAATCCAGATTTCCGGTCGGTTCATCTGCAAACAGAACCGGAGGGCGGTTAATCAAGGCGCGCGCAATGGCGACTCGTTGCTGCTGTCCACCGGAAAGCTGGGAAGGTTCGTGATCAATCCTTTCCTTCAGCCCCACGCGGGTCAACATCTCCACAGCCCGTTTTCGGGCCTCCCTGTCGGAGATATGACCGGTTGCGTAAGACAGGGGCATGCTGACATTCTCCAGCGCGCTGGCGCGGGGAAGCAGATTGAAGCTCTGAAATACGAAACCCATGGTGCGGTTGCGAAGCAGAGCGCGCTCATCCGCTGAAAGCTGGCCGACCTCTCTTTGGTTCAACCAGTATTCTCCGGATGTAGGCCGATCCAGACATCCCAGAATGTTCATCAGTGTACTTTTGCCTGATCCGGATGAGCCCATCAGCGCAATCAGCTCACCTTTGGCGATACGCAGCGATACGCCTTTCAGCACGGGAACGTCCATATCGCCGATATGGTAGGTCTTATAGATATCCTTTAGTTCGATCAGATCCATTATGCTGCTATCGCCCGCCTCCGCGTCCTCTTCCCAACTGCGGAATAAAGGGGTTGGTATTTCCGGCAGGGCCGGCTGCCTGGGTCTGTTGACCCAGAATGACTTCCATGTCTTCTTTTAGTCTGTCGCCCTGAACTTCAGTCACCACTCCGTCGCTGAGTCCGGTAGTTACGCGGACTGGCTCCAGAAAATTTCCTTGGCGCACCCAGACAGCACCCATTTTCTGACCATCTAAAAGCGCTTGCTCCGGTTTTGTATTCGGCTTTTCTTCACGCCTGCCCTTTCGTGACGCATCCGAAGATGTCTGGCGAAACTCCAGCGCAACCAGTTCAGACGGGGGTGTCCATCGCAGCGCCGCATTCGGCGCCAGCAGGACGCTGCTAAGGCGGTTTAACTCAAACTGAACATTGGCGGTGAGGTAAGGCAGCAGGCGACCGTTGGAATTGTCCGTAATGACTTCCACTGTGTAGGTGATCACATTCTGGGTCATGGAGGCGTTCAAACGAACTTTGCCGACCTCTCCGCGAAAAACATCACCCGGAAATGCATCGACTGTAAAGCTCACAGGCTGGCCGGGTTGAATCTTGCCAATGTCCGCTTCGTTAACAGCCACCCATACCTGCATGCGTCTGAGATCTTTGGCGATGAGAAATAGACTGGGTGCGTTAAGACTGGCGACCACAGTCTGACCGATATTGACCCGCCGGTCGATGATAACGCCTTTGACTGGCGACTTGATTGTACAGTAGCTGAGGTTACGCGTCGCTTTTCCCAGCGCCGCCTCTGTCTGAGTCACAGAAGCCCTGGCCTGAAGAATAGCCGCCTGGCCCACGGCAAGAGATGCTTTTGCCGTATCATAGCCAGCTCGATAGGCATCGAAACTGGTTTCGGCCAGAGCCTCGGAAGGCCCGAGTTTCTGGGCGCGATCCCAGTCCCGCTGGGCCTGGTAGAGTTTGGCCTTCATCTGCTCGATATCAGCTTCAGCGCGCTGGAGAGAAGCGCGGGACTGCTGCACTTGAGCTGCCGCCTGCGCAGTATCCGCCGCATATAGCGAGTCGTCGATCTGAGCCAGAATAGTCCCTTCCTCGATAACTGAACCATAATCAACGGATTTGCCGTTCTTGTCCTTTCCGAATCGGAGAATTTGCCCTGCGACCTGGGCGCCGATATCAATCACCTCCTCGGGTTGAACCGTGCCGGTGGCGCTGATGGCGACCAGAAGATCGCCGCGTTTGACTGAACCAGTTCGATACGAAACTGGCTGACCGTCTTTTTTATTGATAAACATGGCGATGGCCGCCGCCAAAACCCCCAGTACCACAACAATAATGAGGATAATCTTGAACTGACGTTTCATGGTTAAACTCGCAGTAAAAAAAGTAAATGAGTCGCTGATAATTACGAATTCGTAATTCTGTTTTCGATCCGG
>JBAXVB010000313.1:0-4779 GCA_037129415.1 Deltaproteobacteria bacterium
GCCCAATCAAAACTGACTAATTTTCTTGCCATAAAGCCTCCTGGGGAAATGGTGGATATGATCCGCTTGAGAAAGCCTGAGAAAGTTGATTAATAAACTCACGACTAAATACATCATACCAAATCGGAAAACAAGAGATTCCGGTTCCGGGCAGTTTAGATTTTTGTAACCTGCGCAGCAGAAGCAGTACCTGGGAAGGCTACTCATTCAGGTTACAGTCAAATAGGTCAGCCTGTCCACAACTACCATATCCTGGGTTGGAGTTCACCTGGCAATCTCTCTGCATTTTTTGCATATATCAGTAGCATATATGTGGCTTATAAACAACCTCTCCCTGGCCCGAGTAATCGCCACATAAGTCAGCTTTTTCACCTGTTCCGCCGTCCACCGTGTCTCGTCAAGCCAGTCCAGTCCGATAACAAAGACGCAGGCATAGTCGAATCCTTTGACGCTGTGGATGGTGGAGATTGTCACGCTCTGAGTCGTTACGTCATAAGATCGTTTGCTGTGGTAATCCTCGGCAATCCAGTTGCATAAAATGCCTTGATTTTCCAAGGCTTTCGTCATTAAATCGGGGAGATGAATGTCAGGGAGACGATGCGGTGATTTTTGGGTATAAATAACGGCTATCTCGGACAGGGGATAACCCTCGTTATTGTGCAGATGATCGACTTGCCGGACAACGTGGTGGATCAATTCATCCAATGTCGGAAATTGCCGGATTTCCGGTTCCGGTCCGGGCGTTGTCTGATAATCTTGAATGGGTTGCACCTGTGGTGGGGGTTCCTCATTTTTTTCATTGATGAATCTTCGGGCAAAGTCGGCGATGGCGCTGCTGTTCCGGTACATCCATGATAACTGTTGGACTTGCCCGCAAACCTGTATGCCGAGATTTTTCCAGGTCTGTGTTTTCCGGTAAATATTCTGGTTTTCGTCGAGGGCTATGGACAGGTGATTCGTTACCGGGTTCAGAAGAGAAACGACGATGCGATACATATCGTCTGAAAAATCCTGTCCTTCGTCCACCAGAACGGCATCATACTTTTTCGTGAAATCCGTTGCTTTCCTCAGCGTTTCTTCGATGACCATATCATAGTAGGCCGTCTCTTCATTCTCGCAGGAGACGGATTCGCCCAGAATCTTTGCGCACAACTCGAAGAAATGAAGCACATCCACGCCATTTTCACCCAACGGGACCTTCTTTTCCGCCAAACACCGCCTGATGAAATTGACAAGGGTGATGTTGTAGCAAACAAAAAGGATATGTTTGACGTTGGGATTGTACTGCCTCAGCATGGCAGCCTGGTGAATCAGAATCAGGGTTTTACCCGATCCTGACGGGCCGGTGATAATCCGGTGTCCACTGTCGAATTTCCGGGCTATCGCCTCCTGGTGGTGATCCAACATCTTTATTCGCTGCTTTTCATGCAGACGTTGCCCGCCGGGGTCTCGATCGGGCATTTCAATCCGGATTGAGGGAAACATAAGTTGGCGGAGATGTTGTAACTCGTTTGGTGTCAGATTGAATTGAAAAAGCGGGGGGAACATCTGCTGCAAGGCATTGGAAAAGCATTGTCCGGAAGCATCCCGGCAGATGTCTGACTGCGGGTTTAGATCGTCCCAGAAAAATACTTTTGTCGCTTGAATAACCTGGTTCAAGAGTTTTCCAATATATTCATGTTTGTTGATATTCGGAAAAACAACACCTTCGGCGATGGGTATCTTGGAGTTTCCCGAATGCAGCGGATCATTTGAAAGCAGTCGTCGATCTTCATGTATCTTGTCCATGAGAAAATGACTATAGGTTTTGGCCTGCTTCAGGGGGTTTTCAAGCTTTTGCGGATGGCCATCCAGGGCAATGATAAAATGGGTGGGATTGGCTTCCTGTATCTGGAAAAGGGACCAATCCTTGACTTCGAAGATGGTCAGGCCGGTATCTTTGCAATAGAGGATGAAATCAGGTTCGCGGCCGTTGATATCTGGCAGATACCAGGCTGTGTATTTGCTGTCCGGTTTGGCTGCGGTCTTCAGAAATCCGTAGAATTGACGTTCGCCGTCTGTACTGAATTGAGCGATATCGTCAGGGATCATGACGGCCATGCTGCATTCTCCTTAAAACGGATATTATTTGCATAGAAAATCGCTTGAGCATGCCGATCTCTTCCATGTAGGCTTGGCACCGTGGTTCTCCGAACAGGTTTAAGATACTGTCATTCGATGCAACATAGAGTATTTAAAAATAAGGAACTTGTGATAAACGTCTTGACAACTATCATATAACATGTTATTTTAATGTAAATTATTGAATAATGCAACCTAAAACATAGAGATGGTACTATTGATGGATGAAAACGCATTGCAAGAATTAAAGGCCAAGGCAGAAAGGTTAGACAAACTCACACAACGCTCCCGTGAAAGGCAAATGGCGTATAGGGAAAAAAAGCTTGCACAAGGCAAGCGCGGCATCACGTTCATGCTGGATGCCACCCTAAACGATAGAGTGGATGAACTCCGAGACCAGTGGGGAATAACCAAAGAAGATGCGATTGAGCGCATCATCGAGGCATACTTTGATACGGAAACTCCGATAGCTCTTGAGACCTACAATGCACCCAATATCACAAACGGGAAACGCCCAAAACCTTTGCAGCGGATAAAAAAATAGCTTGACTACAATAATTATTTATGTTGACGTTTAGTCATTCTTACAAGTAATGCAAACATTAACAGAGATACGTGGCGGCAATATGATTAATAATATAATATCAAACATCGAAAAACATATAGAAAAAACTATACCAGAAATAGCTAATTATGGTGAAGTTTTTACTAAAATTGAAACCGTAAACGATATGATTGATTTGTTACCCGATGATTTTTGGAAAAATCCTGATTTAAAAATTTTAGACCCCTGTAATGGCGTTGGAAATTTTCCATCTGTTGTCATTAAAAAATTAATGGAAGGATTAATTGAATTCCGAAAAAACGAAGATGATAGGTATAAGCACATAGTAGAAAATATGATTTACGTTTGTGAAATACAGCCAAGAAACATTTCACATTATTTAAAATTATTTAATATAAATAATAAACACCACTTAAATTATTATGAAGGTTCCTTTTTAGGTGGTGGTTTTAATAATCATATGAGAAATGTATGGGGTATCAATAATTTTAATTTAGTCTTAGGTAACCCACCTTACCAAATAGGTAGTGATTCAAGGTCAGCGATTAGTATTTATCACAAATTTGTTGAAAAATCAGTAGGTATGTCGCATTTTGTTTTAATGATTACACCAAGTAAATGGTATAGCAATCCAAGTATGTCAAATTTTAGAGAAAATATGATAAACAA
Source organism: Deltaproteobacteria bacterium (assembly GCA_037129415.1). Classification (GTDB taxonomy): domain Bacteria; phylum Desulfobacterota; class Desulfobacteria; order Desulfobacterales; family Desulfatirhabdiaceae; genus RAAP-1. The sequence continues at coordinate 3,356 of JBAXVB010000313.1, forward strand.
TTATGGCTTGAAAATTTTAAAAGATGTCAAAGAAAAAATTTTCAGCAATGTTGAAATAAAAGGAGGTGTATCATATTTTTTAATAGAAAAAGGATATAAGGGTGAATGTTTATATAACAACTTATATAGAAAATTTAACTATAATATCATAACAAATGAAAATGTTGATACTCTTTTAGAAAAACTAAAAGAATATGATACATTTTCAAAATATTTAAATTCCGATCAATATTTTGGGATTCGTAATATTGATAAAAATTTTTTATCAGAAAGAAATACAAATTGCGTAAAGTGTTTTGTTTCAAAAAAAAATGGGGATATAAAATATATTGAAAAGAGTAAATTGAGAATAAAACCAAATTACAACAAATATAAAGTTTTTTTACCGATAGCAAGTGGTTCTAAAAATAAAATAGGTACATTAGGACGAATTATAATAGGAGAACCGACAGATATTTGTAGCCGCACATTTGTTCATTTTTCATTCGAAACATTAGACGAATGTAAAAGTTTTGTTTCATATTTAAATACTGATATAATTAAGAAATTAATTTCTTTAAGAAAACAAACCCAATTAGTTAAAAAAGATTGTTTTTCATTTGTTCCGATTGTTCCATTAGATAAGATATGGAACAACGAAGACGTTTTAAAATACCTGAATTTAAACCTGTGATAATTTTTTAATTAAATTTTTACATAAAAAATTAGCTACTAAATATTTCCAGTCGTCGCTTTCATATTTTACTGAAAATCTTAATTCTTCTTGAGATGTGTCCTTTTTTTTGTTTGAAACACCGTGACAATTTGATGCTTTAAATTTGTTTAGAACTGCTCCAATATTTTTGCTTGTGATTAAAAAAGAATATTGTTTAAAATCTTCATCAGGATTTATTGCTTGTAATAAATATAAATCACATTGTTGATGTGGTCTTATTTGAACAAAACTAAAATCATTTGATGAATTCTTAAAGGAAATTTTAATCTCAACTGATTTACCATTGCTTGTTGTTGCATCACCTTCATCTTTTGAAGACGGAACTTTTGTTAAATTATATTCTTTCGATAATCTATTTTCAATTCTAGCGCCATAAGACTGTGATGTAAAATGAACAAACATAAGTTTTAAGAAATGTTTTACCTTCAACTCAAAACCAAATTCTTTATCAGGCATACCATATTGTCTAATTTTGTTTCTTGCTTTCAATTGTTGATCTAACGCTTCTTCTGTGATTAGTTTCAAAATTTCTTCTTTCATGAATAACTCCAACGCCGAAGAGATTTGTACTGGTTGCGGCAAACGGTAATAGTGACAATTTTCAAGGATTGCCATGTAAATGCCAGAAATTTCATACATGGGAATATTTTTTTGAATACACCTGCCGATTTTGGTTTGAAGTGAGATATCTGTCCCGTGCAGCCCCTTG
>JBAXVB010000314.1:0-4778 GCA_037129415.1 Deltaproteobacteria bacterium
GCGCAAAGATCGCAAAGAAAATATTCAATGGAATTAGCCGCCACAAGAGCGTTGTTTTCTTTGCGTCCTTTGCGCCTTTGCGGTGAACAGTCTGAACTCCTTAACCGCTACGCCTTCACAATTTCAAAGCTGTTAAAGAAATAGCCGATCTCAAAGGCAGCGGATTCCGGAGAATCCGAGCCATGAACCACGTTTTTTTCAATATCTGTTGCAAACTCTCTGCGGATGGTTCCTTCAGCGGCATCCTTGAAATTGGTTGCACCCATCAGATCCCGGTATATTGAAATGGCGTTTTCTCCTTCAAGAACCATTACCACAGCAGGCCCTGAACACATGAAGTCCGTCAGACTGGCAAAAAAAGGCCTTTCCTTATGAACGGCGTAAAACCCTTGAGCTTGAGCCGGGGTCATCTGCAGCATTTTCATGGCGATGATTTTTAATCCGGATTTTTCCAGCTTCTGAATCACATTGCCTATGAGGTTGCGGGAAACCCCATCGGGTTTAATAATTGATAATGTACGTTGCATGACTATATCCTTTTGAAATGGTTTGGGGTGAACAGAAGTCAGAATTCAGGCTTCAGGCTTCAGTATCCGGAAAGCCGGAATTCCCGTTAGCCTTTGCCTGTTCCTGAGATAGATTGAGATTTTTTCTGATGTTATATATGCGACTGCGAGCATGATCAGGGCTTCTAATATTGGATGCTAACGCCTTAAGATTTTTGGATGCGCCTTCCAGATATTCCTTTCGGTTGTTAAGAACCATGCGATACCAGTGGGGCAGGTCGTCATAATAGAGGTTTGTCAGCGCAACTGCTTGCTTGCGGCAGGTTTTTGACTGGTCGAGCGAGAGCTGAAATGTCTTTTCGTTGGATAGCTTGAGTTCATGGTAACGAATGCTCTCTGCAATCTGGTCTTTGATCTGCTGATATCGCCTGATCGGCAAAAGCCAAAACCGAAAAATAATATACCCTGCAGATCCCAGACAGAAGCCAATTATGGCTGCGATAGTGATGCTTTTCATGATATTTCCTGTCGGGTCATTTTTTCTTTCAAGTGCTGATATACGGTTAATGAAATGCTCCGGGTATTTTCACGGCTGTTGCTGTTGTCAATGACGATTGTAGCGCGCTTCTTTTTTTCTTCGATGGACAGTTGAGATCGAATTCGCACCAGAGCCTGTTCCTGCGTCAGTGCATCTCTGGTCATCAGCCTCTGAATCTGAACTGGCTCCGGAACATGGACCACGATGACATCTGAAAGGCCGGTGTCCATGCCGGATTCGATCAGAAGCGGCACATCCAGAATCACCACTGCATTCAGCTTTTTTATTTCAATTTCAGTCAGGCGGGTTGCAGTTTCCGCAAAAACCCATGGGTGGACGATCTGATTCAGGACTTGCTTTTGGGCCGGGTCATTAAAGATGATGTCTCCCAGAAGGATCCGATTGATTTCTCCGTCCGGCAGAAGAATCGACTGGCCGAAGGTGTTGACGATCTCCAGCCACGCCGGCAACCCTTTCTGGACCACTTCGCGGGCGATTTTATCCGCATCCACAATGATGGCTCCGGCATCTTTCAAAAAGGCGGACACCGTTGATTTCCCGGATGCGATGCCGCCCGTAAGCCCTGCAATAACCAATATATACCCCTTCTACCGCTTATTTTATCAATGCTGTGATCCGGGAGCGAATGGCGTCTTTGTCCATTCCCTGATACGGAATCTGTTCAGAGAGGCCGCCATGGCCTTCTTTCCGGGTTCCCATGCAGGCAAATCGGGGATGAAAACCTCTTTCCAGAAGCCAGGTTCCCATTCTGGCCCCAAGGCCGGTCTTGACATTCTGTGTTTCGACCACAAGAATCGCTTTGCTTGAGCCGATCCTTCTAAGCATGTCTTCATCAATTACGTTCAGGGTGGTTTTATTGATCAGACCAATCGACATCCCCTCTGTTTTGAGATCCTCGACAATATCCAGGCATCGGTAAAGCATTTCGCCGTAGGTGACAATGTATCCGTCGCTGCCTTCCCGGATCAGGTCGTCCTTGCCGGGAATGAATGTGTATCCATCTTCAAAAAAACGCTTGCCGTCCTGGCTCAAAATAAATGGAGTTCCTGATCGGGTTGAAAAAACGAATCGCAGACCCTTGTCAAAAAATATTGATGAAAGAACGGCTTTCAGTTGAAGGCTGTCTGCAGGATAGTATAGCCGTGTTGTATCGTTTTCCAGAAGGCCATTATCGGCAAAGAAGGCGTTGATTCCGAAATGACAGGTATTATCGGCCATGTCGTCCACCCCGGCATGAGAAAAATGCGCCAGCACATTGGCGCGGTTCAATCTTGCCATGGTGATCTCGGAAATCACCATCTCAAGAAACGCAGAAAATGTTGCGAATATACCCTGTTTGCCTGCTGTGGCTCCAAATCCGGCTGCTACGGAAAAATTATTTCGCTCCATGATGCCGCCATTCACATAGACTTCCGGATAGGCTTCCCTGATATGGTGAAGGCCGCAGGACCCTTCCAGATCAGAATCTACGACAATCACCCGTTCTTTTCTGTCCCGCATGTTTTTCAGAATCTCGCAGATATATTTACCGAAATCATCCCTGTTTTTGGCCTGTTCGGGGGTGCTGCCTTTGTACGTCACAGTTTTTGGCTTGGGCAGAGGAGTCTCCAGAATTTTTACGGCTTCGTCATACCCATTTCGCTTGAGGTAGGAAATGGCAAGATTTACCGGAATCACATCATGCCCTTTGGGCAGTCCTTCTATGCCGTGAATCCCTGGGGCCATTTTACGACGGTTGACGAGGGCACACGGGCCGCTGGTGGTCAGCGCTTTCCTGATTCTTTCAAACAGGGCATCCACATCTTCCCCGTTTCCGGAATCAACGGAAAGACCGTGTCCTCTCAGGGTTTTTAAAACATCAAATCCCTTCATGTAGTTGCTGGGATGTCCGGCAATGGTCACGTCATTGTCGTCAATCAGCAGTTTGACATTCAGTCCCTGGGCTACGGCATAACGCGCGGCTTCGGCATCCCCGCCCTCCTGCTGGGACCCGTCGCTGCCAAACATAATGACCGATTTGTGGGGATTGGCTGCTGCAATTCCGTTGACATAGCTCCACATATGCCCAAGTCTGCCGGAGCTGAAGAAAATCCCCTTGTTATCATTACGTTCGGGGTGGCCATAGAGCCCTTTGTCAAATTCCCGGTAGTGGAGAAGCGCTTCTGGCGGCATAAGACCGGTTATAGCCGACATGACATACTGAATGGCCACCCGATGGCCGGCTTCATCAAAAAAAACCGGATAAACATAGTCACCGCCTTTGATGAAGCCATCAATTATCAGAAATTCCGGAACAATGTCAAAAGCGCCGCCGGTATGGCCTCCAAGACCCTTCGCATTGGCATAAGCTGTTACGAAAACTATGCTGTTTCTGATGAGCTTAATGTTTCGTCCAAGCTGCTCTTTTTGATTCGGAAGCATTTGAGACTGGGAAAGAGAAAATCGAACAGGGATATACTGGTCGAGCACAATCGGAAATTTCATAGATCTGTCCTTTAATCAAGGGAACTGTATTAAACTGCAGGTGTACATTAAGAGAACTTTTTTGCTGCGCGCTGGCATCAGTCAGGGCGGATCCCTTTTGATAAAAAAAATCGAATCTTCGATGGAAAGGGTTCGGGACGTTTTGATATTGTGGATATCCAGGGTATTGAACACAAACTGTTTGTTTCGAATTTCCGTACGCATGGCATCCGTTCGGTCGGCTGGAACCGGCGAAGGGACGATGTACCTGGTGGCCAAAGTATCCATGCGGGTAATGCGCTGAACGATTTCTGAGGCAACTTTGTCAATCACGGCCTTGCGCCTGGTTTCCAGCGACATTCTGCTGGCAAATGGATCCGAATCGGAATCAGCATGCTGCGAGAAAGTCCCGGCTTTGAAAAGCTGAAGGCTATAGGTATTCAGAACATTGTGGATTTGGTAAGCTGGAACATGCATGATTGTTTAAGACCCATTAATCGTGAAAAAATTTTTAAACCACGAAATACACGAAATACACGAAAAAAATGTATCATTCTTAAATTTCATCGAGCGCTCTTGTGCCCGCTAGTATCATTTTCATATATGGGGTGATCAAATTTAAGAAAGATACAAAAAAATGTTCTTCGCGCCTTTGCGCCTTCGCGTGAGAAACGCTCTTGTAGCCGACACAAGAGCATCTGCTAATTTTCATTGCCATGACCTTTTATAAAAATGACCCCCTTTAGGAGAAAAAGGGAGGGGAATCATTCCCAAGATAAACTTACTTCACCAAGAAGAAGTTGCTGTTATATCCCGTATAAACTTCAAATGACTTTCAAAGGCAATCTCCGGCAGGCTGTCGGGGGGGAAATACGCAGCATCGCAAGCATCATCACCTGCAATAAGATTACCGGAATACACTTTGATCCAGTAACCCACCAGCAGGACCGAATCGTACAACTGGCTGGGGTTGGTCATAACGCCCAGAAGTTTATGAATCTGGCCAGTTAGCCCGGTTTCTTCGTAAAACTCTCTAAGTGCAGCACTTTCCGGAGACTCGCCAAGTTCAATGAAGCCGCCGGGAAGACACCACAGCCCCTTTTGAGGGTCAACGCTTCTTTGAACCAGAAGAACACGCCCCTTACCGTCAGTTACAACCAAGCAGGTCGCAGGGACAGGATTTTCATAAATCGGATCATTACAATGGCTGCAGAACAGCCGGTTCCGGTTTTCATAAAATTTTTCACTCA
>JBAXVB010000315.1:0-4766 GCA_037129415.1 Deltaproteobacteria bacterium
ACCGTGAAAAGGAAATCGCCGCGCTTCATGGCTTGCTGAAACGTCATCCGATCGTTGGTGTCATTGGTGCAAGGCAGGTTGGCAAAACCACCCTGGTGCGGGCTTATGCCACTCAATATCCTGCTCCGGTGACTTTTTTCGATCTCGAAAATCCCGAAGATATTTCGCGGCTCGCTGATCCTATGCTGGCGCTCAAAACATTACAGGGGTTAGTGGTCATCGACGAAATTCAGCGGCTGCCCGAACTGTTTCCCGTTCTCAGAGTTTTGGTGGATCGTGTTGATTCCCCTTGCCGATTTCTGATCCTCGGCAGCGCTTCTCCGGTAATGCTGCGTCAAAGCTCCGAAACACTGGCCGGACGAATTCTCTATCACCGGCTCCACGGGTTTGACCTTCAAGAAATCGGAGTTTTTCATCACGACCGTCTATGGCTTCGTGGAGGATTTCCCCGATCCTTCCTGGCTGATGATGAGAATGAAAGCCACGAATGGCGCCGAGGGTTTATCCAGACATTTTTGGAAAGAGACCTGCCGCAGCTTGGCGTGAACATTGCCTCCACGACACTGCACCGCTTCTGGAGGATGCTGGCCCACTACCACGGTCAGGTGTGGAATGCCTCTGAATTCGCCCGCTCGTTCGGCTTGGCGGACACCACCATTCGCAGTTATCTGGACACCCTCACGGCGGCGCTGGTAGTCCGACAACTGCTTCCATGGAGCGAAAACATCTCCAAACGTCAGGTCAAATCACCCAAAGTCTATATCGAAGACAGCGGCCTGCTGCATACGCTGCTCAACCTTCCCACACACCACGACCTTGAAGGACATCCCAAAATCGGCGCTTCCTGGGAAGGTTTCGCCATTCAGCAGATCATTGCCAGACTCACCGCCCATCCGGAAGAATGTTTTTTTTGGGCCACACACGCCGGCGCAGAGTTGGATCTGCTGGTCGTACGCGGCAGTCGTCGGCTGGGTTTCGAGATCAAGCGTACCAGCAGTCCTAAAGTGACACGATCCATGCACTGCGCTCTGAAAGATCTGAGGCTTCAGCAGCTTACCATAATACATGCCGGCCAGCATTCCTTTCCCATGGCTGAAGCCATCCATGCAGTCGCATTTGCACGGTTGTTAGAAGATATTGATCCGCTCTGATCCTGCATCAACGTTTCATCATCAACCACCAGAATCGTTCGCATGTACTTCTCCTTCAGGCAAGGTAACAATAAAAACAGATCCCATGGGAATACGGCCTGTTACAGATACGCGCCCGCCGTGGGCTTCCACCAGCCTTCGCACCACGCTCAGTCCTAGGCCAGCGCCCCGGCTCTTGGTTGTAAAAAAAGGTTTAAAAATGGTTTCGCAAAGCTTTTGCGGAATATTTTCTCCTTCGTCTTCCACCTCAAAGACCACTTCCTGAGTCTTGTGACTGGACTGCTGGCGTCGGCTGTTGACCCGAATGGCAGTTCCATCTGGTGAAGCCTCGACAGCATTTAGAAGCAGGTTCAGTGCAACCTGCTCAATCTTGCGCTCATCCATGAGAAGGTACGGGAGCTTGTCCAGATTCAGAATAACGTCCAGGCGTTTTTCTGCAAACTTCATCTCCAACAGCTCAATAACTTGCATGAGGATCGAATTCAGGCTGCACGGAATTTTTTCCAGCATCACGGGTTTTGCAAAATCAAGCACTTCCTGCAAAATACCTTCAAGTCGATGCATTTCATGAACAGCGATATCAACTCGTCTGCGGTCGTTTCCGACAAGTTCTGGATGGCGCTGAAGAATCTGAAGATTCATTTTGATGGCGGAAAGAGGGTTGCGGATTTCATGGGAGAGCGATGTGGCAATCTCTGCTATATCTGCAAGACGCTCGGCCTCCCGCATTTTTTTCCCCAGCTCAACCCGCTCTGTGATGTCTCTGCAAATCCCGATCTGCGACCATCTGGCTCCGTAACGGATGGTCTTAAATTTTATCTCTGTGGGGGAAATACCCCCGGTACGGGTGATTCTTGAATACTCAAGGGCAGGGGAATCTTCTCCATCCGCCGGGATTTGATGCAGCCGGCTTAAAATAGTTTCGTGGTTGCAGGAGATTATAAGCTCCAGAAAAGATTTCCCCAGTAAATCAGAACCGACATACCCGTGCATGGCGCAAAATGCACGATTTGTGAAGACGATCAAGCCCTTGTGAATTACAACATACCCGTCTGTGATATCTTCCACAAGCGTTTTGTATTTGAACTCGGATTCACGTAGTTCGGCGGTTTTAAACGATACTTCCGTCTTCAGTTTCCGGGCGTAATCGGTGAGCCGCCGACGATGAAGCTTCTGAAAAAGGTCGCCGAACTGGTAAAAGGTGTAGGCCATGCAGTCGTTTAGCTCAACGACTGCACGGTGGAAAGTCTCTATAGTGCAAGAACTGGCAAGAAGCGGCAGAGCGATTTGACGAAACAGATCAAATGCTTTTTGAACATCAACCAGGGGAAAGCCCCCTTCAAGTCGCAGACGGGATATATACATAATAAAGCGGTTGAGTTCATCCTTTTCCCCAAAGACCAGCAAACGGAAGTTGGCCTCAAAGGAAGCACAAATGGTTTTTTCGAGTTCAGATTCCGGTCTTTGGGAATACCGTTCGCTAATTTCCGTTCGCAGGCGACTGACCCACTCGCGGATGATGGTATCACGATATTGTTGCAAGAAATCTGTCCAATCAAATTGGGCGCCTCCGGCAGGCTTCATGAATTAACCTTTCTTTGAAGCAATTTGGTGGTCCGAGAGAATCAAGGTCGATTGTCCTTTTAGCCAGCGCCTTAACCCGGCATCAACCCCATGGCTCTCCAGTAAACGGAGCTGACAAGAATGCCAACAATAACGGAAACCGCGTAAAGCATGCCTGCCAGAGTCACATGACTATTGGACCACCCCCTTGACTTTGTCACGGAGTCGGCGATTGTGATGAATGGCTGGTGATAGGCCATAAAAAAAGAATTCCCCGCTGCAACGACAGCGACGCTGACCAGTACCGGATGCAGCCCGAATTTCTGATAAAGCGGGATGAAAATGGGAGAAAGCAGAGCGATCGTTGTAAATCCCCAGGGAATATCTACAAATCGGATGCACCACAGAATGACGGTGCCAACCAGCAGAAATGTCAGGGGTGATCCGGCCAGGGAAAGGATACCAGGCTCAATGATGGGCTTGAACCAGTCTGATATGCCGGCCTTTACAAACATGGCTGTCAGGCTCATGACAATCGCAAAAAAATTGATGATGTCCCAGTTCACGCCGGTTGAAATATCCGGCATACTGATGATCCCGAAAATGATCAAGGCTGCAAAAGCCATTAGGGCAGCCACGGTTGTATTGATGCCCGTTAATTTTTCCGTTGAAAAAAGAATCAGCGCCACAATCAGAATGGTAGCGCAGATGATTTCCTGACTGGTAATTTTGCTCAGCGCCGCATACTGTTCCCTGAAAGTATCCCGGTTGAGCTGAAGGGGTTCCGCCGGCTTGAAGAAAATATAAACAAGCACCAGAAACAGGATCGTAATGAAAAACCATGGGAATGCCATGTACTGAAACCATGCTCCGGGCGTGGCGAGAAGTTTCATTTCAGGCGGGTAAAAACCCATCATGAAAATCCCCCACAACGAGCCGGTCTGCCAGCCGGTTCCCGGCAGCAGCGCTGTCCCCCATGCCGTAAAACAGATCAGGGCTGAGCCTTTGGATCGATCCGCCAGCTTGCAGGCTTCCACCAGGCTGATGGCAATGGGCATCACTATGGCGATTCTCACCGTAATGGATGGTGTGAGGGCCGAAAGGGCCAGTCCAATAATGAACCAACTGATACATATAGTCAGATAGCTTGGCTCAAAGGTTTTCAGAACAAAATAAGAGATCCGTTTTCCAAGTCCTGTTTTGATAAGGGTGAATCCGAAAAACAGCGCTGGGACCAAAACCCATACAGCCGGACTCGTGTATCCCTTGGTAACGACATCCAGCGGCAGCTTAAAGATAAGGCCTCCAGCAAGCAGGATGGCTCCTCCTGCAAAAAAGGGCATGCTGCCGGACTTGAAAATCCAAAAGGCCAGACAAACAAGCGCAACCCCAATAATGCCATTTCCCTGTGGAGAAAGACCGGAAAATGGTTTGGCTGATGCAATGATGATCGCAAACACAACAAAAACAAAGATTCCCAGCTTGCGTGAGTTACTCATTCATACCTCCCTTGTTTTAAAAAATGCATTGTTCAAGTGTTTCATTAAAAAATACTATTCATTAATTCAAAAACAATACATTGGATAGCAACGGATATGCCATAAAGATCAGATTCATAAAATCAAAATAAAAAATTGGGCATTCAGTATCCATTTTTATAAAAACTTTTTATATTTATCTGTTTTACTGGCATAAACTGTCTTTTGAACTTTTTGTATTCAGATATTTGTTTAAGGAGGTATTCCCTATGTATTCCGAAAATGGAGAGAAATTCGGCGAATAGCAGTGAAAATTTATTTCGGCAGATGAAAATATTTTTCATATCTGCTATCGGGACTGCGATGGTATCGCTGAGTATGAATTAAGGGCGACTTTCATGATGTCACTGGTGCAGTATCATAATATCATCCGTGATGGTAAAGAGCTGTTCCAGACGGGTCAGTTGTAGCAGCTTTAGCACTCCGTCCGTGGGTGCGCAGAGGATGCAGCTCTTGCCATGCGCCATTACGGCCCGCTGAATTTTGACGAACAGCACCAGTCCGGAGCTATCAA
>JBAXVB010000316.1:0-4763 GCA_037129415.1 Deltaproteobacteria bacterium
TCATAGGGACAATCCTTTTAATTGGCCACACTCCCAATTTGGACTTTGGACAAAATAGTCTGTACCATCCATAAAACACTTCTGGGTTTGGATTTTGCCTCACTCATGCTTACACTTTTTGCCCGATGTGTTTTTTATCATAAATCACAACTCGGATAAGGAGGTTAATTTCTCTCGTTCTTCTTGGCTTGGTACAAGGCGTTGTCTGCGCGTTCGAGCATTGTGTTCAGATCACAGTCGGGCTACATCCAGGTTATACCCAGGCTGACCGTGAATCGTATTTCCTGATTGCCGATGGCCACCGTGTGTGAAGCCACAGCCAACGCGACTTCCGTATCGCTTTCCACAAGCGCAATAGAACTCTTCGCCACCCAGGCAGCCCATGATGTCGCTCGCCCTGAGTTCTTTCAGGCAGATGTCGCAGAATTCAACCAATGCTTTTTGTGATTACGATACTGTTTGCATTTATGTTGTAGTTAGAAATCCTTAAAATCATCCTCATCCATGGGAATGATGTCATTGGGATGAACTTCTTTTGACCGGTGCATCACTATATGTCTTCCCTTTGCAGGTTTTTTGGCGATGGTCAGCGATTTTTTTGGTGCTTTACTGGCATATCCAGCAGCTTTCGGGAGACTGATGGTACGAGGTCTGACGGTCGTTACGGCGGCATTTCCGCCCACCATTGCAGCCAGATCGGCGACAAAGCTTTTCATCTCTTCGGCCTGAGCGTTCAGTTCTTCAGATGCCGATGCCGATTCCTCAGCGGTTGCTGCATTTTGCTGGGTGACTTTATCCATTTCCGTGACAGCGATGTTCACCTGTTCTATACCTTGAGCCTGCTCAGTAGATGCAGCAGCAATTTCACCGACCAATTTGCCAACTTTTGCGGTGCTGCTGACCATTTCCTTGAAGGTGTCGTTAGTGGTCTTTACCAGCGCAGTTCCGTCTGTGACTTTTTTCACGGTGCCATCAATCAATGCAGCGGTGTTTTTGGCGGCATCAGCGGCCCGCATGGACAAATTCCTGACCTCGTCTGCCACAACCGCAAACCCTGCGCCAGCTTCCCCAGCTCTTGCAGCTTCCACGGCGGCGTTTAAAGCCAGCAGATTGGTCTGGAAAGCAATTTCATCAATGGTCTTGATAATTTTTGAAGTTTCCTCACTGGCTTTTGAAATTTCCTGCATGGAGGTAGTCAACTGGCTCATGGACACATTGGCATTATTCACCACCTGGTTGGCCTGTTTCATTAGGGAGTTGGCCAGTCCGGCGTTGCTGGCGTTCCGCCTGGTCATGGAGGATATTTCTTCCAGTGAGGCAGATGTTTCCTCAATGGATGCCGCCTGCTGAGAAGAGCCTTCCGCCAGGGACTGAGATGCAGAAGAAACCTCTCCGGCCGCTGCCGACACCTGCTCTGATGCTTCGGTAAGCCCGCTGATGACCCGGTTCACAGGTTTGATGATGGATCGGCTCAGGATGACGCCGAGCGCCAGAGCAAAAAGAGTGCCCCCGATCATGCTTACCAGCACGATCAGATAAATATGCTGTCTCTGGCTCTTCGATATATCTTCTACAGCCTGTGAATGTTTTTCCACGGCGGGTCTGATTTCACCCAGGATGCCTTGCACGTCTCTTAGATGCTGACTTGTCTCCGTTCCGTAAAAAGCAATGGCATCCTGGCGGAACTCCTTGCCTTTTTTGAGAATTGCTTCTATGGACTGAGCTGATTTATGCAATTTTCGATGAGGATCTTCGATCTGAGTCAAAAAAGATTTTATCTCTGGCGCTTCCTGTTCGGCTTTTTTCCGCTCATCGCCATAGTACCATTTCCCGAAGGCGCATTTATGCTCATCAGTTTCAACACCCAAAGAGACCAAGTTCTCGTCCATCTGAAACAGGCCGGCTTTCCGCGCCCAGTTCAGATGGTCGATTTCCCTTTGCAACAGTTGTTTGGCAATGCTTTCGGAATACGCAAGCTTTACAGAAGCCATTTCAGACATCTTCAGGCTATAAAGCCCGACCAATCCGACGACCAACACCAAGCAACTGACCAGCATGAAGCCCCCTGTCAACTTCACAATCAGACTCATTTTTTTCATTGCGAATCTCCATTTTATGAACCAACATTGAATCAAAATGTTAGAAATCCTTAAAATCATCCTCATCCATGGGAATGATGTCATTGGGATGAACTTCTTTTGACCGGTGCATCACTATATGTCTTCCCTTTGCAGGTTTTTTGGCGATGGTCAGCGATTTTTTTGGTGCTTTACTGGCATATCCAGCAGCTTTCGGGAGACTGATGGTACGAGGTCTGACGGTCGTTACGGCGGCATTTCCGCCCACCATTGCAGCCAGATCGGCGACAAAGCTTTTCATCTCTTCGGCCTGAGCGTTCAGTTCTTCAGATGCCGATGCCGATTCCTCAGCGGTTGCTGCATTTTGCTGGGTGACTTTATCCATTTCCGTAACCGCAATGTTCACCTGCTCTATGCCTTGAGCCTGCTCAGTAGATGCAGCAGCGATTTCACCAACCAGCTCGCCTACTTTTGCAGTGCTGCCAGCCACTTCATTGAAAGCGTCGTTAGTGGTTTTTACCAGCGCAGTTCCCACCATGACTTTTTTCACGGTGCCCTCAATCAATGCTGCGGTGTTTTTGGCGGCATCGGCGGCCCGCATGGCCAGATTCCGTACCTCGTCCGCCACTACGGCAAACCCTGCACCGACTTCCCCAGCTCTTGCAGCTTCCACGGCGGCGTTTAAAGCCAGAAGATTGGTCTGGAAAGCGATTTCATCAATGGTCTTGATGATTTTTGAAGTTTCCTCACTGGCTTTTGAAATTTCCTGCATGGAGGTAGTCAACTGGCTCATGGATACGTTGGCCTTATTCACCACCTGGCCGGCTTGTTTCATCAGGGAGTCGGCCTGTCCGGCGTTTTTGGCGTTCTGTTTGGTCATGGAGGACATTTCCTCCAGTGAGGCGGATGTTTCTTCGATGGATGCCGCCTGCTGGGAAGAGCCTTCCGCCAGGATCTGCGATGCGGAGGAAACTTCACCGGCTGCGGCTGCTACCTGATCTGAGGCTTCGGAAAGCCCGGTGATAACCCGGTTCAGCTCCTTGGTAATCGACAGCGACAAGTAGATTCCCAGAGAGAGAGAAACTGTAATGCCAAGGACAATAAGAAACCCGAAAGCCAGTTTGACGGTCTCAGCAGTTTTGTCGAAAGCCTCATCTGTTGCTTTGGCGTGGGCAAAGTTGATACTGATGACCTCTTCAATAAGCTTTTCGACTTTCTGAAAAAGATCCTGGGTCTTACCAATACTTAAAGCGCGGGCGGCGCCCAAATCCCCTTTTTGGGCAAGTGAAACGACATCCTGGTGAGATTTTTTCCAGCCGTCCCATTCCTGGACCAGTTTTTTCCATACAACCGCTTCATCCGGAGACTGGGGAAGCGGTTCATAAATCTTCCAGCCTACATCAACGCGTTTCCATGCGGCATCCAGATTGTCATATGAACGATTGGCGATTTCAGCGTCGTTTTCATAGCGGATGACTCTTTCCGCTCGTGAGATGGCTGTATGAGCTTCATTTATGATTCCCAAGGCGTAAATACTCGGCAGAAATATCATAGCTTCATCGTTTTCAGCCTTAATGGCTACATTTAGGGACCAGAATCCCACTGCGCCGATGATTGTGGCAATGACAGCCAAGATCACAAACCCTCCGATCAATTTGGTGCTTAATTTCATGTTTTTCATTGTGAATCTCTCCTTTTTCAATCAAGACAATTATTATTTTCCGATGCGCATCTGAGATACCGTCTTTTTCTGATTCTTGCCCCCTGATTTCTGAATTCAGGCCAAACCATCTACGTTACCTGGACAGGGGCTATTCCAGCATTTGAGTGATGAGCCACATCGAAAGTGTCCCGGCTTATGTGGGTAGCCATAATCTGCGATATCAATCTTCCCTTCATCCGCCAGCCGCTCCAAGGTATCCGTGCGGACAGTTCCCGCTTCAACCTTGCGGTCCCTGACTGCATAGACAACGGTATCCTGTTTTCCTCCGAAGGCTAATTCCGAAAAATCCCTGCGTGGGTCAATGCCTGTTGATTTAAATTCTCGCCATGCCATTGTCCACCCGCCAAGCGATGTCTCTTCCACTGCCATAAACTTCTTGCCTGCAATATCCTGAAGATTCTGGATGTCGACTCGATCGGTCCTGCAAAAAATCACGCCGCCAAAGACTTTGTAAGAAGCGTCTCTTATCTTGTTCTTTAATGTTGCTATTCTGCTGGTGCCGTAGTTTGCTTCCAGGTTGACATATATCTCCGAGTTTACAATGACAAAGTCTATCTTGTTCTGGCTGACAGCAGGAAAAATCTCATTAAAGCCCAATGGAACAATTGTAAAGACATGCGTCGGAATATGCCTTGTCAGATACTCCCCTGTTTTCGCCCATCTCTTTATCGCCGCTTCAATACCCCAATTGGCGAGAACCCCGATTTTGACTTCCGATTGAGCACAATAAGTACTATCTGGGAAAAAACCAGAAATAACAACAATTGTGAGGAAGATATTTGCAACAAATGAATGAAAGAACTTTTTTATTGGCATGGCAGTTATCCAGTCAATCCCACACTTGAACCCGTTCTTAAGTCACCGATGCTGGGTTTTTTACCTCATCCAGCACGTTTCTGACCATTGTGGCCATATCGTTAAGCGAAACGGGTTTCATTAGAAACCCTTTGATCCCCATGGCC
>JBAXVB010000317.1:0-4756 GCA_037129415.1 Deltaproteobacteria bacterium
ACGATGTTTTCAACAAGCTCCTGGGCGCAGTCGCTTTTTTCCATTTCAAGCATCTGGATCAGCCGATCATTGGAGTAGAGTTTGTTCTCATGATCCATGGCTTCGGTGACTCCGTCCGTGTAAAGGATCAGGCTGGAGCCGGGCTTCAGGGTGGTCAATTGGGTTTTGTAGCCGACATCTTCCATAACACCGAGCATTACCTCAGGGGCGACTTTCAGCCATTCCGGTTTGTGTTCTGCCGAAATGATCAGCGGCGGATTATGCCCGGCATTGGAGTATGCCAGCTCTCCTGTCTCAAAATTCAGAATGCAGCAGAACACCGTGCAAAACATCATTGTGTCGTTATCCACACAGAGTTCCCGGTTGGTTCGCTCCAGAATATCCGCAGGGGTCAAGTTCTCAGTGGCGATGCCCTTCATGAGGGTTTTGGTCACGGCCATAAATAGAGCTGCTGGAACCCCTTTGCCAGAGACATCGCCGATGGAAAAAAACAGGTGTTTGTCATCCAGAAGGAAAAAATCATACAGATCACCGCCAACTTCCTTTGCTGGAATCAGGGTGGCGTAAATGTCAAATTCCTGTTTTTCCGGAAAGGGCGGGAAGTGCTTGGGTAAAAAACTCATCTGAATGGTATGCGCAACCTTTAGCTCGCTCTCTATCCGTTCCTTGATGGCGGTGGTTTCCTTCAGATCGACAATGTATTCTTTTAAGGCGGAACGCATGTTTTCAAACGATGTGGTCAGATCTCCGATTTCATCATTGGATTTGCTGACAGGAAGGTCAACATCCAGGTTTCCTTTGGCGATTTCAGCGGTTTTATCGGCAAGCACACTGATGGGCCGGATCATTTTGCCGGATATAAATACAATCACCAGAAACAGCATGGTAAAACCGACAGCGCCAATCAATACCAATTCCAGGGTAAGGGACTTGAGCGCCGCAAAGAGTTCATCTTCCAGAACCACAACACCCACCGACCAGCCGGTTGATGGCAGCGGAGCATAGTACATTCTGGAAATTTTGCCCGTAAGATTATGATTCAGCGGAACAAATCCTTCTTTTCCATGAATCATGTTCCTGCCAATATTGCGAAGCTCCATATCCCCGGTTGCTTCGGCAATACTGAAAATACTTTCGTTCATGATCAGGTCTTTGTTCGGATGAGACACAAAAACGCCGGTTTGTGAAATTAAAAAAGCATATCCGGATTGATATATTTTGATTTCGGAGATAATGTTCTTGAGCCATTTCAGGGAAAGATCGGCCGTTACTACGCCACTAAAAACCTTCTCATCATGAATCTTGCGATAAAACGGCACGGAAAAAGTGGTCATAACGATGTTGCCGCCTTCGGTATCAAAATAAGGCTCGCTCCAGATGGGTTTGCCCAGCTCTCTGGGTATCAGGTACCAGTCCCAGAAAGAATAATTGAAGTTGGTTTCTGCATCGTAACTCTGAAGCTGGTCACCTTTACGGCAGATATAGGGGGCGTAATAGCGGGATTGCGGATCGAAGGAAAAAGGCTCGAATGCTACCATGGCTCCGTAGATTTCCGGGTTGGTATTCAATACATTCTCGATACCTTTCAGCAGAATATCGCGGGTATAAACCTGACTTTCAAGGGATGCGGCCAGATAAAGCGGGACTTTTTCAATCCCCAGCAGGGTATTTTCTATTTTATGAACCGTGGACAGGGTCAAATACCGGGTATTGTCTTCAACAGTCTTTAGTACTGTTTGTCTGGAAATGGTGTAATTATAAAAAAAAACTGCAAAAAAAATGCAGGCTGTGCCCAGAAGGGTCAGCGAGGCAATCTTGAATGCCAGGCTTTTTTTAGCGGAGATCATCCAGGCAGGGGACATAGAATTCATTAATATTTGGGATGTCATCAATAATTCCGCCGGATTTGAGTTCACTGGCGACCGTTTGAAAGTCATCTGGGGAAAGGGTTCCCATCGGGGTGTTCTTGTCGCTGATAACGGAAATATCCCTGATGCGATCGAGCATCCATCGCTGATGCACACGGTTTGCGCCAATATGAGCTTCTTGGGTATAGGTCATAACAATGTCAATAGCCAGATCCGGATGATTAAATGCGTATTGCCAGCCTTCAATAGAGGCGCTGACAAAACCCCGGCGAATACGATCATCCTTATTCAGCGTTTCACTCAGGCAATATATGCCATCTTCCGGAAAGTTCAGACCATGCTGATCAAAAAAGAAAGTAGTGAGTTCATCAGCGTTCACACCTGAATTTAGAATTGTATGGTATTCATTGTACCACATGGCGCAGGCGGCATCCACACCGCCCCGTAAAAATAAATTAATGGTATAAGTCTGGGGAATGAGGGTCACTTGAATCTGATGCTTTTGGAAGAACGCCAGTGGCTGAATCTGGAAATCCGACCACAAGCTAACGCGCTTTCCGTTCAGGTCTTTTGGGGAGTTAATGCCACTTGATTTTTTTGCAACCAGTATAAAGCCGGATTTTTGCCCGATCTGCGCCACATTGACAAGGTCAACGCCTTTGGATCGTAGCTTTATCGCATCGGAAAGAAACAATGTGGTGAAATCGGTCTTCCTGTTGAGCAGCATGTCTGCAGGCGGACTATCCGGACCACCAGCGAGCAGGCGAAGATCAATTCCCCGTCTCTGATAAAATCCCTTTTGGACGGCCACATAATATCCGGCAAACTGGGCTTGGGGAGTCCACTGAGGCAGAAATGTCACGGGCTGCAGATCTTGGCAAAAAGCGGAGAAGGGCAGAATGCAAAAGAACAGAACCCCTGTTTTCAAGATCGATATCAATCCGCAGTCTTTCATTAAATAGCTCCATAGCTCGTGACAATTTGAACAAAACCGGAAAACGAGTCCAAAATTGGAAAAGGACAACCCCAACCGGTTTCAATCCCTGAAGCACTATACAAAATTTTCGCAGTTTTTTGTAGTCTTTTTCCACCGTTTCTTTCGGTTTTCACCGCTGGATTCTTCTTTTTCCACGCTCAGTTTTTTTCCGCAGAATTTATATCCGCTGATGGCTCTGTGTACTTCGTCCACATAATGATTTTCAATCTGAAACCTTGAGCTGTCGGGACTGATATCGATATTTCCCAGCTTTATAAACCGGTTTCGCGTACTTTGATTGATCAGACCGATGATCTGGGGTGGCAATATGTGATCATTCTTGCCGATATTCACAATTAGATAAGTAAAACCGCTTTTGCTGATTTCCTTGCCGCCGGATTTCACAAACACCTGGTGATCCGGCTTCTTTTTTTGCACTTCCCTGGCTACTGCTGTCAGATCCGGAGCATTTTTGTAGTAATCCAGAAAACGGTTGAATTCCATGGATACGAAATGCTTCAAAAGCGCTTCCCTGTCCAGATCCGCCAGTTTTTCTTCGATAACCGCCAGGTATGGCGATATCTGATCGCTATCGACTTTAACAGCCTTAACCCGATCAATCAGGTGTATCAGTTGTTGTTCGCAGATATCTTTGCCCAACGGTACTTTTGTGGCGGTTATTTTCCGTTTGACGGTTTTTTCAAGGCTTCCGATTTTATATTTTTCTTTCATGTGGATGATGGCAAGAGAGATTCCGGTCTTTCCCGCCCTGCCGGTCCTGCCGCTTCTGTGGGTGTAGATTTCCAGATCATCAGGCAGGTCGTAGTGAATGACATGGGTCAAATTATTCACATCCAGACCTCGTGCGGCAATGTCTGTGGCAATCAGGAGCTGAACATTGCCTTCCCGGAATTTGCGCATGACAAATTCCCGTTGCTGCTGCGACATATCCCCGTGAAGCGCTTCGGCATTATACCCGTCCTTGATCATCTTATCGGCAATTTCCTGTGTGCTTATGCGGGTTCTGCAGAAAATGATGCCGTATATTTCAGGATAATAATCAACCGCCCGTTTTAACGTTTCGTACTTGTCCTTTGCGTGTACCATGAAGTATTGGTGTTCAACGCTGGCGGTTCCCGAATTCTTCTGGCCTACGGAAATCTCAAGCGGGTTTTTCATGTACTTGGATGCGATTTTAGCAACCTCAGATGGCATTGTCGCTGAGAACAGCAGGGTCTGCCGCTCGGTTGGGGCTGCGGCCAGAATAGCGTCCAGCTCTTCCTTGAAGCCCATGTTCAACATGATATCGGCTTCATCAAGCACCAGGTGCCGGATGGAGCTGATATCGGCAGCCTTCCGGTTGATTAAATCCAGAAGACGACCGGGTGTGGCGACAATGATCTGCGTTCCTTTTCGAACAGAGCGCATCTGCTCGATGATTCCCGCCCCGCCATAAACCGCAGTGACTGAAAGCTTGGGAAGAAACTGCGAGAAGCTCTCCATGTCGTGGGCGATTTGAAGGCATAGCTCCCGGGTTGGGCAAAGAATGAGCGCCTGAACCTTCTTTGATGAAATATCCGTTCGTTCCAGAATCGGCAGCCCGTAGGCCGCTGTTTTTCCGGTACCTGTCTGTGCGAGTCCCACAATATCTCTTGGGTTGTTGAGAATTTGCGGAATAACTTTTTCCTGAATTGGCGTCGGTGTGTCAAAACCCAGCTCGCCAATGGCTTTTATGATGTTGTCGGTCAGTCCTAATTCTTTAAAATTCAAATGCAATTCCTCTGTATGTGTCTATCATGTTGAAAAACAAGTGATGATATCAGGTTTGATAAATGACTTGCCAAATATGAATTTTTTTTCTGGAATACGGGGGGGAGGGTCTTATATCCGTCTTGCAGGTTTCGATATTTTG
>JBAXVB010000318.1:0-4748 GCA_037129415.1 Deltaproteobacteria bacterium
TAACATTGCTAGCTACCTGCCATAATTCTGCAGGAAAAAACTTGAACATCGAGTATCACATCCTGTTTTTTGTATCCCCGCTCGTACAGCGCCATGGTGACATGCCATTTCCACTCAAAACGTTCACGGGGTGCATGACGTGTCTCCAGTGTTTTTAAATGCGCCAAGACCACTATGGCAAAAGGATTGGGATTGTTTTCCAGCGCCGCCACATCATTATAACTCAGAAGCTTGGCCACGGGAAATTCCATTTCAAGCCGGAACCCCCACCGCTTGTAGCCAAAGGAAGTGGGACGCCATGTGTGGCTCTCATCCGTAAGCACTGCAAGGCTCACCACAGGGAATCGGAACTTGTCATAAATCCGATAATTGTAAACATACATCCGCTCAGCGAAATCATGTTCATAAGTTCCCTGCACCTCTATATGTGTAAGAACCATGAGGGGTTCCCCGTCTATGGTGTGAACCCTGACTAATTTATCTGCAAGCTTGCGCCCCATCTCAGAATCTCTGACAAGTTGCTGAAATTCCTTGTCCATAAAGGTGTATTCTCTGTCCCAGTCAATACCGGCATGAACATCGGGGAAAAAGAAACTGACAAAGTCAACGAAAAATCGCTCCAGAATATCTTTCCAGGGGGAATCATAATCGGGTTGATCGGGCATGAGAAAACTCCTTTATTGAAAATTAATGTTTTAATGTTAGGTGTATTCACAGTTTCAGTCAAGGGGCTTGAAACAAAAAGGGGATAAATTTTTCTTTTGCAGCCCTTAATCATGAAAATTTCTTTCTTCGGGCGGATTCAGATTGTCGGCGAATATTATGCCAACAACGCCACTCCTTGCCGAGAATAAGAAGAAAAGACAGCATTTTGCTTTACTGAAAATTATCTTGTATGATTATTACAAATGTAATAATCGTACAAGATAATATCCAAAGGGTTACTGACTTGATTAATTCGACGAAGGCCCGTGTTCATGTGCTTTTTGAACTCTCCTGCACTCATGGAAAGCAAAATTATGAATCATCCGAAAATAACCTCTGCGACATCCATTCAGCAAGCTATTGCTGAATTGGGCGAGTTGCGCAGGACAGCGTTGGCGCTGCCGGCGGAAGAGGCCATGGATGTTATCCTGAGCGCCCGGCAGCCGGCAGCATTGGTACATTCCATTGCGGAAACAGATCTGTTTTTTATGGTTCAGGATATCGGGCCTGATGATTGTCTGCCTCTTCTGGAGTTGGCTTCGAATGCGCAATGGGATTTTATTCTGGACATGGCGACCTGGAAAGGAGATCGGATCGAAATTCGTTCTCTGACCAGGTGGTTGAACCTCAGATTTATGGCGAATCCGGATCGCTTTCTTCGTTGGGCTCAAAACGAAGAGATCGAGTTCATCGAATGGTATCTTTTTCGAAATATCCAGATACGGGTTCTGGAAACGGATGAAGAGCCTGCGGATATACCGGATGCGTTTATGACGATAGATAACATGGTGTATTTTCGATTTCTGCCGGAATCTGTTGACATGGTATCTTCTGAAGATGAAACAGATGCATCGGATACGGATGAGGAACGCTATACTTTTATTACCAGTTTTCTGGAGAAACTCTATTCCGAGGATCCGATTCAGTATCAGAACATTATGCTGGAAGCTCAGACAATTCTTTCGGCTGAAACTGAAGAAGAAGCCTGGCGGATCAGGAATATTCGGATGGCTGAAAAAGGCTTTCTTCCTTTTGACGAGGCCATTGGGGTGTATCAGCCATTGAAGCCGGATGCAATTCCCAAGCGAATCATTTCCAAAAAAAGAACAGGAGAGCCGCATCTTCCGGTTCCTTCTTATGCCTCCGGAATGATGGAAGTGGATAATGTTTTCGTTCGATCTTTAATAGCACTGGAACATGATCGCATTCTTCCGGACATCCAGGCGGAGCTGGTATCGTTGATCAATCAAATAGTGGTGGCGGATCAAAAACTTATTGCGTCCAAAGCAGACATTGAAGATGTTGTCAAAAAAGCTGCCGGGTATCTCTCAATTGGATTAGCGCGACTGTCGGCAAAGCCCATAAATGTGGTTCGGAGCGCTTCCCTGATCCGCTCCTGGTTGCTATCGGGAATCTTTCGCGTGGGGTATGGCGCAGCTCTGGAACTGAAATGGCAGGCCCAGGGATGGGTGAAACAAAGCTGGTTTACGGCCCAAAAATTACCGCTAAGTTTTTGGGGAGAATCATGGCTCGGCGTTTTAGGCGGCCTGTTGATCAAAAAGCCATTATTTTTCGATAATTATCAAACGGGTGTTCTCTACAGGGAATTTCGATCTATTGAGGATATCCAGGCGACCCAAACCCTTTTGAACCAGATTATCCGGTTTGACCAGATACTTGGGGCAATGGCGGATGACCTGACCTTGTTATTGCAGTCCATTCCTTCCAGACAGAGCCTTTCCTATAAAAATCTAATCCTGACCCGATGGGCGCAGTGTCATATTGGCTTGTCTCCGGAAATCGCACCAATTCCAATGGACAGCTTTATCCTGTTTTTTCGGGAACTCTTTGGAAAACCCGGAAAGCCTGATTCTGCAAAATCCGGAAGAATCAGCAAAGCTATGAAATCATCTTTTTTGCTTTGGCTGTCTGAAAAAACAGGATGGCCTTCCATTGAGCTTACAGAGCGATCCGGGCCGGAAATGGAGCGCTTTTTCGCAGAACTTGAAGCTGATCTGGGATCGGTTTCAGAAGCTGATCTGAAACCCAGGTATATTCAGATGTTTCTTGTTGGACCGTAAGGTCGGTTCTATCCATTCGTGAATTGGCCAGGCGAGTGGGCCGCGATGTGAAGGCCGTACAAGAAGATAAAGCATTGCTCAAACCCAGGTCTGGTCGCCCTTACCGCTTCTGCATACATGATCCAGAATATGGATTCGTTTAATGATATCATCACGATCAATTGATATGATCCGGACACCCCGAAGCATGATGGTTTCCATTGGCGATGTCCTTAATAGATGATCCTGTCTGTCAGCCATATCCAGGAGATGAATGAGCCGCTCTTTTTCAGATTCCAATGCCAGCTTTATATCGGATTCAGGGTGTTGGTCCGTCAAAAACCCAAGAATAACATCAAGATATTCGAGAAAATCGCCAGTCTGTGGAATGAATTTTTCAATTATCTCTTGCATCAACCGGATATGCGATTCGCTTTGAATCCAGCTCGAATTTCTCAGCCGGATATTGCACCGTGTTCGAAGGGACTCATCAGAAAATCGGAGTAGCGCTTCAATAATCCTGGAATCTGTTTTTCGGTAAATATTCAGACGGGCGACAACAGATTGAATGGTTTCAGGGGGGATCGTGACAGATGTGTTTCCGAGGCCTGGAAAATGAAGAACCGTATCCAGTTTCCTGGACATCAGCATGTTGCAGATTGTTTTTTCATCGGTTTTGCTGTAATTGAAGTTTCCGACAATCGTCTCGATGGCGATCTGAAAACCTTCATCCGGAAACAGAATGAGATCAAAAAGGGATGCGCCTTCGCTTGAGGTTTCATCCATAAGGGCTGATTGAATACCTTCAAGGGTATCCATGCCCGAGACAGACAACATATATTGCATGATGTTTGCGCTGATGGGCCAATAGATATTCTGGCCGCAGCACAGTTCTTTCTGTATGGCATTTGCCAGTATCAAACAAGGGGAATCGGAATCCATAACACCGAGGAATCCTATGCTTTTAATTTTTTGTTGAAAAGGGGGTCCAGTATGAAACAAGGGCGTATGAAGGTGTTCATTCTAACACTGATGATACTGTTTTCAGTTTCCGTTTCAGGCTGTTCCGGGGACAAAGCCAAGGATATTATGGACACGGCGATTCTCGAGGAAAAACAGCATAATCCTGATCATGCCAGGCAGTTGTACCAGGAAATCATTCAAAAATATCCTGACAGCGCTTTTGCCAAGGATGCACAAAAAAAGCTTTCAGAACTTAAGAAATAGCACAGGGTGAAGGCCGAAGTTGAATGATATCGTAACATCATTTGGTGCTTTCTGAGTATTTGTAACGAAAAACTTTCCGCCCTCAGTCTAAACATACAACACTGGACGAATAAATTGCAAGATTCATTGTGGATAAGAGGTAACAGAAAAATGTACGACTTAAAAAGTGCGGTAAGTGTTCATGTACCCACTTCATCGCAGATATTGGACTTTTTACGCCAAAAGATATTCCGTATCCATGTTGACTCAGCAAAAGAATTGTGATAGGCGCACATAATCAGAGAAGTTAATACTTTCAGGTTACCGCTTAATGTGTTTAATCATTTTGATAGATGAAGGAGAACATTAATATGGCCTTCCAGGATTTTTCCCACCAGTTCATTAACGGACTTTCAGAGATTCACAGGTCGCTCGATTTGCAAGAGACAAAGGAAACTGTTGTCCGGGTTGCATCACAGGTTTTTGGCTCAAAAGGCGCATCTCTGCTGCTTTTTGATCACACTCATGACACCATGAAACTTTCCCAGTCATTCGGTCTGAGCGAAGCTTACAAGATCAAGGGGGATGTCAATCCGAAAAAAAGCATGGGCGAGACGATCCTTGGGGATGTGGTTGTGATTCGGGACGCTAGTACGGATCCCAATCTGCAGTATCCTCAGGAAGCATTGAAGGAGGGGATAAAAAGTATTGTCGGGATTCCGGTTGCAGTCGGAAATATTCTGGTCGGCACACTGCGGCTGTATTTTGACAGCACCA
>JBAXVB010000319.1:0-4736 GCA_037129415.1 Deltaproteobacteria bacterium
ATGGAGGGATGGCTGAGTGGTTTAAAGCGGCGGTCTTGAAAACCGTTGAGTGTAAAAGCTCCGTGGGTTCGAATCCTACTCCCTCCGCCAGAACAAACGGCAGGAGTTTTCCACCCGCATGGGTGTGGATTGAAACGATAAAATGAGTCGGTTGCAGCGAATAAACCAACGGAGAGATGGCCGAGTAGGCTGAAGGCGCGCGCCTGCTAAGCGTGTGTGGGGGGAAACCTCTACCGAGGGTTCGAATCCCTCTCTCTCCGCCATTTTTGATCCCAACAAAAACCCGATCTTTTTGATCGGGTTTTTGTTATAAAGAGACAAGAGAACTGATGAACCTTCCGCATATCATGGTAATGGGAATCGGCTGTATCCTGTTTCGGGACGAGGGCTTTGGCGTACGAGTGGTTCAAAGACTCCAGTCTCTGTATGATTTTCCCGATCATGTATCCCTGATAGATGGCGGCGTTTTAGGCGTTAACCTTCTGGGTGTGATGTCCGAGGCCGATTACCTGATTGTGGTGGACGCCATTCGGCATAAAGGGAGGCCAGGGGATGTTTACCGTCTGGAAAAAAACCAAATTCCCGATCGCATACGCGCCAAGAATTCCCTTCATCAGATTGATTTTCTCGAAGCTCTGACCTTGTGTCAGGCGCTTGACAAAGTACCTGAAACGGTTATCGTCGGGGTTGAGCCTGAGGATATTGACACCCTCTCTATCGAATTGTCGCCTGTGGTTCTGCGCCAGGTAGAGCCGGTGATGGCGATGGTTCTTTCCGAGCTGGAACGTCTTGGCGTTTGCTGTCAAAAAAGGAGTGAAGCCCGTGTGTCTTGCAATCCCCTCGAAGATTACCCACATTGACGAAAATGGAATGGCCACGATAGATGTGGATGGGGTTCAGCGTAGTACCAGTCTGTTGCTGATTGAGGATCCCCAGGTAGGTGATTACGTCATCGTTCATGCCGGTTTCGCCATTCACAAGATTGATGAGCAGTTCGCCCTTGAATCCCTCGCTGTTTTAAGAGAGTCCTTGGCGATTTCCATGCAGTGATATGAATTACGAATTACGAATTAGAATTATGAATAAAAAAACACCATACTTTACCGTGAAAATACTTTTAAACCACGAAATACACGAAATACACGAAAAAAATGTTCTTTGCGCCTTTGCGTGATAAACACCAGTTTTATATATTTTGGTCATTCATGGGGGCGGCATAGACCATGCCATGAGCGTTTATCATTTATCATTTATCATTCATAATTCATAATTGGCATAATTGGCATAATTGGCGTACTTTGAAGCTTTGATATGAAGTCAGATGAAATCGTTGCACGAAAACTGACTGTGAACGGAATCGTTCAGGGCGTTGGTTTCAGACCCCATATATATCAACTGGCCCACTCTCATCAGGTAATGGGGGAAATCGCGAATACCTCTTCCGGCGTTTCCATCCATGTCGAAGGCAGTCCTGAAAATATAGACCGGTTCTGCCGAAATCTGCCCTCCGGCCTTCCGCCACTGGCCCACATCACGGATATTGTCGAAACCCCGGATACTGTCAGGGGGCTTGATGATTTTTCGATCCTCCCCAGCACTGCCGGTCTGATGCGTTCCACCCTGATCTCCCCGGATGTATCGGTTTGTGATGACTGCCTGAAAGAACTGTTTGATCCGGCAGACCGACGATTTCGCTATCCGTTTATCAATTGCACCAACTGCGGGCCCCGCTATACGATCATTGACGATATTCCCTACGACCGGTGCAATACGTCAATGAAGAATTTCATTATGTGCGGTCCGTGTCAGTCCGAATATGATGATCCGCAAAATCGCCGCTTTCATGCTCAGCCAAATGCCTGTTCGGCCTGCGGCCCCAGAGTGACCCTTCATGGCCCCGATGGCGCTCTGATTTCATGCAAAAACCCGATTGAACAGGCTGCCCGGTATTTGAAACAGGGGAAAATCCTGGCCATCAAAGGATTGGGCGGGTTTCATCTGTCGGTTGATGCTCTTAATACGCCAGCAGTGAAACGGCTTCGGCTCCGGAAACACCGCGAGGAAAAACCACTTGCTGTTATGTCCATGAGTCTGGAAACGATTCGGGACTATGCGCATGTTGCGCCTGAAGAAAAGGTCCTTCTGACCTCATTTCGACGTCCTATTGTGCTGCTTAATAAAAAAAAGCCGTTCCTGCTCTCCGATGCAGTATCTCCCAGGAATGTTACTATCGGGGTGATGCTTCCCTATACCCCGCTGCATTATCTGCTGCTGAACCATGGATTTACAGCCTTGGTGATGACCAGCGGAAACATGAGCGAAGAACCCATTGCCATTGACAATGACGAGGCGTTTGCCAGGCTTTCCGGGATAGCCGACTATTTCCTGGTTCACGACCGGCGGATTTATCTTCGCTGCGACGATTCACTCGTCAGGCATGTTGCGGGTACGGATCGCTTGATTCGCAGATCTAGGAGTGTTGTTCCGGTTCCTGTTTTTCTCCGTCGGCCGCTTCCGCCGGTGCTGGCCTGCGGGGCGGAACTCAAGAACACGGTCTGTCTGACCTCCGGCAATCGTGCGTTTCTTAGTCAGCACATCGGAGATCTGGAAAATTCTGCTACTTACGATTTTTTCTGCATGACAATCGAACATATAAAGAGGATTCTCGATATCACGCCGCAGGTTCTGGCCTGCGACATGCATCCCGATTATCTCAGCACCCGCTATGCACTGGAACAGCAGCAGTTATCCGGCATTAACCTGGTTCAGGTTCAGCACCATCATGCCCATATCGTTAGCTGTATGGCTGAAAACCGGATACATGAAAAGTTGATCGGCCTAGCCCTTGACGGAACCGGCTACGGGGCGGATGGCGCCTTATGGGGCGGCGAGTTTCTGATTGCCGATGAAACCAGCTTTGGCAGGGCTGGTCACCTGGCATATATTCCCATGCCGGGCGGAGCCGCAGCCATTCGGGAACCTTGGCGGATGGCCGCAAGCTACCTGTTTATGGTTTTTGGCGAGAAGATGCTGGATATTGACCTTCCCATGTTCCGGAAAATAGATGCGAAAAAACTTATATTTGTTCAGGATATGATCGTCAAAGGTGTCAACTGCCCCCGGACTTCCAGCATGGGAAGACTGTTTGATGCGGTTGCAGCTATGATCGGAATACGTTATACGGTTGCCTATGAAGGACAAGCCGCTTTAGAACTTGAAATGATGGCGGACGACGGAGAATCGGGGAGTTATCCTTTTGAATGGGTGTCTGAAGACGGATATAAAATCCTTCCCCATCCGATTATTCAGGGTGTGGTTTGGGATATTGAAAAACACGTTTCACCGGCCGTGATCAGCGCCAGGTTTCACCAAACGATCATTCGCATGGCGACTGCGCTCTGCCGGGTGATTCGACAGGACAGCGGCCTGAACCGTGTGGCGCTAAGTGGCGGGGTTTTTCAAAACACCATATTGCTGAAGGGCCTGATTCGGGAGCTTTCGGCAGATCGGTTTGAGGTTTTTTCCCATTCCCTTGTTCCGACCAATGATGGCGGCATTTCTCTGGGACAGGCTGTTTGTGCAGCAGGCGGGTAGGGGGCGAATCTTGTATTCGCCCTGAAATGTGTGGGAGGGGAGAGATTATGAGCATCAAACATCTGGAAGAATACCGGGACCCGGAACTGGCTCGGCGACTGATTGATCGCATTCAGCGCATCAGTTCAAAATCAGTTGGAACAAAATCGGTCCGGTTGATGGAGGTTTGCGGTACTCATACGGTATCCATTTTCCGAAGCGGCATTCGATCGGTTTTACCCGATGGTATTTCGCTGGTGTCAGGTCCTGGATGCCCGGTTTGCGTCACAGATCAGAGCGATATCGATGCCTTCATCGCCATTTCCCGCATGGATCAGGTGATTGTGGCGACTTTTGGTGATTTGATCCGGGTTCCGGGCACTGATTCATCGCTTCAGTCGGAGCGCGCCTGTGGACATGATATCCGCGTGGTTTATTCGGCATTGGATGCTCTAAATATTGCCAAACAGCATACGGACAAGCAAGTGGTCTTTCTGGGCGTGGGGTTTGAAACCACTGCGCCGACCATTGCAGCTTCCATCCTGACTGCAAATTCCGCGGGTCTGACCAATTATCTGGTCTATTCAGCCCATAAAACAGTTCCGCCCGCTCTCGAGGTTCTGGTGAATGCCCCGGATGTCCATATTGACGGCTTGATTCTTCCGGGCCATGTTTCGGTAATACTTGGATCAAATGCCTATATGTTTCTAAAAACCGTCCATCATAAGCCTTGTGTGATTGCCGGATTTGAGCCGGTCGATATTCTTCATGCGGTTTATTCACTACTTTCACAGATTCATGCCGGAAAACCGGAACTGGATAATGCCTATCCCAGGGCAGTAACCCCGGAAGGAAACCCCAAGGCCATTTCTGTAATGGACACGGTTTTTGAGCCAGTAGATGCAGCCTGGCGGGGACTTGGAACAATTCCTCGCGGCGGACTGAAAATCCGGGAGACTTATGCCCGGTTTGATGCAGCCATTCAGCTTGACATCCAGGTTCCCGAACCGGTCATTCCCAGTGGCTGTGCATGCGGCGATATATTGAAGGGGATTAAAATCCCTCCGGAATGCGCGCTTTATAAAAAGCTGTGTACCCCTGTAGATCCGGTTGGTCCCTGCATGGTTTCCAGCGAGGGAACCTGCGCCGCTTATTACCGGTAC
>JBAXVB010000032.1:0-22398 GCA_037129415.1 Deltaproteobacteria bacterium
TTCCTGCACGGATATCATCGGTGAAGATTCCCACCGGCCCGATCCGAACCGGTGCAGCAGCCTTCTGGTGGACACCTGGGGCCGTATCCTGGAAATACTTGTGGAAAACGGCTTTGATCCGGCCAACCCGGACATGACATTGTAATGACCAATTGTGTTACCGTTTTTTAATTGGATTTGATAACATAAAATTGACCAGCAAAAATCGTTCAGATTCATCCGAGCATTCCGGTATTTGAAATATCCGCCTGAACTGAGAATAGCATGGAGTCTTGGGTGATCTGGCTTAAGGAAGAGGTTAAAGAAAAACTGAAACCATGACGCATACAGTGAGATGACGGATGAGAATCATTGCGGGTGAGCTGAAGGGCCGAAGACTTCATCACCTTGAGGGAAAGCAGACTCGGCCCACGTCAGACCGTTTGAGAGAGACAATTTTCAATATTCTGTCATTCCGGACTCAGCAGGCCGTTGTGCTTGATCTTTTCTCCGGAACCGGTGCGATGGCTATCGAAGCATTGAGCCGCGGGGCGGATTCCGCAGTTCTTGTTGACGATTCTCCTCATGCGATATCGCTTATAACGCAGAATATCCGGTCTTTTTCCCTTGAGAAAAAAGCTCGTGTTCAGAAATGGAATATTGCTCACAACCTGGATTTATTGCGACATGTTCAGCCGCGGTTTGATCTGGTTTTTATGGATCCGCCTTACAACCTGAACATGATCGGCCTTGCCTTGGATCACCTTCTGCAAAGCGCATCCCTGGCCGCGCAGGCATGTATCGTTGTCGAGCATTCTGTTTTGGAATCCATCCGTTTAGATCATCCAGAATTTGAACTTTATGATCAACGGATTTATGGAAAAACCGTTGTATCGTTTATATCCTTTAACCCATCATGGCCTGACGGCCATGATCACGCATGAAATTAAACTCGGGGAAGAGATTAAAAAACGGAACCGGAAAAGAGCTGGTGGCAAGCTTTGTTTGTTACTACAATTAATGGGGTATGACACGGATGCGTACCGTACAGTTATAGCGGTGCAGCTTGGGAGAAAAATTTATATTCTTCATGCTTTTCAGAAAAAATCCAAGAAAGGCATTGCAACACCGAAGCACGACACGGATCTGATTAAAAAGAGATACATGGAAGCAAGGGAGCTTGCAAAAAATGAGTGATGACAATAAAACAAAAATCGAGTTTGAAGAAAGCTCAGGTAATCAATGAATTTGTGTTAAGGCAGATGCAGTAAAGCCAAGTCTGGATGTGGCGGGATGTAAGGGATATAAATCAGACATTGAGGAAGAAATGCCATATAGCAGTTTTACAATCAAAAAAGTTCAGAAAGAGTTCTCTGTTGAAATAATAGAGAATACTGGATTATTCTCCAGCGTAGAGTCTCGTGAAATCGGTAATCATCTGAAAGAGACATTATCAGACAATGTCTCTTTAGCTGTTGCTATCAATACCGAAAAAGCTCGTTCCGAGCTGATTATCGCTCCGGTGCTGATCGAAATAAGAAAGATATTCGATAAGAAAATAAGTTTTTTCTCGGGAATCGAACTGAATGTCGATAAAGACCGGGATTTGACCGGGTTTTGCGATTTTATTATCAGTAAATCGCCTGAACAATTATTTCTGAATACTCCCGTGATTACAATAGTTGAAGCAAAAAATGAAAACATAATGAGTGGGTTAGGGCAGTGCGCGGCTGAAATGATTGCTTCAAGAATATTCAATGAACAGGAGGGTACGACTTTATCAAAGATTTACGGAGTTGTTACTTCAGGAAATATATGGAAGTTTTTAAAACTTGAGGATAATAAAATTTATATTGATCTGGATGACTACTCCATTAAAGAAATATCTAAAGTAGTCGGAATATTATGTTCAATGATTGAGCAAAACGCCTAACCATCCATTGAACCTGACTTCGCAGGTGAACATTGGGGGCTATTAATCAAAAGAAAGCGCGGTGATACTATGAAGATGGAATTAATATTACAGGAAAAACTTCACAGACTATATGAAGAAAACTCAGACATAATGATGAGATTGGGCAATTTTTTAGAACCGGAATTCGAAGGTATTATTGATGCATTTTATACGGAACTGACGGAAATTCCGGAAATAGCTTCTATCCTTAAAAACATGTTTGTCCAAAAGAATTTAAAGGCATCTCTGCAAAAATGGATGCACGACTTTTTTCAGCCTCGCATAAGTGAAAATATGAAATCGCTGATTGACTTGCAAAAAAAAATCGGTGCGCTTCATGCACATAACAATGTTAACATGAATTACTTTACGCATGGAATAAGTATTATGAAGCGTGAAATATTTTCCAGAATCTCAAATAAATTTGTTTCAGCGAATGATTTTTCGCAAGTTTTTCTTTTAGTGGGGCAACAATTCGATATTTTGGTGTCAATCATATCCGAAGCCTATTATTCAAACGAAATGATCCATGAAACAAATGAACTATCATTGAAAATGAAAGGGATGACTCAGAATACAGCCATTGAATGTGAACGTCTCAGATCGCTGTTGCTGGACTGGATGCGAAATACGCTTACATTTTTATATCAGACACCTGAAATTGAGTTGAGTAAATTGCCCAAACTTCAATATTCAAGTTTTGGTTTGTGGGTAATTTACAAGGCTGATCTGGTTTCTCACACTCTGAATATTTCAGCAGAATTAAAAAAATATGTTCTGCAAATTGATGAAGCTCTGTTTACTGCTGCAAAATACCGGACAGAAAACAATCAGCAAAAATTTTTTGAAGGTATCACTGCCCTTAATGATGTTGTCTCAAAGGGTTCCTGGTTTATTTCCACCATCGTAGATCAGGCTATTGAAATTGATACGGGAATGGATATGCTCACTCGCTTATTTAACAGACGTTATCTTGATACAATTTTACGCCGTCAGACAGACATCAGCCTAAAACAAAAATTACCTTATTCAATATTGATGCTTGATATTGATCATTTCAAAAAGGTTAATGATATTTACGGTCATGATAGCGGTGATGTGGTATTAAAACAGTTTTCAGAATTGCTTATGCTAAATGTCCGAGCCAGTGATTTTATTTTTCGCTATGGCGGTGAAGAGTTTCTGGCTGTTCTTGGTAATACCGACGGGAAAGGGGCATATATTGTTGCAGAAAAGATCAGGCATAAATGTGAGGAACATATTTTTCAACTGCCTGCAAATAAACAAATTAGCAAGACATGCAGTATTGGGGTAGCTGTATATGATGGGCACCCTGACTATAACAGGATTGTTAAATTCGCAGATATGGCTCTTTATGAAGCAAAAGAAAAAGGAAGAAATCAGGTAATAGTGAAAGATGAAATAATCGCCGCCCCCTAACCAGGCTGCCAATCTGGTTGAAAGTCATTCCGTTTTCGATATGTTGTGCTTTTGAAAAAAATCTGATATGGATAACTGCGATGTGGGACTGAATAATGTCGTTAATCTACAAAACAGGAGTGTCACAATGAAAAAAAT
Organism: Deltaproteobacteria bacterium; assembly: GCA_037129415.1. Taxonomy (GTDB): domain Bacteria; phylum Desulfobacterota; class Desulfobacteria; order Desulfobacterales; family Desulfatirhabdiaceae; genus RAAP-1. Next base: position 3,512 of record JBAXVB010000032.1, read on the forward strand.
CGAATTTACAATAATTGCGGCATGTTTTATTGCAGGATTGGTAGTAGCCAGTGCCGGAGCTGCTTATCAAGTTTCAAGTTAGGGAGAGCCAATGACAGATACAGTTTTGGTTACCGGAGGCGCTGGCTATATTGGGAGCCACACTTGTAAAGCCCTTTCATTGATGGGTTATTTGCCTGTCACTCTCGACAGCTTGGTATATGGTCATACTTGGGCGGTTCAGTGGGGGCCGCTCATTATTGGTGATATTACCGATTCCTTGGTCCTGAATCAGGTTTTTTCCCAGTATCGACCCAAAGCCGTCATTCATTTTGCTGCATTCGCGTATGTCGGAGAATCCGTGGATCATCCGGCGAAATATTATCAAAACAATGTGGTCGGTTCCATTGCCATCCTGGATGCCATGCGCAGGCACGGCTGTCGGGATATCATTTTCTCAAGCAGTTGTGCAACTTATGGCATTCCCGGACAAATCCCCATACCCGAAAATCACCCGCAGATTCCCATCAATCCTTATGGCCGCAGCAAGCTCATGATGGAGCAGATTATCCAGGATTATGGCAGTGCTTACGGCTTTTCATACGTCATTCTGCGATATTTCAATGCCGCCGGCGCTGATCCAGAGGGGCAAATCGGTGAAGACCATGACCCGGAGCCACATCTAATCCCCATTCTGCTTCAAACAGTTCTGGGACAACGAAGTCACACAGATGTCTATGGAACCGATTACGATACCCCGGATGGCACCGCTATCCGTGATTATATCCATGTAACCGATTTGGCCAAGGCCCACGTTCTGGCCCTGAAATACCTGGATGAATCTTGTCAGAGCCAGTGTATCAATCTGGGAACAGGACGCGGATATTCGATAATGGAAGTCATTCGGGCGGTTCAGCAGGTCACGGGAAAGTCTGTGATCTATCGGACTGTGGGAAGGCGTCCAGGCGATCCGCCGGTTTTGGTGGCAAAGCCTGAGTACGCCGATTCCATGCTGGGCTGGAAACCGGATTTCTGCGAAATCAATGCAACAATTGCAACAGCCTGGAACTGGTATCAGTCCCAATCAGGGAAGAAAAGTCTATAACGGCCATGAAAATTTTATCGCGTGAATTTGCCATTGGAATAATGATGATCCTGGCTACAGGCTTTTTCTCCGCAGATTCGGTTGCTGAAGATACGCTTCTGGACACCATAGAATTTTCCAAGCAGTATCTGGTGCAGTTGTCCGGTACGGTGATGAATGAGACTTTTTCCGGAGCTCAGGCATTGTTAACCTTGATGCCACCTGCGCCCGGCGGCAGCAATCCCTACCAGATCATCATTGAGGGTTTCCCCAAGAAAAATTCACGGAACAGCTTTTTCTGGAATGCTGAATACTCAGAAATGACCGCTATATCAAACGAAATCACCTGCGATATCAAACGGACATTTGTAAAACCCGTGCCAATGCACTTTATTTTTATGAGCCCTGCGCTTTTGAAGGTCAGAGATGTTTTAGAGGAAAGAGACATAGAAAAGGAAAAAGCGGCTGAAAAAGTAGCCCTTCCGACCCTGATCACTGCCAGGGCAGGCAAGTTGAAGCTTAGTATCTATTCAAATTCGGTTTCGGGAACGGTATGGATGAAAGGTTATGATCAGGTTGAACACGCGTTTGTCCAGTACAGCGCCAGTTTGTACGGCAAAAGATCGTATCATCTGAGGCCAAAGCAGGAAGTCAAAAAATAATGCGATGCTTACTTCATATCATTGCAGCAACCCTGCTTTTATCCGTGATTTCAGCCATCGCTATTGCGGGTAATATCCGCATGTCGTGGACGCCATCGGGCTACGGCGGTGGCGGCCGATTCACTGCCATTGCCATAGACCCGTTAAATCCACTGACAATTTACGTTGGCTCTGATGTGGCCGGGGTTTTTCGAAGCCGGGACGGCGGAAACCATTTTGAACTTATCGGAACAGGTCTGGGAGGTTTTTCTGTTGCCGATATCGCCGTATCCCCTGAAGATTCCCGTCAGGTTTTTGTTCTCACCGATGCCGGCCTTTATCATAGCATCAATCAGGGAGATTCCTGGGTCCGACTGTCCGAGGAAATCAGGTACCCATCCCGTTTTTTCGGAAGCCATCTCTTGCTTTTTACCCGGAAATCACTGTGGATCGGGACGGATGATAAAGGTGTTTTCCAAGTTCCCTTAAGCGACCTCAAGTCTTTGCCTCAGCGTGTGCAGGGACTGGAACCGTCCAAAATCAATGGTATGGCGGTTTATGATGGTTATCTGTACGCAGGAACTGCAGGCGGTGTATATCGGCTGGAGGAACAAACCTGGAAGCCGCAGAATGAAGGACTCCCCTATGGATATTTTGAGATAACGGACATTGCCGCTTCCGGGAATACCCTTTATATTGTTGAAAAACACTCCGGCTTGTTCCGCTGGAACCAGATGTCGCAGGTTTGGGAAAATTGCCCCCTTTCAACGCAGCTTAAAGGCTATAAATCAATTGCCGTTCATCCGGGAAATCCTGATTTGCTGTTTATCGGTTCACATCCGGAAAGCTGGCCACATCTGCTCCATAAGACCCTGAATGGCGGCAAAACATGGAAATCCATTCAGTCGTTTAAGATGGATCAGGGGGCCACTTCCAACTGGACCAACACTCTATCCGGAGCAGAACGCATCATGTTTGTTCCGGGAACCACCAGCTCGCTGATCTTGATTGACTGGTGGAATGTCTGGAAGTCATCTGATACCGGAGAGCACTGGACACAAAAATATCATGGACTTCAAAATACAGTAGTTAACGACCTTAAAATTCATCCTCGAAAGCCTGAGACTCTATATCTGTGTGCTGCGGACAATGGTCTGATGGTTTCCGAAGATTCGGGAAAACACTGGCGCAGATCAATGAATGGCGTGGCTGATGGCCACGCACAGGAAATCGAAATCTCTCAAAGTGATCCAACCCGGATGGTTTTGCTCATGAATCCATGGGGCAAGAAGGGAAAGGTTTATGTCTATGAGTCCCGTGATGCCGGAATAAGCTGGAAGGACATTGGCTTTTCCGTTCCTGTTGAAACCCTGCCCAAGTTGGGATATGTTGATGGACTGGCGACCAATGTGGAGTTGGACCCTCTTTCCGATAATACTGTGTATGTGGGAACCAATGGCTATGGGGTTTATAAAACCATCAATGCAGGTAAAGACTGGACTCAAATGAATCAAGGGCTAAGCACCCCTTTTATCAAGGGACCGGGGGCGCTTTGCGTCCATCCCAAGCACCCAGGCACTCTTTTTGCGAGTACACAGGCCTGCGGCGTTTACAAATCCATCAATGGTGCGAACACCTGGCAGCGTATGACAACTGGAGAGCTGTTTACCTTTGGAATGGCCATAGACCCATCTGCTCCATCCCGGATTGTCGTGGGCTGTGCTGGAAATACGCTTTTGATCACCAATGATGAAGGAAAAAGCTGGCAGGAAACTCGCCTTCCAGTTGCTCCATATCCTCAAATGGCGGTACATTGCGTCGCCTTTCATCCTCAACACCCGGAGCTGGTTTTGGCAGGAACAATTCGGTATGATGTCCGGGCGACCGAAGGACTCTTTATCAGCACAGACAGCGCAAAAACATTTCAGCAGGTTCAAATGGATGTTCCAAAGGTTAATATCAATACCATCACCCTGACAGCAGGGCAGCCTGTTGCAGGATATATCGGGTTTAATGGAACCGGAATCTTTCGAATCGAACTGGGAGAAAAACCTTAAATGCAGATGATTTTCTGTAACAAATATTTTTTCCTAAATGGCGGAACCGAGACATATCTTTATAATATCATGAACTATCTGTCAGCTCGGGGACATACAACCATTCCTTTCAGTGTCCGATATGCCGGCACTTGGCCCTCCGCCTACCAGGACTATTTCCTGGGGCCTCCGGGAGACCCTGATCAGGCGCATTTAAGCAATATCCGGTTCTCTCCGGCTAATATCCTGCGGTTTCTGGATAGAAGCACCTACTCCTTTGAAGCCAGAATAAAATTAAGCAGGCTACTGAAAGCGGTTGGTGGAGCTGATATCGCTTATATCCTGAATATCTATAACTACATGTCGCCAAGTATCTTCCATACATTCAAACGCCACAACATTCCTGTGGTCATGCAGATCGGCGACTACAATCTGCTTTGTCCCAGCTATTCCCTGCTGCGAAATGGAAGGCCGTGTACTCTCTGTGTTCAGGGACAGTATTATAACGGTCTCAAATACCGGTGTGTGAAAAACCATCTGGCAGCCTCGGCTGTTCGGGTCGCCGCCATGTATCTCCATCGTTTGCTCGGACTGTATAAACTGGTGGATGCCATTGTTGTGCCATGCCAGTTTATGAAAGACAAACTCATCGAAGGCGGGTTTTCTGAAAAAAAGACGTACATACTGCAATATCCGGTTGAAAGAAGACAAAAAAATCGAAGAAAACCAGGAGACCGTGGAGGGGAGGGCAGACGGGAAAGAGAGAGTAGGCCGAGTGATAGGATTCATATCCTGCAGTATCCGGTTGAAAGAGCAACCGAGCCGGATAAAGCCTGGTGCAAAAAAAATTATATGGTCTATTTTGGCAGGATATCGTATGAAAAAGGGCTGGACACACTGATTAACGCATTTCAGAAACTGAATCCGCCAACAGACCTTTATATCATAGGCAGAAGCTATGATGGAGAAGAGGAGCGACTGAAATCGCTCATTCAGCCTCATGCACAAAACCGCATCCATTTTCTGGAATTTCAAACTGGTCAAACCCTGTCAAAGTGGATTGCAGAAGCCTTGTTCAGTGTCGTTCCCAGCAGGTGGTACGATAACGCACCGCTCAGTATCTATGAGAGCTTCCTCAATGGTACCCCTGTTCTGGCCTCACGTATTGGCGGCATTCCCGAGCAGGTTCAGGAAGGGGTAACCGGACAATTGTTTGAACCCGATTCCTGTGATGATATGGCGCAAAAAATGGACAAAATGCTGTCGGACAAGGAAAAACTGGTTCAGATGGGAATAGCCGGTCAGTCTTATGTAAAAGATAGGCTTCTTATCAAAGATCAAATGGACAGCCTGATGAATCTGTTTGATACCGTCATCGCTAATTACAAATGGAGATAGCACCATGATCAATCCCAAAAAAACCCGCGTTGCTGTCGTGGTATCCCACCTGACCATAGGCGGTGCTGAGCAGTTGCTGTTGGAACTGCTGCGCCACATTGACCGGCTGCGATTTGACCTTCACATCTTTTTTTTAAGAGAGCCAGGCATCCTGGGAAAGGAAATCCTTCAACTGGGCTTTCCGGTCAGCACCGGAATCATTCGGTCGAAATTTGACTTGTCCGGGATTTTCAAACTGACAAGGCTTTTAAAGGATTTTCAAACTGATGTCGTTTTTTTGATCAATCATCTCAACACCCTGTTTTTCGGGGTGTTGGCCAGCAAGCTGGCAGGCGTTCGAACCTGCATCAACTGGGAGAATGAGACGTTCAAAAAATATCCCTTTCATCCCTTGACTATGCTGGGGCGACGCATACTTCATCTTGGTGTTGACTACGTTGTAGCTGCGGCAAAGGGTCATGGCGACTATATCGCTGTTGAAGAAAAAATTCCCTATTCCAAGATACGGGCTATTTATAACGGCGTGGATCCGGAGCGGTTTCAATCCCATCTTGGCAAGGAAGAAGCCAGGGGCCGTCTAAGAATATCGGCACAAAGTCCAGTGGTCAGCATTGTGGCTGCGCTCCGTCCGGACAAAGCCCATCATATATTTCTGCGGGCTGCCCGGATGGTTGTGGATGCCATACCCGAAGCTCACTTTCTGGTAATTGGGGACGGCCCCCTCATGCCATTTCTAAAAAGCCTTGCCACGGATTTGAATCTTGAGCATCAGGTGCGTTTTCTGGGTTTTCAGCGCCAGTTGGGAGATATTTTTGCAGCGGTTGACATTAACTGTCTCTCCTCCTATCCTCAGCAGGAAACATTGTCAGTTGCCGTCATCGAAGCCATGTCCGCGGGCATTCCCATCGTCTGCACGGATGTGGGGTTCATGAATGAGATCGTGATTCCGAACGAGACGGGGTTTCTGGTTCCCGTTGATGATCCGGAAAGTTTAGCGAAAAAAATCATTCATGTGCTTAAAAACCCTGAGCAGCAACAATACATGGGCCATCAGGCCCGGAAACTGGTGGATGGAACTCTCAGCGTTCATCAGATGGCAAGAGCCTTTGAGCAGTTAATGCTGCTTTCCAAATCCGGATGAATTGTCGCTCTTATATCGTTTTAAAACGATGACTTGAAGAGTCAGGTAAACATGTAATTTAAGTGATCAATACCGAGGTATAATGGTTAATAAATCTCTCAGAGTATTGCTGCTTGTGGACTGGAATCCCGATAATGGTTCTTTGCTGCTGGATTGTTTTCGAAAAGCCGGCCTGAACAGTGATATTATGGGCACCGACTATAAGCAATCGTCGTGGACACCTGCAAACAAAGTTTTTTTTCATTGGCCAAGATGTTTATGGGTCAGTATAAAAGCTTTTAGCAGGAGACATGACTATGACTATGTGATTGCCTGGCCGCAAATCATGGGGATGTTTTTAGGCTTTATCAAATTCATTACATGTTCAAATTCACCAAAAGTTTTTTTGCTGAATACAACTATTGTTGAACGGAAAAATCCCCTACTGGAAACACTCCGAAGGTACTTTCTTTCTTTATCCTTTAAAAAAGTTAATCATATCAGTTTTCTGTCCAATGCTTACATGCATTTAATTCAGGGTAGGTTTAAATTGTCAAAAACTCAGGTTATTCTTTTGAGACAACCCATCACTTTTAAGAAAAATCCTGATTACAGTGGCTTTAAACCAAATAGCTATCTCTATTCCGTAGGCTTAAGTTACAGGGATTTCCCTACCCTGATGGAAGCCGCAAAAAAAAGCTCAAAACGATTTGTGTTAGCAACAACTGATACTTTCTTAAAAGGTCTGGCTATTCCAAATAATGTTACTGTTTATCGAAATGCATTTGGGGATGAAGCCGAAGAGCTGATGAAACAGTCCGCCGCAGTAATTTTTCCTTTGGAAAGGACATCTTCTCCCGCAGGAGAAACCACGCTTGTTAGCGCCATGTTTTATGGAAAACCGGTAATTACCACGAAGACTATTACCACTCAGGAGTATATCACAGATGGTCAAAACGGCTTGCTGGTTCCCTGGCAGGATCCTGATGCTATTGTTGATGCAATAAACATCATCTTTTCTGATCCTGAAAAAGCCGACGACATGGGACGACAGGCCAGACAGACTGTGCTGAAAAACCATACTATGGATGTGTATTCGAAAAAAATTATCGATATTATTGAAAACAAGATCATTTAAAAGAAATATCTCACGATTATTGAATTGGTATATTCGAATTTTGCGGATTTCGGTATGAGAGGGGGAATATAAATATATGGCTATCTTAGTTACAGGGGGTGCGGGTTATATTGGGAGTGTTGTTGTGGAGCGCCTGATTAACGCTGGCCAGCGGGTTGTGGTATTAGATAACCTCTCTACCGGATATCGCAATGCAGTCCATTCAGATGCGGAATTTGTGTTGGGAGATATTCGAGATATACCATGTTTGAAGCATGTGTTCAGCCATTTCGATATTGATGGCGTTATTCACATGGCTGCCAAGGCCCTGATACCTGAATCTATTACTGACCCTGCCCCATTTTACGAAATAAACCTTTCGGGTGGAATTAAACTTATTGACACCATGGCGACCCACGGAGTGAGGCAAATTATTATGTCTTCTACTGCCGCCGTGTATGGACAGCCAGACTGTATGCCCATTGATGAAAACACAACAACAAATCCCATGAATCCATATGGTGAGACAAAGTTAAGTTTCGAAAGAATGCTCTATTGGTATTCGCAAGCTTATGGTTTTGAAGCAACGGTTTTTCGTTATTTCAGTGCTGCGGGTGCATCAACACATTACGGAGAGGCCCATGTTCCAGAGACCCATTTAATTCCACGTCTTCTCCTTTCTGCACTGAACGGAACTTCTGAAGCTGAAATCTATGGAACTGATTACGATACACCGGATGGTACTTGCTTAAGGGACTTCGTTCATGTTATCGATTTAGCTGATGCGCATATCCGTGCGCTTGAGGTTCCCAATATTTCTGGTTTCAGGGTCTATAATATGGGCAGCGGGACTGGCTACTCAGTACTGGATGTTGTGAATGAAGTCGAAAAAATTACAGGAAAAAAACTGCAACGGAGATTTCTTCCCCGCAGGAATGGCGATCCAGCACGTTTGTTAGCTTCCTCTGCCAAGGCTATTAGCGAACTCGAGTGGAAGCCAGCTTATCAATCGCTGTATGACATTATTGTGTCTGCCTGGAACTGGCACTGCAGGTATCCAAATGGTTTTCAAGGTTGATGACTTTTAAATCAGGCACGGCCTGACAGTCTTGCATGGTTCAAAAACAGCAAGGGGCAGAAATGAGCAATCAAAGATTTATTGTCATGATTTTCAATTGTTTCATGATAATTACTGCAATAACATTAGCTATTATGTTTGGAATCTTAGGATATGGTCGGCCGCAGGGTCCTCAGCACTTTTCGTTATATGATTTTAATGTTTTATATTTAGCTGGAAAAACATGGCTGAACGGATTAAACGCATACGATGCTACAACTGCCTGCAATCAAGTTGCCGGATTATGGAATCCGGAATCCTATAATTTTGCATATCCTCCCCATTCCGCTTTCTTATTTATGCTCTTGTCTGCAACAAATTTTGAAACTTCGAAGTTATTATTTATAATCACAAATATTTTCTGTATCGTCGGGTTTGCTTATCTTTGTCTGAATATATATAATTTCTCGAATGATAGAAAATATTTTTTTCTTTTAGACTTTAAGTCGTCTCTATTAATTTCCATTATAGTTGGAAATAGTTTTGTCGCTAATGTTTTATGGGTTGGCCAAACAAGCATAATATTTTCTACAGCCCTTTTAGCATCATATTATTTCTACATTAGATCCAAAGAGATAACAAGTGGAATTTTTATGGCATTTGCTTTAATGAAACCGCAACTGGCATTCACTTTTTTGTTGTGGTTATTACTTGAGAAAAAGTGGAAAACTCTTGCAGCTTCAATTATTTCAGTAGTTATTCTGTCTATAGTTCCAATACATAATCGTGGTGTAATAAACACAATACACGATTGGATGCTATCCATGAATACATATTTGCGAACAGGGAATAGCGAAGGCGCCTGGAATCTTTTTGGCATTCAAAGTTCATTATATGACTTTGGGCTTCAAATTAATACTCCAATAATCATTATCTGTTCAATATTATTACTTATGGTTATACATCAATATGTTGTTGAAATTAATATATTCAATTTGTTAGGAATATTAACTATTATTGGATTTCTTTTTGGACGGGCGGCTCACCAATACGATATAATTATAATAGCTTCTATTTTACCATATTATTTAAGAAAAATCTCAAAAAGTGATCTTAAAAAAATGGTTTTTCTTTTATTAACTGTAGCTATTATCATCTTTCCTAGAAATCTATTATTTTTATCAGATTATCGCATATTGCACCATCACCGAGAAATTGTTTTAGTGATTGTGCTGTTATTTCTGCTATTAGGGCGAGAAGAGCGCCAACCACTACCTGTTTAGATTTGGTATTTGTACCTTTGCTGTGACCGAAACGGCTACCCACATAAGGCGGGACACTTTTAATCTCAAGTTACGGTCTGTATCGAAAGTGTCCCGGTTTATGTGGGTAGCCCTTTGTTGGGAATCACCTTAGCAATATCTGGTTTTTGGGAGAGCGGCTTTCGCCAGAAGCAATCACCCGAATGGCGGGCGTTCCCTTGACCGGGCATTTGTTTTGGCAGATACCGCATCCCACGCATTGTCGCAGATTCACATAGGGCTGTTTAAGGCGGAGCCGCTCAGCGCCGAAGCCGGCGACATCCGCTTCGCGAAAGACTACGGCCTTTGGAGAGGTCGGGCAGACTTCCTCGCAGACAATACACGCGCCGTTTTCGGTCCATGGCAGGCATCTTCCCCTATCCACAAATGCTGATCCGATGCGGACGGGGCCTGATATCTTTTCTTTTCCCGTAATTGGCCGAATGGCGCCTGTCGGACAGACACTGCTGCAAAGAGTGCATGAATATTCGCAGTACCCTATAGCCATGTTTAACACAGGAGTCCAGATGCCGGCGAGGCCGGCTTCCCCAAGCGCTGGCGAAATGACGTTTGTCGGGCAGGCTTTCATGCACAGGCCGCAACGCTGGCAGCGTTCCAGAAACCGGGTTTCCGTCAATGATCCCGGCGGGCGGATCAGTCGGGGGTCGGATGCCTGATGAATCTGGCCGTCCAACCGGCTAAGAAGTGGAAAAGCAATGCCGGCAGTAAGTCCGGTCAGCACTGCGCGCCTTCCCATATCCGGTGCATATTTCTGCGCTTTCAGCCGAATGAACTGGAACGATAGAGCATCCTCCGGACATACATGCTGGCAGTTGAAACATCGGACACACTCGGCAGGTTCCCATTTTACACCAGGCCGGGGAGAAGCCGCACCCTGGCAGGCCGCCGTGCATTTATTGCAGCCAGTACACCGGGTCTCGTCCTTCTCAAGAGCCAGCAGGCTTTTAAAAGACAACAGACCGAATAACGCCCCCAGTGGGCACAGCACACGACACCAGAACCGGGGACGTATCCGATTCAGGAACAAGAAAGCCAAAACGATCAGGCCGATTGCAAAGCCTGTCTGATAGGCCGGATATCCAAAGCCAAGGACAGGTGATACGATGATTTCTGCGGCGTAGCTGATCAGATTCAGTATCTTGATATCGCTGGTCGCCATAGCATCAAACACCTCCTTGACACCGATATTTACAGCCGGCAGAATGGAAACCGAAAACGATCGAAACAAAAGCGCTATCGGATCCATAAATCCCGCCAGATTCAAGCCGAACAAAGCGGACACAAGAACCATCAAAAGAAGTCCATATTTTAGCCGCTGCGAGGGTGTTTTTTCATTTATGGCAGCGGCATGCCGTCCCTTGGCGGCAGGATGTATGGTGCCTATTGCATGGTGAAGGGTTCCGAACGGACAGACAAAGCCGCAGAAAAACCGGCCAAGAAAAAGAGTCAGAGCAATAATAGCCAGCGCCCACCCCGCACCAGCCAGCCATTTGTGTGTAGATAGCATGGTGGTAAGCAATATCAGCGGATCCATGTCAAAGAAAAACATGACCGGGTAATTCAGGCGGATGTCCTTGGGGCCAGCGATTTCCTGGGAATAGTCCAGAAAAACATTCTGAGGAAGCCGGGTTTCCATCAGCAGAAACAAAAACAGCAGCAGAAACAGTACCTGCGATATCCTTCTGAAATAAATAAGATGTTTGATTTTCATAGCACAACCTGGTAGCGGGTCAGTCGGCTGAAGTCTGTTGTTCCCAGTCCCCATTTCTGAGCAAGCTGAATATGGGCGATGGCGGATGGTTGAACCTGAAACAGGTCGCAGGCCATGGCATCGGCCGCAACAGGGTCATCGCTCAGTATCAGGCGGTTGACAACCGCAACATCAGATGCGCTTCCGCCAGAAGGTCCGTTTGCCGTCATGATGCGGATAGCGTCAATCAGGGTGATTGTGGGCCTGAAAAACTGCGCCAAATCCACTATGCTTTGATGAATGTCCTGATGAAGCGCGTTTCTTCTGCCGCCTACCGCGCCGATCCAGCTTTTCATCCCCAAGGTCAGTCCGCTGAGACTATGGATCTTGGCGACCGGCAGGTTGATGATTTTATCAGCTTCCTTAAATGGCGTAAACACTGGCCAGACATTCAGGCGATGTCCCTGAAGGTTCATATCCCGCATGAGGTTGGACAGGGGATACACCAGATCCGCCCCGGTTTTTTTCGCCACCTGATCGACACCGGTAACCGCAAAGCAGTTTCTGGCTTCATGTATGGTATTGTCGGCGATGCGAACTTTTTTGGCCCCAGCCTCCTGGCAGAGAAAAATGACGGTTTCAAGAACGTCCGGATGTGTGGTCGCACCCAATTCGGGGGCTCTGGCCCAGGAAACATTGGGTTTGATCACCACCACATCGCCTTTGGAAATGAACCGGGACATACCGCCGGCGGATTCAAAGAGTTTTCGGGTCAGGGCTCTGATGTCACACGGTGGTTTGCTGCAAGAGGCCTCTGCGATAAACCCGCCTCCTGTTTCTGCAGCAATTCCAGGAAAAGGAGAGGATACCATGCTGTAAAGGACAGCACCGCCTGCCAGGCGGATGAACTGTCTTCTGTTGATGAGCAAGGAGTTTGTGTTCATTTTTTAGCCTCACTTCTTATGTTTATTTTGGCGGTTACTTTTTTTATCTTACGTTATCACACCACCGACGGAGAAGGCAATCGTCATGAATCAGTTTGTGGGTTTTATACTACAAGTCGGTGAAAATTGTATGGTTGCGCCTAACCACATAATCCGGTAGAAACAGAATTAATGGGGCGGCGGGATGAAAGAATGGTTGGATAATTCCCTGCAATCGCCATTTTCCGGAGAATGCAGGGATTCAGTGGAGCCTACAGGGCATCCATCCCCTTTTCTCCGGTTCTGACTCGAATGGCCTGTTCAACGGGAATTACAAATATTTTTCCATCGCCGATTTTACCAGAATTGGCGGAGTTTCTGATTTTTTCAATAACCTGATTTGCCATTGCAGCAGCCACAATGACTTCAATCTTAATCTTGGGAATAAAATCAACAACGTATTCTGCACCCCGATATATCTCCTTATGCCCTTTCTGACGACCGTATCCTTTCACTTCTGATATGGTCATTCCCTGAATGCCCAGCTCGTTTAGTGCTTCTTTGACATCGTCCAGCTTGAATGGTTTGATGATTGCTTCGATTTTTTTCATTGTGTCCCCCGTTTGTGTGAAAGTTATAAGTCAATATGTTGTAAATGACCTTTATCATCAAAAATGTGTCAACTACTTTTGAGGTAATATAAATGGATGCCTGATTGGTTAAGAAATCACAATTTCAAACGCTCTTTCTCCGTGCTGTGAGTTGTCCAGACCGGCGATTTCATCATCTCTTTCAACCCGCAGCCCTTGAGTCGCCATACGGGTAATGGTGATGACGATCAGCGTACCGACTGCGGTAAACGCGGCTGTTGCAGCAATGGAAATAATCTGGATCAAAAGCTGTTTGGGATTGCCGTAAAGAAGGCCGACTCCATTGGGGTTGACCGCTGGGTTGGCGAAAATACCGGTTGCCAGAGCACCCCAGAGACCGCACATGCCGTGAACCCCAAAAGCATCCAGGGAATCGTCATATCCCATTCTGTGTTTTAATTTGGACACGCAGATAAACCCTAAAACTCCGGCCACAAGGCCAATGACCAGTGCAGCCGATAAATCCACGAATCCTGCCGCAGGCGTAATGGACACCAGACCTGCCACAATTCCCGAGGCAATTCCCAAAACCGTCGGCTTTCGGGTGATGTACCATTCCGTGAACATCCATGAAATGGCGCCCATTGCAGCCGATGTGTTGGTGACCAGGAAAGCGGAGCCTGCCAGACCATCCGCAGCCAGTTGGCTGCCGGCGTTAAACCCGAACCATCCAAACCACAAAAGCGCTGCGCCCAGTCCCGTCAGGGCAATGCTGGATGGGAACATGGTTTCCTTGCCATATCCGATTCGTTTACCTACGGATAGAGAGAGTACCAGCCCTGCCACACCTGCATTTATGTGTACCACGTTTCCGCCGGCAAAATCCAGCGCCCCCATTTTGGCCATCCATCCGCCGCCCCATACCCAGTGAGCTATCGGGCAGTAAATGAAAACAATCCACAATGTCGTAAACAGTAGCCAGGAAGAAAATTTCATCCGATCCACAATGGAACCCAATATCAGCGCAACGGTTATTCCGGCGAATGTCATCTGAAACAGAACATATACGTATGTTGGAATAGTTCCAGACAGGCTTTTTACTGTAATGTTGTTCAAAAATGTATAGTCCAACCCGCCGATCAGCCCGTCAATGTCCGGTCCAAACGCCAGAGTATATCCAATGACCACCCAGATCACACTGGCCAGACAATATGACATAAATGTCATTGCAATGGTGTTCAATAAATTTTTGTATCGCGACATTCCACCGTAGAACAACGCCAGTCCCGCTGGGGTCATCATCATTACCAGCGCCGTGGATACGATCATCCAGGCAGTGTCGCCTGAATTTAAAGTGGCGTCTTCAGCAAAAGCTGAAGATACCGGGAACAGAGACAACGTCAAGGCTAAAGCAGTTAATTTCTCTTTCAGTTTCATTTCCGATCTCCTTTGTTTGCATTTATGAAGTTAATAGAGCGTATTGTTTTAAAGATAACTCCTACCAAGCAATGTATGTGCCAATTATAACTAAATCTGTATATCAATAAAAAACAAGATGTTATGAACAAATAGTCAATTATAAAAAATACAAAAATGTAATAACAAGCACAGTAACTGCATATTTGCATAAAGTTGAGCAGGCATTCGGTCTTTGGCAATACTTTATTTTCGCAATCAGGTATGGAATCAGGAAAAAAACACAGACATCGGAACAACTATTTGAATCCCTTCAACCGATCGTTTGTTTTCGTCTCACAAGGCTAAATTAATATCTTTGCTTGATTTTATAAAGGGTGCTAATTATGATAACTGATGATTACAGTTCGCTTTTGAAACCGATGTTGTTTTTGTGTAAATGTGAACAGGCGAAATCCATGAACATTCGTGAGAAATTTGAAAAACGGGAGAAGAGTTTTTTATCTCCTTTTGGATGTTTGAGTTCAGAATCCAGGGGCAGGGATCGATTTGAAGACCCGTGCCCCATTCGTACTGCGTTTCAGGTGGATCGGGACCGGATCGTCTATTCCAACGCATTCCGGCGTCTGAAATATAAAACTCAGGTTTTTCTTGCGCCTCTGGGGGATTATTACCGGACTCGCCTGACGCATACCCTTGAAGTGGCCCAGATCGCCCGAAACATTTCCCGCGCCATGCTGTTGAATGAAGATTTGACCGAGGCCATCGCCCTGGGTCATGACCTGGGGCATCCGCCTTTTGGGCACAGCGGAGAAAAAACCCTTCAGGAAATATATTCCCAAGATTTTTTTCATAACGAGCAAAGTGTCCGGGTCGTTGAAGTACTCGAAAACAAGGGACAGGGGTTGAATCTAACCATTGAGGTTCGAAATGGAATTCTTAAGCATTCCAAGGGATTCGGCAAAATTATTCCGGATGATCCAGCAGAACTCGCCTCAACGTTTGAGGGAAGAATCGTCCGGATCGCAGATATCATTGCCTATCTGAATCACGATCTGGATGATGCCATTCGCAGCGGCGTCATTACCATAGAACAGGTTCCCGAATCCTGCGCGCGGGTTATCGGTCGAACCCATTCACAGCGGGCGACAACCATGATTCGTGATCTGGTGTTTTCCAGCGAGGTTCGAAATGGGGAGCTGATATTAAAAATGAGCGAAGATGTCAGCTCCGCCATGGATACGCTGCGGACATTTCTGTATGATAATGTCTATCGCTCCCCCCGTGTTCACAACGAATTTATTAAGGCGAAGAAAATACTGACCGAACTCTATGCCTGTTTACTAAACCAACCGGATATTTTTAAAAAAGAACTTAGTGCGGTGGAAATGTCCTGGTTTAATTACAACGACCTGTCACACGAGCGTTCGGTCTGTGATTTTATCGCCAGCATGACAGATCGGTGCGCCCTGAACTTATATGAGAAAATCTTCTTCCCATCGCCACTGATCTGATGGAGGTCTATGGATTTAAAAAAACATCGGAACCAAACGGTAAAGTATGAGCCGTATCTGAACAGATTGGCGGCAATATTCCGGAAAATGGATGAACGCTATGATGAAACGGCCGGAAAGTATGGCTTTGTTTGTACAGGATGTGAGGACAATTGTTGTCGAACGCGATTTTATCATCACACCCTGATAGAATATTTCTATTTGAAGAGCGGACTTGAATCTCTGTCTTCGGCGGACCAAGTGATGATTCACTCCATGGCGCTGGATGCGAATTGCCAATGGAAAACACATTCTGCACCCGCCCCCGGCGTGATGTGTCCGCTGAACGAGGCAGGGCGGTGCCGTCTGTATGCACATCGTCCCATGATCTGCAGGCTTCACGGCATTCCCAATGAACTGCACCATCCTCAAAAAGGCAGGTCCAAGGGCCAAGGCTGCCATGAGTTTGTCATCCAATGTGGCGAAAAATCATATATTTCTTTTGACCGGACCCCTCTATACCAGGAACTGGCTGAACTGGAAAAATCATTTCGGCACGAGACGGGAATAATCGTCAAAATGAAGATGACCATTGCGGAAATGCTGGCTAACAGCTAAAATGAATAATATGCAGGCAATCATCTCATGGTGATATTATTTTTTTTCAAGTAACGGTGGTATTTGCGGCCGGATAAGTGTCTATTTGTTGATGATAACTCAGGAGAACCCTACATGAAAGGCAAAAAAGAGCTTCTGGCTGATATTCTCTTTAACTCCAAAGTGGTCAATCTGTTCAAGCGGCTGCCCATGCGGAATAAACTGATCGTTTTGAATTACCATCGGATTCGTCCATCTAACCCTCAATTTCGAACTGCGTTTGATGATGGGGTATATAGTGTGGACGAAGATGAATTCGCCCGACAAATCAAATGGCTGAAGCATAACACCCTAATTCTGTCCGAAAAAGATTTGATAGACCGTCACAGCGAAAATGGTTTTCTCCCACCCAGTTCCTCAACGCCCTGTGTTGTCATTACCTTTGATGATGGATACAAGGACAATTACACCATTGCATTTCCGATCCTGAAATATCTCGAGGCTCCGGCCATTCTTTTTGTGACCACCCAGATGATCAACACTCGACAATTATCCTGGTGGGATGTCATTGCCTATCTGATCAAACATACCCGGAAACCTTTCATTACCTTCGACAAACAAACGTTTTTCCTGCCGAGCCAGAAACATGATGCCATCACGTTTTTTCAGCAGCGTATGAAACAGGAACAATATGAACAGACCAAATACCTGTTGTCAGAGCTTTCCGAATCCTGCTCCATCGCACTCCCGGATTCAACGTTGCAGGACCAGGAAATCCTCACCTGGGAAGAGATTCGTGAAATGGCGCAGCATCAAATCGCCATCGGCTCCCACACCCATACCCACAGGGTATTATCCACGATCAGTTTAAGTTCCCAAAAAGAAGAGATGATCTTATCCAAGCTCATTATTGAGGAAAATATCGGACATCCAGTCTTGACGATAAGCTATCCGGTTGGTGAGCCGCGGTTTATCACGGCCGAGACATCTGTATTTGCAGCAAATAGTGGTTATTTGTTAGGATTTACCACGAACACTGGTGTCAACGACTGGAAAAACATTCAACCATACAGGGTCAAACGGATTGCACGTCTGCTTGAGAAAGTATCCACAGTATCGCTTTTGACTGTCCTACCAGAAATCTTTAACTGGGATTCTGCGGCAATATTTCATACAAAATTGATGGAAACCCACCCGACATATTCTGATGCATACTACCGGTTGGGAATCATTCACCTCGTACAGGGGAAAGTCGATCAGGCTATTCATAATTTTCAGGAAGCGGTAGATTTCAACCCCAATTATACGGAAGCGCGAATCAAACTGGGAATCAGTCAGGCTTTTGCGGGCCGCTACATCGAGGCGGAAAACAACCTGAAGTTGATCCTTGAAAAACGGCCCGAATTTGCTGATATTTATTATTATCTTGGCATTGTTTATGCCAGTAATCGACAAATCCCATTAGCCATTCAGTATCTGGAAAAAGCAGTTCATATTAATCCAGCCTACAAAGACGCTATCCTGAAAATAGGTGTCCTTTACTGCCAGCAGCAGCGCTACAGCCTGGCTCTGAATATGCTCGAACGCGCCAGCCAGTTGGACAATGATCCGGATTTGAAAGCATTGGTGGAAACCGGACAACACATCATCGAAAAGCATGGAAACACATCCCCGGATTTAACCCCCTTGTTTGCGGCCCAAATTGGCGGCAGCAACCATATTGACGAACTCATTGCAGGATTTGTCACACACCTTGGCATCAGTCCGAATTTAAACGATATCATGGCTATAATTGAAAAAGGCGCCTTTCCCAAAGAAAACCTTGAAACCCTGTTGCACTTTTTTCAGGAATACAAATTCACATTTCCGGAATATCCCGATATTCATTATATGCTTGGGATGTTATACAAGAAACTCGACCGCATGAAAGAGTCGGAGAACTGTTTTGAGGAATCTGTCCGTCTGAATCCAAACTATATCAAAGCCCGCCTAAATCTGTTCAATCTTCTAAAAGATCAGAAACGGTTTTTAGAAGCCGTTGAACATGGATATGTTCTGGAACGGTTCAATCTGCCATATCCTGACCTGTATTGCGGTATGGCGGAAACGCTCCTGGGGTTGGCCAGATATTCGGATGCCAGGCGGTTTGCTCAAAAAGCTTTTGCGATCAACCCGGCTTACCTGATGGCCTGTTAAGATGCAAGAGCCCGAAAAGACCTGAACCCATGTCGTAGAGCGGGTGCTTACTGAATAACGAACCGAGGAGCCGGATGTATGGGAAAGCCGCTTGTCCGGTTCTGAGAGGGCCAGAAGTTCAACTGTGATAAGGAAAAGATATTGTGGCACCGCCGCGAAAGCAGGCGGAAACAGTATCATTCTTAAATTTCATCGAACGCTCTTGTGCCCGCTAATCTAAAATACTAA
>JBAXVB010000320.1:0-4712 GCA_037129415.1 Deltaproteobacteria bacterium
GTTCAATCTTGCAGATTGAACCAGCATTGAGGATACATTCGCAATTGCACTCATCGTCCAACATCGTCCATTATCATTCTACCATCAAATCTCCTGAAGATCAAATGAATCATCAGCCTTGATCATCGTTCCGGCCGGATCGTCATTACTGATTTATTTCCCCCTTTGATCCTTCCGTCTATATCGCTCTATTGCATCTCTTCCTTCAAACGGTCAAACTGCCTTTCCAGTTCATTCATAAACGAACTGGCGGCGGCCAGATCCTGAGATTTAGCCGCATTCTCCATCTCGAATGCCACGACTCGCAATCGTTCTCCGCCGACATAGGCGGATGCGCCCTTGATGGTGTTGGCCACAAGCTCAACGCCTGAAGCATCGCCTGATTCAAGAAACGCTTTCAATGCCTGAATCTGTTTCGGGATATCAGCTATAAACCCATCCTGAATATTTTTTGCCAGGTCTTCGTCATCCAGCAGACGTTCCATCATTTTATGTTTGTCCCAAATAGGTGGATCAGTGGTATTCGATTCATCAGATTTTTCCGTGTCATGTTTATTCTGAATACATTCACCTTCATCCTGATCTTTCGGCAGCCATTTCCTCAGCAGGTCCGCCAGTTCCTGTGGCGATACTGGTTTGGATACATAGTCGTTCATGCCTGCCGCAAGAAATTGCTCCCGATGGCCCTGAATAGCATGGGCGGTCATGGCGATGATAGGAACGTTGGATTTCACAGATTGAGAAATATTTCCGTCTGCAGACAGCAACACTCTTTTTTCTTCTATTTCCCTGATCCGTCTGGTGGCCTCCAACCCGTTCATCACCGGCATTTGCACATCCATCAGGATCAGATCATAGGGGAGAATTTCCATTGATTTGATGACCTCGGCGCCATTGGCTACAACATCAGCCCTTAGACCCAGTTTTTTCAGGATACCCAGGGCCACCTGTTGGTTGACAATATTGTCTTCCGCCAGCAGTATGCGTGCCTTGCTTCCGGCAAACAAACCTATTACGTCATGGGTTGAATCGTGCGGTTCTCCGGATCGGGACTGAGCATCGCCCCCTTTTGCCAGAACTCGAGATAATGCGGTCTTCAATTCCTTACGTCGTGCTGGCTTGTTCAGGTAGGCATCAAATCCGATCTCCTTAAGGCGGCGAAAGTCGGTCTTGATTCCCATTGAAGTCAGCATCACCAAGTGGGTATCTGCTATATGCGCATCTGATTTGACAGCCAAACCGAGTGTTTCACCGTTCATGCCAGGCATCTGCATGTCGATTACGGCGATTCGGAAAGGGTTTCCCTCATCTTGGGCTTTAAGGAGAGCTTCGAGCGCAGCCGGACCGTCCGGCGCCAGGGCGGGCAGCATCCCCCATGATGTCAGTTGTGCGAGGAGTATTTCACGGTTTGTGGCGTTATCATCCACTATCAGAGCCCTTATATTGCTCAAGTCAGGAGGGGGGAGCGCTTCCACTTGTCCACCATCCGGCTGTTTTTTCAGCCGTGCGGTAAACCAGAACTCCGAACCTTTGCCAACTTCACTCTCAACGCCGACTTCACCGCCCATCAGTTCAGATAGTTGTTTCGATATAGCCAAGCCTAAACCGGTGCCGCCGTACTGCCGTGTGGTCGAAGCATCCGCCTGGGTGAAATCAGAAAAAATCAAGCCGAGATTTTCTTTCTGAATCCCAATGCCGGTATCTTGCACCGCAAAGCGCAGAAGAACATTGTCTTCATTATTTTCAATCAGTTTAACACGGACGGCTATTTCGCCGTGATGGGTGAACTTGATGGCATTTCCCGCCAGATTGGTGAGTATCTGGCGCAGTCGGCCCGGATCACCCTGCAGCAGTGACGGTATATTCAGATCAACCGCGCAGAGAAGCTCCAGCCCCTTCTCATGAGCCCGTACCGCCAAAGTGACGACGAAATCGTCCAGTAGATTCAATAAATCAAAGTCCAGTGTCTCCAAATCGAGCTTCTTTGCCTCGATCTTGGAAAAGTCGAGAATATCGTTTATCAGGGCAAGCAGTGATTCACCGCTGCTGCGCACGATTCCGGCATAGTGCCGCTGCTCATCGTCCAGGTTAGTATCCAGAAGCAGCCCTGTCATACCGATGATGCCGTTCATGGGTGTTCGGATTTCATGACTCATGTTGGCCAGAAACTCGCTCTTGGCGTGGTTGGCGGCATCTGCCTGTGCATTGGCTATCAGAAGATTCTCCTCCGCCAGCTTGCGGTCGGTGATGTCGCGGCTGATGCCAATCAATCCGATCAGCGTTCCATCCTGTCCCAAATAAGGTGATTTAGCGGTGTGTACCAGTATTTTCCGCCCATCGGGATAGGTGAACCATTCCTCGTTATGCCGCGTCTTTCCCAACTCCAGCATGCGTTTATCGTTATCCCTGAAAGCGTCCGCGATTTCCTTGTCAAAGAAATCGTATTCGGTACATCCGACAATTTCATCTCTTGATTTTCCGATAAATTCGGCGAAGGAGGGATTGCAACCCAGGCAAACCCCATTGTTATCTTTGAAGAAGATGAGGTCGGGTATTGAATCGAGCAGGGCATTAATCAAACCGGACTGCCGTTTGATCTCCGCTTCCCTCTGCTTTTGCTCGCTGATATCGTGTGTGACTCCGATGACTTCCTGAAAATCTCCGTTGCTGTCATACCTGCTATTTACGGTAATATCGGTCCAAATAGCTGAGCCGCTTTTGTGCCGTTGTTCAAGTTCTATGTGGAATGTTGGTATGGAAAGTCCGGCCTTGGCGTCAGCAATATTTTTGGCCATAAGTTCCTTGGCGATGGGAAGAGAATCCGGGCAAAGTATATCATCAATAGATTGCTGCATGAACTCGGCCGGGGTATTATAGCCCAATAGTTTAGTCACAGATGGACTAACATAGGTAAATCTGCCGTCAATTCCCATTGTCCAGATAAGATCGGCGACGTTTTCAGTAATCAGGCGGTACCTCTCCTCGCTGATCCGCAGATTTTCTTCCATCTGTCTGCGTTCAGTAATATCGGTATCGACACCGCGATAACCAATTAAATCGCCGGCCTCATCAAGAATCGGCACGGCGCTGGTTATAAACAGAACATTGCGGTCGTCTTTGGCTATAAACCTGTTTTCATAATTTTTTATCTGTAATTTTTGTTTAGCTGACTCCCTGAATGCAATCCGCGTACGCTGCGCTTCTTCATCGTTCATGAAATCATGGAAGGCTTTGCCGAGCATTTCATCGGGTCGGTAACCCAGATGCTGCTCGACTTTCGGGCTGCAGTAGGTATAGCGCCCTTCGGCATCGACTTCCCAGACCCAGTCCGACATACAGTCAATGATTGTTTGAAGAACCAGATTGGCATTCTCGGCTGATTTTGTGCGTTCCAACAACTTTGCCGCGACCAGCTTTTGCTCTGTGATATCCCTGAAGGTAACGCACGATTTTAATTCGTCATTCTTTAAAAAAAACGTTGTTGTGGAAACTTCAGCAGGAAATGTCGCGCCATCCTTGCGCTTGTAATTGAGTTCTCCCCGAAACCACCCGGAGAGCTCTCTCTCTTTAAGAGCTTGAGGCAATCTGGGATCGGCAACATCCATAACAATTCCTCTACCACCTTCACAAAGCTCCTGTTCTGATCGCCCCAGTATCTGGCAGGCTGCAGGGTTGGCGGCAATGATATTACCTTAAGTTTCAGTGAAAAGAATGCCATCCATAGAGTTTTCAAATACTGAGCGAAATTGTTCTTCGCTGTCCCGAAGTGCCGCCTCTGCCTTTTTTTTGGCGCTAACATTCAGGAATTGAAAGATCATATTGACTACATTGCCTTTTGAGTCAAGGACTGCTGATATCGTCACATCGATCGTAGCATGTGTTGAAATCTTCAATGCCAGATACTGAATCAGGGATAGATCATATTCTATCGTAAACCGGACCGTTTTGCCTTTTTCAAATACCTCACGTATCAAAGGCATCATGCCCTGATCTTCAAACTTTTTATCACGAAAAATGTTGTATTTGCCAATTGCTTCATCGTCGCTGATGTGGAGTCGGTCACGCATGGCCTGGTTGGTGCGAATAAGGGTACCCTTGTCATCGGATATCCACATGGAGATAGGGCTATTCTCGATAACGCCGCCTAAAAAAGTGTTTAATTCCAAAATATTGCTTTCGTTCTCTTTGCGCTTGAAGTATGCATAGGCGATATGCAGCGAAGAGATCGCCCATTACTTCAAAAAATTCTTTCCGAATTAATTCTGCCTGGAGGTCTAAGTGGACAGCTTCACGCGCCTTGATAACCTCCAAGCGATTGAGTTCAAAAATGTGGTTTGTAATCAGGGTGCAACCCAATATAAAAAAAGCAACGGGTAGAAATATAACTGAAAAATATTTCAGCACTCTCTTATTGAAGATTTTGTTGTCATAAAAGGGCAGTTGCGTAAGCATATTGTTTCCATTGTTTATCAGGCTTTAAGATCGGTTCATACAGAGTCGCATAGGTCTATAAGTTTTGTCTTTTATTTAACATCTTGAAAAAATATGTTATAATACCCTCCGTTAATAAACTTATGAGGGGGGGAATTTATGACCAAAGCAGATGTCAAACCGAATTTTACCAATCTTGAACCCATGATAAATATTTTACATATTTTTTCCATGTTGGAAAAAGCGTTGAATCGTGTGGCTCGTCGGAATTATCATGATCG
>JBAXVB010000321.1:0-4678 GCA_037129415.1 Deltaproteobacteria bacterium
TTGGAGAAGTCCAGAATGTCGTTAATCAGGCAAAGCAGCGAATTCCCGCTGGAGCTCACGATCTCAGCATAGCGTCGCTGCTCGTCGTCAAGTTCGGTATCCAGCAGCAGCCCGGTCATGCCGATAACCCCATTCATAGGAGTTCTGATCTCATGACTCATGTTGGCCAGAAACTCGCTCTTGGCCGCGTTGGCCATATCTGCTATTTCCCTTGCCTGCAACAGTTCCTGATTAGCCTTGATCCGTTCAACAATTTTCCAGACTGCATCCATAATCAAGGTCAGTTGAAGAACGTCAGTCTGATCATAGTCGCTTGCTTTGTTGGCGACGGCGGCCACCCCAACGATCCTGTCATTGCTGAAAACCGGTATGGTGAGATAGCGGTACAAAACGGCATGACCTTCGGGGAACCCTTTTTTTTGTGGATTGGCTGCCTGGAAGTCGTTCAGTATGATAGGCTCACGCTGCCTGACGGCATCACCCCATATACCGGCTTGGGAGAGTGCGTAGCGGTTTTTCACCTCTGAAATGGAACACTCCTTCATGACATCTGCGGAGTAGGCGGACAGGGTAAATTGCTCATTCTCCTCATTGTAATGATTGATGTAGCCAATCCTGCTCCCCGTAAGGCGTATCGCCTCCTCGAGAGCGAAATCAAGCGATTGCTGAGCATCTTCAGTTTCATACTGGGAAATTCTGACAAGACTTTCCAGGTTCCGTTCATTCATTCGTATCTGCTGTTCGTACAGCTTGCGCTTGGTGATGTCGCGTATAATTAAGTGCAGAACGGTGCGCCCGCCAAATTGTATCCTGCTTGACGACACTTCCACATGTCGCTGTGAACCATCCGATAGAAGGTGTTGGAAATGGAACAGCTTGCCCTCTTTCGGCAAAACTGAGTCCATGGCTTGCCGGACCTCGGAAGCGGACGAAAGGGTGTTGATGTCGGTGATACGCATGGTCAGCAACTGCTCCCGCGTATAGCCGTAGAAACTCAGAGCGGCGACATTGGCCTCAATGATCGCTCCATCAGCAGGATCAATCAGCAGCATCGCCACTGAATTGTTGGCGAATTGATTGCGGTATGACTGCTCGCTTTCCCTAATATCCACGGTCAACCGTTCCGCCAACTGCTGCGCCCTGAATCGGGTGTTCAAAAGGGAAATAATCAGCCCGAACAACAGAAGGCTGATGATAGCGCCACCTGAAAGAACGCTATATGCACGGCCGTAACTCAACTGCCCGTCTGTCTGGGTAAATCTCATGTACCAGACATTGTCGTTGAAAGCAGTAAAAATATTCTTGGTCAATCGTGATGCGCTTACCGTTTCCATTTCCATTTCCCCCTCCGACTTACTGTCGTAAAGCAATGAATCGGCAGACGATTGCTCGTTATCGAAAATCTGTAAGCGAATTCGCTTTCCTACTCCAGAATCCCATCCTTTCAAAATACCTTGCATGAGGTTTTTCATACGATAGGGACTGTAAGCCCAACCATAAATTGCAGCACGGCGACCTGCAATGGTATCGGTTGACATTCCCTTGCGGTAAACCGGGACATACATCAAAGTGCCTGCCTGAACGTCCTGACCAGTCTCCTGTACCAGAATCACCTTTCCGGAGAGAACAGGCGCATCCAAATCCATCGCCCGTTCCATTGCCATCCGGCGAACAGGTTCGGAGAACATATCGTAGCCGATGGCCTTGCGATTGCGTCCTGAAAACGGTTCGAGATAGATAATGGAGGTATAGCTCTCCCGATCACCTTCCGGCCTCACATTGTAATCAGGAAAGCCTTGGCTGCGGATTTCCTGTATGTGCTGTGCAAGCCGCTCGCGGGGAATAATCAGCGAGAAACCAATGCCCTGTATGCCGGGAAGATGTTGTTCGACCTTTTGTTGCAAAACAAAGCTACGCCACTGCTCCCGCGTAACTTCATCCGAAGCACTAAAAAGTGCAGCAGCGCTCATCAATATCTGTTCATGAGCATCCATTCGCGCATCTATCCTTAGCTCTATTTGGCTGCATGCAAATTCAAACTCACTTTTTGCTTCGGCATCAATGTCTATTACTATAAGAGCAGAGGCATAGATTGTAACAATCAACCCGGCAGATAGCAGAACCCATGCCAACCAAATACTTTTGCGAACTGTGTTTCGATCCGACACCATTTTTTTAGGTCCCCTAACTGTTTCTTGTGTGTAAAAAATCTCCGGTGTTCTTGGGGGCGAACTTGAGCTGGAAAGTGGTTCCGCCGGTGCAATCCAGTTCGACTTGGCCCTGGAGCTGGTGCTTGCCGAGCATCTTGACCAGCACCAAACCCAAGGTCTTCGTCTTCGTCCAATCCAGACCGGCGGGCAGGCCCACGCCGTTGTCCGCCACGACCAATGTGTAGGAAGCGCCATCCCATTGCATGGATACGGCGATTTCGCAGCCGCCGGCCCCGGCTCCAGTGCATGGCATGTCTGCGGGGAAGGCGTACTTGAATGCATTGGTTACCAGTTCGGTTATGAGCAGCCCGCAGGGGATGGCGTTGTCAAGACCCATCTTGACACCCTTCGCGGCCACGCTGATGTGGATATTCTCAGCGCGCTGATATGACGAACTCAGATGAGCGATCAATCTATCAAGGTAATCCTGAAAATCGATTTGGGATAAATCCTTGGATTGGTAGAGCTGCTCGTGGACCAGCGACATTGACCTGATCCTGTTGCTCAGTTCTTCCAGAGCAGCTCTGGCCAGCTTGTCGTCCAGCGTTCTGCCCTGCAAGTCCAACAGCCCTATGATGGCAGCCAGGTTGTTCTTGACCCGGTGATGGACTTCCTTTAATAGCACATCTTTCTCCGACAACAAGACCCGCATCGCCGCCTCAGATTTCTGCAAGGAATCTTCTGTCAGTTTGCGCTCGGTAATGTCGTGGATAATTGAGTGCAAAATGGCACGCCCACCAAACTGTATCCTGCTTGCTGATACTGACACATCTCGCAGTGAACCATCCACCAGGCGGTGCTGGAACTCGTACTGTTTGCCCTCTTTCGGCAAAATTGCTGCCATGGCCTGCCAGACTTCGGAAGCGGGCAGGGTGTTGATGTCGGTGATACGCATGGCCAGCAGCCTCTCCCTCGGATATCCGTAGAAACTTATCGCTTCGACATTGGCGTCAATGATTGCACCATCTGCGGGATCAATCAGCAACATCGCTGCTGAATTGTTGACGAATTGATTGCGGTATGATTCCTCGCTTTCCCTGATATCCACGGTCAACTGCTCCGCCAACTGCTGCGTCCTGTATCTGGTGTTCAAAAGAGAAATGATCAGCCCGAACAACAGAAGGCTGATGATCGTCCCGCCGGAAAGAACGCCATAGACGCGGCCGTAGTTCAACTGCCCGTCTGCCTGGGTAAATATCAGACACCATGTACGGTCGCTGAAACCAGTGAAAATTTGCAAAGTCAATCGTGGCGCAGTCGCCATTTTTACATCCCCCTTCGACTGACTATCGTAAAGCAATGAATCGGCGGACACTTGCACATTATCGTAAATCTGCAAGTGAATCCGCTTTCCTACTCCCGAATCCCATCCTTTCAAAATACCTTGCATGAGATCATTCATCCGGTAGGGGCTGTAAACCCATCCATATATTGCAGCACGGCGATCTGCAACTGTATCGTTTGTTGTCCCCTTGCGGTAAACCGGGACATACATCAAAGTGCCTGCCTGAACGTCCTGATCTGTCTCCTGTACCAGAACCACCTTTCCGGAGAGAACTGGCGAATCCAAATCCCTCGCCCATTCCATTGCCATACGGCGAACGGGTTCAGAGAACATATCGTAGCCCAAGGCCCGGATATTTTGTCCTGAAAACGGTTCGAGATAGACGATGGATGTGTATGTCTTCCGATCACCCTCCGGCTTCACATTGTAATCAGGAAAGCCCTGGATGCGGATTTCCTGTATGTGCCGCGCAAGCCGCTCGCGTGGAATAACCAGAGCAAAACCAACGCCCTGTACACCGGGCAGAAACTGTTCGACCTTTTGTCGCCAGGTGTAGGCATGCCAATCCTCACGCGTAATCTCATCCACAGCTTTAAAATCTGTAGCTTCAAAAAGTGCGGAGCCGCTCATCAATATTTGTGCATGAGCAGCCATACGCGCATCTATCCTTAGCTTGATTTGGGTGCATGCAAATTCAAACTCCCTTTTTGCACCGGCTTCAACGTCCATTTTTGCACTGATAGTGGCATATATCGTAATAATCAGTCCGACAGACAGTAGAACCCAAGCCATCCAGGTGCTTTTGCGAACTTTGCTTTTATATGTTATCATTTTTCCGGTTTCCGTCTGTTTCTTATGAGCATACTGCGTACCGTATCAATTCGTGAAAATTGGAATAAGAAACGCATAAATTTATCCGGCGCCAAATATATATGTTTGGTGCCGCTCCATGCCGAACAACCAGACCGGGACGGTCTGGCTACAACCCTCAATTTCGGGGTATTCTTTGTTGGAAATCACCTTAATGGACTGCCTCAGATTTATCAATGACGATATTAACGTGTAAATACAATGAGTTATATCGGTGGGGGGGGGGTAGTTACTGCCGTCGTGCGGAGGTGTCTATTAAAAAATCTGTGCTTATCATGGATTCCATTAAACATTAAATCACCCGTATGATAAC
>JBAXVB010000322.1:0-4673 GCA_037129415.1 Deltaproteobacteria bacterium
GGTCGCGAGGCTGAATGTGTCGCATGCCTTCCATTCGCCCCTGATGGAACCGGTCGTTGAACCCTTCAGGAAGATTGCCCAGAGTGTCGGCTACTTGCTGCCGCACATTGATCTGATTTCAAACCTGACCGGAGAGACGATAGGCGATGAAATAGCCTCTGCCGACTACTGGGTGAACCATGTCCGGGGGACAGTCCGATTCTCTGCTGGCATCGAAGCTCTCTATCGCAAAGGCTACAGGATTTTTGTCGAAATAGGGCCTCATCCCGTCCTTGCAGGAATGGGGAAAATGTGTCTGCCACCAAACATGGTGCATGGTGCGGACATAAGTGGGCAAGTAAAGAAACCACGCCCCATGCTTTTGGATAAACCCTGCATCTGGCTACCGAGCTTGCAACGGGGGCGGTCCGACTGGGAGCAGATACTTGGCAGTCTCGGCGAATTGTACGCCAATGGCGTGCAGATCAACTGGCAAGGGTTTGATGGCGATTATTCCCGGAGCAAGATATCGTCGCTGCCAACCTATCCATTTGAGGGTCTGCGCTACTGGTTCAGGACGGCTGAGGCGGAAGAAACGAAGTCGAAATCAGCCATTGAGTCCGGAATTAGCGCCGATGTCCTGCCCCGTGGAGCTAACATCCTGCCCTGTGGAGCCGGCAGCCTGCCGGCTGACGAAGATCGTACACACCCTCATAAGCCGGCTGGATGCCAGCTCTACAAGGTCGAGTGGTGCAAACTCCTGCCTGACGCGCGCCCATCCCTGCCTTCCCCAATGCTGCCTTCCCCAATGGCTGTAATGGAACGCCTTCTTCCCATTGCAGACGACAGGATACACGCCATTCAAGGCCTTCTTGCGGGAATGGAAGCCCTTGGCATCTCCTACGTTCATGCCGCATTCACCCTTATGGGGTGGGATTTTCCTGTTGGCTGCCGATTCACGACCGCCGATGTCGCCGAGGCATTGCACGTTGCCGACAAATATCGACCGTTGCTCGGCAGGCTTTTGGGGATGCTGGCTGAAGAAGGGATTCTTCACCGGCCAAAAGATATCCTGGCGCAAGGGTGGGAGTTGGCAGGATATGCCAAGATACAAAATCCCGATGAGCAGCACCAGAAACTTAGTGCAATGTATCCCCAGGCAGTGGCGGAGTTGACCATGCTTGGACGCTGTGGAGCGGGTCTCTCCGGCGTTCTAAGGGCCGAGCTCGACCCGCTTGACCTGCTCTTCCCCGAAGCGGACCTGACGATGGCGACCAGACTCTACGAGGATTCGCCGACTTTTGGTGATATGAACCGGCTTGTAGGAGATGCCCTTGCCGCTCTGCTCGCAAATCAAACGAGCGGCCAGAAGCTGCGCATCCTTGAAATCGGTGCCGGTACCGGAGGGACGACCGCTGCTGTCTTGCCGCATCTAAATGCTTTTCTTGTAGAGTATGTGTTCACCGATGTCTCTGCACTTTTTCTGACTAAGGCAAGGGAACGGTTTGCGAACTATCCCTTTTGTGCGTACCACTTGCTCGACATCGAAAAAGATCTCGTCGGACAGGGTTTCCAGCCCCATGAATACGACGTGATCCTGGCTGCTAATGTACTGCATGCTACAGAGGATATTCGCTACACCCTGAAGCAGGTCAAACATCTCCTTTCTCCAGGTGGCATGGTTGTGCTGCTGGAGGGGGTTGAACACCGGCGATGGCTCGATCTTATTTTCGGTCTTCTTGACGGGTGGTGGAGGTTCAAAGATCATGACATCAGGCCTTCCCATCCATTGCTGGGCGTTGCCGCCTGGGAGAAATTGCTGAAAGAAACCGGTTTTGCCGAAACGGCTGCGATTTCACCAGGCGGGAACGAAAGTCTCTTCAAACAAGCTGTGATTCTTGGAAGGGTTGCAGACGGCATGCAGTATGCGCAAGGCAGTAATCATAAGCATTTTCAGTCTGCTGATACGTTACCCGAAGCAAAACAGACCACGGTTTCAGAGCCGCGCCATTGGCTGATTTGTTCTAATTCCACAGGGGTCGGTACGAAGTTGTCCCATCTTTTTGCCAAGCATGGGGATATGGTGACTGCGGCTTTTTTAGGTGAGCGGTTCACCATGGAGTCGAACGGGGACATATCTATAAATTTGGAAGAGCCGGAAGATTTTAGCCGACTTTTGCGTACTGCGTCAGATGAAAAGCCACCGTTGTACGGAATAATTCATCTATGGGGTCTTGATTCGCCAGAACCAGGAGTTCATGAAGGCAGCAATGTTGTTGAGACAACGTCTGTACGCCTTTGTACGGGGATGCTGCATCTTGTGCAGGCGCTACTCCATGATTCCTCTTCCATCGCTAATCTTTGGGTGGTGACCAGCCATGCCGTTTCTGCAAACGGCGCGGAACGGCTTTTGTCGGGTCTTTCCCAGGCTCCCCTTTGGGGCATGGCCCAGGTGATAGCAGCGGAGCATCCCGAGTTAAACTGCGTCCGGGTCGATATTGATCGTGGGGCGGACCGTGCAAATCAACTTTTCGAAGAGATTATTCACGGACAAACATGGCGGCGGGATGCCGATGCTGCTGCCAGGGTCGGGGATCGGCGCTCAGTGCTATCCACTGGCATCAAGCCGGCAGAATGCCGGCTCCACAATGAAGATCAAATCGCTCTCCGTGATAATGCCCGCTATGTGGCCAGACTGATTCCTTTCAGAATTGACGATTTGGATAACAGAATCTATCATGGGGAAACTAATATATCTTCTGGCGATGGACAGGGACTAAACGTGCGCTCTACTCCCTGTTCCCTGCTCCCGGATATTTGTTCGGATGGCGCCTATCTGATCAGCGGAGGAATGGGAGGAACGGGTCTGCTGATCGCAAGCCATCTGGTTGCGCAAGGTGCAGGACAGGTGATTCTGCTCGGTCGCAGCGGAAAACCGGCCGATGGCAGTCCGGCCTCGGATGTGATACGGCGACTGGAACAGGCCGGTGCATCCATCGTCATTGCGCGGACGGATGTGTCAAATAAAGGCGATGTGGAAGCTGTCTTGAACGACATTCGGACATCGCAGATGCAGTTGAAGGGGATTGTCCATGCCGCCGGTGTTTTCGAGGACAGACTGCTCGCAAATCATAAAGGGGAATTATTCAGCAGGGTTTTTGCGGCGAAAGTCGCTGGAGCCTGGAATCTCCATGAATTGACCAAAGATGTTCCTCTCGATTTCTTCGTCCTGTTTTCATCGTCCACATCTTTTGTCTGCTCCTCTGGCCTCGGGAACTATGTGGCTGCAAACGCCTTTCTGGATGCCCTGGCCCGTTACCGCCGGAGTATCAATTTGCCGGGACTTAGCATTGACTGGGGACCGTGGACAGGGACAGGTATGGCCGATGTTGTCGGCAATAGGCGTAAAACCCAGTGGGCCGCCCAGGGGTTCAATATGATAGCGCCAACAGAGGCTCTTGACGTTTTTCAGCAATTGCTTGGTTCAAACGAACCACAAGTGGCGGCTATTTCGATGGATTGGCCACAGTTCTTCGGGCAGTATGCAGACAATACGCGACCTGCCTTTTTCGACCGGATTCCAGATCACGAATTGCGTCTTCATGTAAAGCCGGAAAACTTTTATCTGACGCTGAAAACAGCTCAAGGAGACCAGCAGCGGGATATGCTTAGAGCGCATATTGGTTCGATGGTTGCCGGTATCCTTGGCCTGAACCCAGGTACGGTCGTTGACAGTCGTCAAGGTTTTTTTCAACTGGGTATGGATTCTCTGACGTCAATGGAGCTAAGAAATCGTCTGCAGAAGGAATTTGACTGCACACTTGGGATTACGCTGATTTTTAAATACCCAACTGTGGATTTGCTTGCCGAATATCTGCTTGGTGCTATAGTCAATCCTGTATTGTCAGAGACCAGAGGACAGATCCATCAGGATACCGCCGATCTTGCTGAGTTGACTGAACAAGAGGCTGAAACTCTCCTGCTCGAAAAGCTGGAAAAATTGAGGTATTGAGAAATGAGCTTGACAGGAAATCAGCAAACCGACTCTCCGATGAAAAGGGCGCTTCGCGCTATTGATGATCTTGAGGCGAAACTCGCTACAATGGAGAGGGCTAAGACCGAGCAGGGCAAGCTTGACTGCCCGATTGCAGTGATTGGTATGGGTTGCCGGTTTCCAGGCGGAGCGGATAACCCGGCGCTGTTCTGGAAGTTGTTGAAAAACGGGAAGGATGCTATCACCGATCTTCCAGGAGACCGCTGGAGCCTTGATGAATACTATGATCCCAACCCCAATGCACCAGGAAAGATGTATATCCGGCATGGGGGATTTCTGGACCACATAGACCTTTTCGATGCTCAGTTCTTCGGTATTTCTCCGCGAGAGGCGATGTGTATGGACCCGCAGCACCGCCTTGTGCTGGAAGTTGGCTGGGAAGCGATTGAATACGCCGGAATTGATCCTGAGAGCCTGAATGGGTCCCGTACAGGAGTTTTTGTCGGCATTGGGCAGAACGATTACGCGCGATTGAAACTAAGCAGCGCAGACGCGACACAGATTGATACTTACGACGGCACAGGTAACCTTCTCTGCTTTGCCCCTGGAAGGCTTGCGTATGTTCTGGGTCTGCGGGGACCGAACATGGCGATAGATACCGCGTGCTCATCTTCGCTGGTCGCCATCCATCAAGCGTGCC
>JBAXVB010000323.1:0-4667 GCA_037129415.1 Deltaproteobacteria bacterium
CCCGATCATCCGGGCCGTACATCAGGTAATCGAACTCTTCAAGCTGCGTGTGGCCCGTGTTTCGTTCAATGACACGTCTTCCCCAGAAATCAGGCATGGCATCACGGATCGCACCAAAAAAGCCTTCCATACGCGCGGTTTCGTAGGGTCCCCTGCGAAGGCGCAACTCTACCGGATCAAGCTCGACCGCATCGTTACGTTCAAGATAACGCTGTCCGTAAAAGAACTGTCCGACCGAATCACCAGCAGGTGTCAGGAAAACTTTGAAGCGCCCTGCTGTAACGAATTCCGTTGCGTCAGGCGGCACAATGTAAACATAGCACGCGCGCTCAGAAGTCATCGTCTATCGTCTTTCGTTTTGGGGCCGTTTTGGGGCTTCTGGCCCGCTCCAGAATCTTGCCTTCCTGGTCGTGATCCGGATCGGCAACCTCTTGCATATCCCGGATGAGACCAAGTGCCCACAATGCACCCAAATATGCGGCTATTGCAGTGGTTGGCTTGCCCTTCTCGATATCGGCCAGAACATATCGCGAAAGGCCAATGCGTTCGGCGAGCTCTTCCCTGGAAAGCTTGCGCCGCAGGCGGGCAATGCGGATATTGCAGCCCAACCGCTTGAGAACATCCTCCACAGCGGCCGGCGGAGATTTTGAGATTTTGCTGACACGTGGCATGTCGATAAAAAACCTTGATAACCTTTTATTTTTTTATCAACATATCACGAAACTGTGGTCAGATCAAAAATAATATAAATAAATGTTGTTTTAAAGCATCTTAAAAGCTTTTCAAGATACTTTAAATCAACATTTGTTGGAATATATGCAACGGAGGGGGGCAGGGCGGCATCAGGTTGTAGCTTTGCGACTTTCTGAAAATCTTCTCAGATAAAAGACTTTTGTCCAAAAATTGATGATGATTGAATTACCGTTCAGGTGCTCTGAAAAGAGCTGAAAAGGGAACCCCGTGAGAATCGGGGACGGGCCCGCCGCTGTAACCGGGGACGACCGCAGCATTAAAGCCACTGATCTTGCGAAAGCATCTTAAAGGGAACTGCCGATTATCCGGAAATCGTTGAGGTGTGGCTGGACCATCTGCGAACCGTCCTCGCACATTTCTGACATCTCAACTTATTATAATTCCCAACCAATCGTGATGGATGCAAAAAAATGCTGACACGGAAAGGCTTTTTATGTAGAAAAGCTAAGGGGCAAGAAGCCCTTGATACAAGAAGAAAAATAGTACCTATATATTATAATCCGGTTAAGAAGGCCAGAAATTTTTGTCAGATCACATGTTCCGCAACGAACGCACCCGACAATTTTTAAGCCGCATTCTGAGGTAAATAATTCGGCTGCCTGAACTATAACCAAAAACTATCAATGACGGTTGATTATAGTTTTTATGAATTTGACATATTCTCTGTATTCAATTAAAGCACGAAAGCAATAGCAACTGGCGCTTGTAGATATCAATATCGGCCGAATCGTTGCGAGTATTGGTGCGTTTTTAGACATTACATGCAAAGGCGAAGACACATGAAACAGAACTGGTTTTCTTCAAAAGCGGGTATCATCACCGTTGGCGGCATCATTGGGGGGCTGGCGATTTTGCTTCAGTATCTGGGCAATCCGGCCAATATGGGCATTTGCGTGGCCTGTTTCGAGAGAGATATCGCTGGCGGCATCGGACTTCACCGGGCCCCCGTGGTGCAATATCTGCGTCCGGAGATCATGGGCTTTGTTCTGGGAGCCTTTCTGACCGCGCTGCTGTTCAAGGAATTCAAGCCACGCGGCGGATCATCCCCCCTGGTCCGTTATGTTCTGGGTGTTGTGGCCATGATCGGGGCACTGGTTTTTCTGGGGTGTCCCTGGCGTGTCATGCTGCGGCTTGCAGGCGGAGATGGAAATGCCATTTTTGGGTTTTTGGGTCTTTTCGGCGGCGTATGGGTCGGCACACTGTTTTTCAAAAACGGCTATAATTTAGGAAGGACAACCGGCCAGAACACCGCAGCCGGTCTCCTGCTACCACTGATCATGCTGGGACTGTTGATCCTTCGACTAATTTTTGCTCCTGTGGAAGGCCAGGCTCAATCCGGCGTTCTGTGGTACAGCCTGAAAGGGCCAGGGGCCGCCCATGCGACAGTTTTGATTTCGCTTTTGATCGGGCTTCTGGTCGGATTTCTGGCGCAGCGGAGCCGGTTCTGCACCATGGGCGCGCTGCGGGATCTGATTCTTTTCCGGCAGATTCACCTGTTTTCCGGACTCGTAGCCCTGGTCGTGGCGGCCCTGGTCGGCAATCTCTTTCTGGGACAGTTCAAACCCGGATTTACGGGTCAACCGGTTGCGCATACGCAGGAGCTCTGGAATTTCGCGGGCATGGTTGTGGCAGGACTTGCTTTTGCGCTGGCCGGCGGATGCCCCGGACGTCAATTGTTTCTATCTGGTGAGGGAGACAGCGATGCCGGAATTTTCGCCCTGGGCATGATCACCGGCGCCGCCATTTCTCATAATTTCGGCATGGCCAGCTCGCCGGACGGCATCGGTCCGCATGGCATGGCAGCAGTCATCATCGGACTACTGGTCTGTGTAGGTATTGGGTTTGGACATTTGAAACGCAGTTAAGGAGGAATTGTCATGCCGAATGAAGTGGATGCCAGAGGGCTTTCCTGTCCTCAACCGGTGCTGTTGACTCTTCAGGTCATTCAATCATCTGACGGAAAAGAGGATATTAGCGTTCTGGTTGACAATCAGGCCAGTTTTGAAAATGTTTCCCGTGCCGCGACTGCAAATGGCTGGATGGTTGCCGCCGCGGATCAGAACAGCGATGAATATCGCATCACCCTTCACAAAGGATAATGTGACGCTACGATGAGTTGGTTTGGAAAAAGCAGACGGGAAGAATCCCCGCGATCGTCACAAAATGAGATTTCCGGAAAAGGCATTCTGGTCTTTCATCATACCAGCGATGTGATTCAGGCGGAATCTTTGTTGAAACAGGCGCAAATGGCGATACGGGTCATGGGGCCGCCACCGAATCTTCGGACCGGCTGCGATCTGGTGATTGAATTCCCCCTGATTCTGGAACTGGAAGTCCGGCGCATTCTGTCCGATTCCCGCATTCAGCCGATGCAGACCGTGCCGGTTCATGATACCTTGCTGTCGCCCGTGTCCCTGTTTCAGACCCGTGACTATGGCGACTATCTGATGGTCAGGGCCGCCAATATGAAGCTGACCATACACAAGTCAAGCCGGCGTATTGTCAATATATCCGGTGGCGGGTGTCCGGATGTCCCCTGGCTGGCAGATCAACTGATCGGAAAAACACTGGACGATGCGCAGACACCGCAGCGTCTGGGGAAAACCCTGTGCGGTTACGCCCTTCACCTGGCCTGGGAGGAAATGCACCGGCAATGTCCTGGCTGATTGTTGGCACAGTCCCTCAAAAGGATTTTCCGCTGACTTGCGGCAAGGCTGTCCTGAATGACCGGGAACTTGTCGTGAACGGCTGCGTTTCGCCGGTGGTCCGCGGAACACCAGCCCTTATTGCAGCGGCATGTATAGCCTGCATAACGCTGAAAATGGAATCGCCCGATGTCCTCCTGTGCGGCGATATCGGCGATGGAGACGGCAGCAGACTGATCTACCGGCATCTGGTGGCAGCGGGGCTGAAGCAGAAACCCTACACGGGGCTTCTGTTTCATTATCTTCAGCCGGATGTGGACTGGCATAACCGCATTCTGATGGCCATTGACGACCTGCCTCTGCGGCCGCTGCTGATGGCTGATGCGGGCTATATGTATGTGGCCAAAATGAGCGGATACGCCGCATCCTATGACCTGTTCACACCGGATATCGGCGAGCTGGCGTTTCTGGCGGATGAAAAAGCGCCTCATCCCTTTTATACGCGGGGCTTCCTGCTGCATGAGGACAAGGCTGCACCGGATCTGATACAACAGGCCGTTTCAAATGGAAATGCGGCCAGGCATCTTCTGGTCAAGGGAAAAAACGATTATGTGGTTGCCGATGGTGTCATCGTTGATGTTATTTCAAGCCCCAGTGTCGAAGTGATGGAACCGATTGGCGGCACCGGAGACAGCCTGGCCGGCGTGGTGGCGGCACTGATTGCATCCGGCATGAGCATCCCCAAGGCATGTTCCCAGGCGGCTCGAATCAACCGCACCATGGGACTTCTTGCCAACCCGACCCCGGCTTTCGCCATCTTCGACCTTCTTGCCAGCCTGCCGCAGGCCATCATGCAGTGCGCGCCACCGCCCTCGCCTCAGAAGCAGTCTGAACCAGTATGAAAAAGCCGGATGCGCCATCATCAATGGCTCTTGCTGAATTTGTTCGCAAGATACTATAATAGTATATAATCAGACTGAATAGTGTCTGCGGTCAAGCGGCTTCTGCCGCTTCATTAAAAACCTGATTACTCCCTCTCCCAGCGGGGGAGGGTTGGGGTGGGGGATCAAAAATGTAAAATTATGCCAGTTCGCAGTGTAAATAGCATCCTTCGCTGTTCTGAATCGATTTCCACAGAAGGTCCGATAGGTTGACAAATTTCCAAAACGATTTTAGCTGCTAAAAGAAAAAATGGGTTCATCAAACAGAAGAAATTGTTGTTGACTTAACTCGCTGAAATTCATATTGCCCTGATGTCAGTTTATCATT
>JBAXVB010000324.1:0-4651 GCA_037129415.1 Deltaproteobacteria bacterium
CAAATTGCGGTCGGCATGTCTTGTCATAATTATCTGAAAAGGTTGGCCGGTCCTGATCTATAAATTTACCCAGCGTAATGCTGTTTCCAAAGTCCATCACCGCATCCATCGGGTGCGCGCCGTTTTTGATTATAGTGCGTTCCTGATATATCTTCAGCGTATCCAGCGATTTTTCCTTGTTCTTTCGTCCATAACCGGTCGGGCATGGAGCCAGTACCTCAATAAAGGAAAAACCCCGTCGATTCAAGGCCTCTTCAATGGATTTGGTAAGAT
The DNA here is from genome assembly GCA_037129415.1 of Deltaproteobacteria bacterium. GTDB lineage: Bacteria > Desulfobacterota > Desulfobacteria > Desulfobacterales > Desulfatirhabdiaceae > RAAP-1. Next base: position 274 of record JBAXVB010000324.1, read on the forward strand.
CCCGCGTGTGCAGAATAGTCCACCTGGCCACGTATGTTGCGCCAGATGCAAAGGCCAGAAGGGGAAGGCTGAACGGCTGGTCAGGATTGCCGCGAGGAGTGGTTGTTGTTTTGGCCATGCAGGGTGTGGTGGCTGCCGCCTGGCCGCCGGTCATGCCGTAGATCAGGTTGTTCACGCAGACCACCGTGATATCCATGTTGCGCCTGGCCGCATGGATGAAGTGATTGCCGCCGATGGCGAAAAGATCGCCGTCCCCGCTGAATACCACCACGTTAAGCTGCGGATTGGCCAGCTTCATGCCGGTTGCAAAAGGAATGGCCCTGCCGTGAGTGGTATGATAGGAATCGAGACGGGTATATCCGGCTCCACGGCCAGAACATCCTATGCCGGAAACCATCACCGTCTTATTCAGATCAATGCCGCTGGCCTGCATGGCGACCATACACGCGGAAAACGCTGTCCCTATACCACATCCCGGACACCAGATGTGGGGAATGCGGTCTGTTCGTAACAGTGCATCCAAAGGGTGATCCGGCCTGGTTTTTACTTTTTCCATATCCACTCCCAGTTGTCAGAAGTCATTGACCTAAAAAGCGGTTTTAAGGGTTTCGACAATCCGCTCCGGCGGTATGACTGCACCACCGGGATGTCCGACCAGAATGGCGGGAACCCTGCCTCTTGCGCATCTTTGAACTTCCAGGTGAATTTGACCCAAATTGATCTCGACTGTCACAAAACCGCGCACCTTTTCCGCAAGCTTTTGAATCTGCTGTTCCGGAAAGGGCCAGACGGTGATCAGCCTCAGAAGTCCTGCCTTGATGCCTTGGTCCCTGGCTTCATCCACTGCCGCCAGGCTGCTGCGGGCCGAGATTCCGTAAGATACAACGACGATTTCGGCATCCTCCATCCGGTAGCTTTCAGTCCGGATTATGTCATCAAGGTTATTGCGGATCTTCAGAGTCAACCGGCCCATCATCTCAATCTGTGTTTCGACGTTCATGCCTGGGTAGCCCCGTTCATCGTGCGTCAGGCCGGTAACATGAATTCCGTAGCCTTCGCCGGCAATGGCCATCGGAGCAACACCATTGGGACCCGGCTGAAAAGGCTTGAAACGGTCTTTTCTGCCCTTGGGAGTTGGCCGGTGTCGCAGCTTGATAGCGCCTGCTTCCGGAATGACCACCCGCTCGCTCAGGTGTCCCGTGACTTCGTCCGTCATGACCAGAACCGGGGTTCTGTAGGTTTCACTCAAATTAAAGGCTGTGATCGTCAAATAGAAAAGCTCCTGCGGCGATGCAGGCGCCAGAGCGATGATTTCATAATGGCCATGAGATCCCCACCTTGCCTGCATCATGTCCCCCTGTGCTCCGAGAGTGGGCAGTCCGGTTGAAGGACCTGCCCGCTGAACATTGACCACCACGCAAGGGGTTTCCGTGCAGATGCCAAGCCCCAGGTTTTCCATGATCAGGCTGAAGCCCGGGCCGGAAGTGGCGGTCATGCTCTTGACTCCGGCGCAGGAAGCCCCGAGAATCGAGGCCATGGCGGCGATTTCATCTTCCATTTGCACAAAGGTTCCGCAGACATCGGGAAGACGGGAGGCCATGTGTTCGGCGATCTCGGTTGCCGGCGTAATGGGATACCCTCCAAAAAAAAGGCACCCTGCCGCCAGAGCACCCTCCGCGCAGGCGACATCACCCGTCATAAAATGTTCACCGGTTAGCACTGCTGGTTTCATACAGTCGCTTTCATTAGAAAATGTTAAGGCTGAAGAGCAAAAAGCTTTCTCATGGAATAAAGAATGCTTCCGTAAAAAACTTCGGCATATTTACCTGGGTATTTCTGCCGGAAGTTCCGGAAGAACAGCCAGTTGAGACAATTCCGGCGGTATTTCCAGTGAGTATATAGCAAAATCCGGACAGATTGTTTCGCAGTAATGGCAGTTGACGCAATCATCCGGCTTTTTGACAAGGGGCGGGTGGTAGCCCTTCACATTGTATCCGGGGGACAGCTCAAGCACATTGCGGGGGCAGTAGGCAATACAATAACCGCAGCCCTTGCATCTTTCTTCAAGAATCACCACGACTCCGCGGGAAACCACAATTTCCTTCGAATCCAGAGGAACTCGCCAATATCTCATACGCGCCCTTTAATATGCTGAATACGGATTGTTCGGCAGATCAACCAGGGGTATAAAATCTGCTGGATGGTCTTTGGAACAAAATTGAACAAGAATGGTTACATTTTATGCATTTGTTCAAGCAAGTCAAGTTTATTTTGTCCTTGAAGTCATTTTTATTTGGGTTAGGGTGATAATTATACGGGGGGTATGTCGTGGTCAGCCCAGAATCAGATACAGTTGCTTCGGATAATGCTCAGGGGCATAGCAGTTTCAGCAAGACGATTTACGGAAGGAATATGCCGTCATGAAACAAACCCTTTATCGAATTGACAATTATTAAATATCAAGTATAATCCAGAGTCGGGTTTTCTCTGCTTCCGTAACGAACCCCCACCCCAACCCTCCCCCGCTGGGAGAGGGAGCATAAGGAAAGTGCAGATTATGCCCGTTCGCAGTATAAATCAACCATTTGAAATGAGAAGAGTCACTTAAAATGATAGCACGTATTCTTTTGATCGTATTTCTGAGCTTGATCAGCCAGGACATATCCCTTGCTATTTCTGCACAACCGCTTGAAGAACTGCAAAAAAATATAAATCAGGCAACATCCAATGTGATGAAATCCGTTGTCAGCGTCAAGGCTCAAAAGCAAAGTCAGTCGGATATTTTGTATGAAAGTATCGGCTCAGGATTTGTCGTTGATGACAGAGGTTATGTTTTGACCAATTTTCATGTGATTGAAAATGCTCAGAATATTACTGTATCCCAATGGCGGATAGGTACAAATGAAATCTCCGCAAAATTGATAAACGCAGATCAATCTTTGGATTTGGCGCTCTTGAAGATTGATAGCAATGATATATTTAGACCTGCGTCTCTTGACAATTCCGATCTATTGAAGACTGGCCACTTGGTGATATGCGTCGGCAGCCCTTTTGGGTTTAAAGATAGCGTTACTTTCGGAATCGTCAGCGATTTGCATAGAGAGATAGTGATACAAGGGGTGACATACAAGGATATGATTCAAACTGACGCTGTTATCAATGAAGGTAACAGCGGAGGGCCTATCATCAATATCTTTGGGAAAGTCGTTGGAGTTGGAACAGCTATTTATGCTCCGGATGGCACATATACAGGGATTGGTTTTGCTATTCCGATAAATCGCGCAAAACATTTTTTCTCTCAAACAACGGGCGTTGTGCTTGCAGCAGTTGCGGCGCCTGCGCCTCTCCCCGCCACAGCAAAAGAGCCAATAGATATTCACGATAAAGTACCCGACGATCAGATTCACCAAGAGTTTTCAGACTGCAGAGGATGCCATGTTATTTCGGTAAAGAGCGTTGTAAGCGTCAAGGCAGCCATGTCACATATTCCATTGGAAGGATGCGGCGATTGCCATATCCTTACGAATGACAAGGTTGCAACAGGACCTGTTACAGTTGCTTTGAACGTTCAAAAACCAAATCCGGATTTTATGCAAATCGGTTTTTTTGTCAGATCATCCCTCCTGATACTATTCGGCTTGGTCGTAGGAACCATCGGCACAATGGTTGGGGTAGGCGGAGGGTTTATTCACGTTCCATTTTTAATGCTCGTTTGTGGTTTTACCGTGCAGGATGCGATAGGCACATCCATAGGTATTATCTTTTTTAATACCACCGCCGGTTCATTTATGTATTACTATAAAAAGTGTATTGATGTCGATTTAGCGAAAAAACTCTCCTTGATAGTAATTCCTGGAGCTATTTTAGGGCCGCTGATTGTCCAGCAATATACAAATTCCTTGTTCCTTGTTGTTTTCGCCATACTACTTTTAGTAATCTCCTGTTATTTGTTTTTTTCCAACTCTCAGATAAATCTACTGCCTGAATATAAATACAACAGGGAAGTTACCATAGAAGATCTGGATGGAAACAAAGTTTCCTATTCAACCAATATCTCACTTAGCTATATTGGCACTTTTATCATCGGTTTTTTTTCAAATCTAATTGGTATCGGAGGAGGAATTATTCATGTTCCTTTTCTGATTCTGTTTTTAAGGATTCCAGTTCATATAGCGTTGGGCACCTCTCATTTTATTCTGTGTGTGTCATCTTTTGTAGGAATGGTCATGTTCATGATATTGGGCAATATTCATATCGACTATATGATGCCCATCGCTGTCGGAGCAATACTGGGGGCAAAAATAGGAGTGGAACTCTCAAAGTTAACCAGCCCTGTTGTTATCAGAAAAATGCTCGCATTGATTCTATTATTTGTCAC